>NZ_MEBQ01000045.1:0-349884 GCF_001722105.1 Salinivibrio sp. SS3 | reverse complement strand
CTCTAGGGCAGGTTCCCAGCCGTTACTCACCCGTCCGCCGCTCGACGTCCAGCAAATCCACCGATGCTTCAATGCTGCCGTTTCCGCTCGACTTGCATGTGTTAGGCCTGCCGCCAGCGTTCAATCTGAGCCATGATCAAACTCTTCAATTTAAGTTTGGTGTTTCCGTAGAAACTGCTCAATGAATACTGATTACTGTTTATCTCCGAAGAGACAAACGAATTGACTGTGCCGAACAACTATAAAAGTTGTCGTTTGGTCACTCAGTTCATCGAATAAATCTTTTTGTCTATTCTTAACGAGTGCCCACACAGATTGCATAGGTCAAATTGTTAAAGAGCACCGCCCAATCTTGAGCGGGAGTGGCATTTTACGCCACCGATGCAATGAGTCAAGCGTTTTGTTTGCTTGGCTGTTTTGCCGTTGTTAGCGCGGTTTGCCGTGCCAACGAGAAGCGAATTATAGAGGCTTGTTTTTGGGATGCAAGCGTTTTTTTTGAAAAAAATCTAACTGTGCAAATAATCGCCAAGACGCTGTTTGCATATCGTTTTAATGGTTAGCAAGCCAACCGGGTATATCAGCGATAGAGTCAACAACGTCAGTTGCTAATGCGACGCCTTGTTCGGTGATAGGTTTACCTGAACGCACTAGCAAACGAGTTGCAACCCCTGCACACTCTGCGGCTTTCATATCATCCGCTTTATCTCCCACCATCACCGAGCGTGACATATCAATATCAAGCTCTTGCTGGGCATCAATCAACATACCCGGCTTGGGTTTGCGACAATCGCAATCAATTCGATACTCACCGACTCCTTCACTGGCATGATGGGGGCAGTAATATATCCCATCAAAATCGACACCTTTATCAGCAAAGTTCCAATCCATCCATTCGGTCAATTGCAAAAAATCTTGCTCCGAAAAGTAGCCTCTTGCGATACCGGCTTGATTGGTCACCAGTACGAGTAAATAGCCGCTTTCTTTCAGCGCCCTACATGCGTCGAACACACCCTCAATATATTCAAAGCTATCGATACTAGACACATAACCGTGATCGACATTAACGACACCATCACGATCGATAAAAACGGCTGGAAGACTCACGCGTTGTTCCCCTCGGTAAATAATGTTGAGATTATGTCACGCCCAAGACTGACTTGCATCCATACTCCCCTCTTCTATCACATGCTAGAGTATATCCACGTTGTTTTAGGTTTATTTGGTTATGTGTTCCCCGTTTTCTATCACCCCAATCGGCACGCTTTACTCTCCTTTTAAAGAGAAGTTTGCGGTACCTCGTCAACCTGGATTAGCGCCGAGTGCACTGGCTTATCTCTGCTTACAGGGGGATGCCAATCAGATCGACGCCGTACGAGGGATTGAACAATACTCTCACCTTTGGTTGCTTTTTCTTTTTGATCAGAACTTAGATAAGGGATGGCGCCCTACCGTCCGGCCACCTCGTTTAGGGGGGAATGAGAAAATGGGTGTGTTTGCCAGCCGGGCTACATTTCGTCCTAATGGCATTGGTATGTCGGCGGTAGAGCTGGTTGATGTCACTCAAGATAGCGGGCAAGTAACCTTGGTATTACGAGGGTGCGATCTTGTTGACCAAACCCCGATTGTGGATATTAAGCCCTATATTCCTTACTCTGACAGTATTCCCGACGCCCAAGGCGGATTTGCTCACACCAAACCCACGCCACTAGACGTTCATTTCTCTGACCGCGCCTTATTGGCATTATCTCAAACCCATCAGCAAGCCTATTATCAACGTGTCATCGCTGAAGTTTTAGCACAAGACCCACGCCCGGCTTATAGAAAAGGTCAACCGGATAATCGCCGCTATGCTGTTCACCTGTTCGACTTTAACGTCACGTTTTACGTGCAAAACGAGCAAATAGAGGTGGCTACCATAGAAGCTTTTGTCGAAACTCCCCCACGCTGTTAATATGCTTGGACTTATTGATCGCCAATATCAACGGATAACTTTACATGCGTACCAGTCAATATCTGCTTTCTACTTTGAAAGAAACCCCTAGCGACGCAGAAATTGTCAGCCACCAGCTGATGTTGCGTGCGGGTATGATTCGAAAACTCGCTTCAGGCCTTTATACTTGGCTTCCTACCGGGGTTCGCGTCCTTCGCCATGTCGAGCGTATTGTTCGCGAAGAAATGAACCGTGCCGGCGCCGTCGAAACCATGATGCCTGTCGTACAACCAGCAGATTTATGGCAAGAAACGGGGCGTTGGGAAAAGTTTGGTCCTGAGCTGCTACGTATTGCTGACCGCCATCAACGTGATTTTGTTTTAGGCCCCACGCATGAAGAAGTGATTACGCACTTGGCGCGCAACGAAATCAATTCATACAAGCAATTGCCGCTCAACTTGTACCAAATCCAAACCAAGTTCCGTGACGAAGTACGTCCTCGTTTTGGCGTCATGCGCTCTCGCGAATTTACCATGAAAGACGCCTACAGCTTCGATATCGACAAAGCGGGTATGGAGCAGAGCTATGAGAAAATGCGCGCGGCTTATTGCGCCATCTTTGACCGCATGGGGCTAGACTACCGTGCCGTATTGGCTGATACCGGCGCCATTGGTGGTTCCGCCTCGCACGAATTCCATGTCCTGGCCGACAGTGGTGAAGATCTGATCGCATTTTCAACCGAGTCCGACTACGCGGCAAATATTGAAAAAGCCGAAGCGCTCGCCCCTCAGGCGCAAGCCGATTCACCCACGCAAGCCATGGCGCTGGTCGATACGCCGAATGCGAAAACCATTGCTGAACTGGTTGAGCAGTTTGACCTCCCGATCGAAAAAACAGTTAAGACGCTTTTCGTCAAAGCGTCTGAACAGGTCGAGTCCGATCTTATCGCACTAATCATCCGTGGCGATCATGAACTCAACGAAGTAAAAGCGGAAAATCTACCTGAGGTAGAAGCACCGCTTACTTTCGCCACCGAAGAAGAAATCCGTGCGCTTGTCGGTGCAGGTCCTGGCTCTTTGGGTCCGGTAAACCTACCGGCACCTTTCATCGTCGATCGCAGTGTTGCGGTAATGAGTGACTTTGGTGCTGGTGCAAACACCGACGATAAACACTACTTCGGAATAAATTGGGGACGCGATGTAGAGCTAGGTCAAGTCGCCGACCTGCGCAATGTCATCGAAGGCGATCCTAGCCCTTGTGGTAAAGGCACATTGATGTTTAAACGTGGCATCGAAGTGGGCCATATCTTCCAGCTGGGCAATAACTACTCACAAAAGATGAATGCTGGCGTACTAGGCCAAGACGGTAAGAACGCCATGTTAGAGATGGGCTGTTACGGCATTGGTATTACGCGTGTTGTGGCTGCAGCGATTGAGCAAAACCATGACCAAAACGGTATTATATGGCCTGACGCCATCGCGCCTTTCAAGGTGGCCATTGTCCCGATGAATATGCACAAATCTGAACGTGTCCGTGAAGCGGCTGAAAAGTTATACACCGATCTTACCGCAGCCGGTATTGAGGTACTTTTTGACGACCGCAAAGAGCGTCCAGGTGTAATGTTCTCTGATATTGAACTTGTCGGCGTGCCTCACACTATCGTCATTGGTGAGCGTAGTATGGATAACGGCGTGTTCGAGTATAAGCATCGTCGAGACGGCGAGAAAGTGCCTTTCTCCATTGAAGATGCACTGACGTTTATTCAGTCAAAGCTTGACTAAATAGCGCCAAAAGCAAGCATGTCATGCCCCGCTCTGCGGGGCATTTTTGTATCAGCTAATCGTCTCGCGTGCTTTTTGGTATGCCTTTTCAGCAAAGTCCCAATTGACCACTTGCCACCAAGCATTGACATAATCTGGGCGCTTATTCTGATAGTTAAGATAGTAAGCATGCTCCCACACATCACAGCCTAACAGCGGCTCTCCTTTCACCTCTGCAATATCCATCAATGGATTATCTTGATTAGGTGTCGATGTAATCGCAAGCTGTCCATCTTCTTTCACTACCAGCCACGCAAAGCCTGACCCAAACTGACCAATCGCCGCCTGACTAAAGGCCTCTTTAAACGCATCGAGTGAGCCGTAGGTCGCTACAATGGCATCATAGAGCGGTCCTTCTGGTGTCCCCTTAGGGTTGGGCGTCATCGATTGCCAATAAATCAAATGGTTGTAATAACCACCGCCATTATTACGAATGGCAGCAGGCAGCGTTGAAACCTCAGCAAATAAAGTCTCAAGCGATTCACCATTACGCGCCGTCTCTTCAATCGCCGCAACAAATTTATCGTAATAGGTTTTGTGGTGACGCTGATGATGAATGCGCATGGTTGCCTCATCAATGTGGGGCTCTAGCGCATCATAAGCATAAGGAAGATCGGGAAAAGAGTAAGTCATGGTGTTGCTCCATCGATGATTAAGACACCACCAGCCTAGATCGAATTGATAACAATTTTCAACCTCATTATCATTAATGATATTTGGGGTCTGTGATATACCGCCGCGCGTGAGATGAAAGAGCGTCTATAATCAAACTGTTAGCGTGGTAATAATGGTAGCCCTATGTCGAAAAACAAACCCAAAATTGCCTTGGTGCTCACTGGCGGCGGTGCACGAGCCGCTTACCAAGTAGGCGTACTCTCGGCGATCGCTCACTGGTACCCGCGGGTGCACACTAGCCCCTTTACCATTTATTGCGGCACATCCGCCGGTGCTATCAACGCGGTATCTTTGGCAAGCTATGCGTCATGTTTTCGACTAGGCGTCAAAAAACTGTCTTGGCTATGGCATCGATTGAACACCTCCCGGGTGCTCGCCAGTCAGCCCAGTGCACTTATCGGCCATCTTTTGTCGCAAACCGGGCAACGCTTTCAATCTCACTACCAACCCACTCAGCCTTTCGGGTTGCTCAATAATCGGCCATTAAGAGAATTACTGAATCAAACGATCAGCTTTAACAAGCTTAATTATCAATTGCTTGCTGGTCATTTAAATGGCTTGTCTGTCACTGCCTCAAACTACCAAACGGGGCAATCGGTGAGTTTCTTTCAAGGCGCATCTCATATCAAACCGTGGGAAAGAGCCCGCGCAGTGGGAAAGCGAAGTCAAATTTCCACCGAACACTTACTGGCCTCTTCAGCCATTCCTTTCGTTTTTCCTGCCTCCAGGATTGGCCACGAGTTTTATGGTGATGGGGCAATTCACCAAATTTCCCCGTTGCGTCCCGCTGTCAAAATGGACGCGGAGCGGATTTTAATTCTGGATCTGACCACAGGAATACGGCGGCCTGAACAAATTAAACACACCGCGCCAGGTTTAGCGATGCTCGGCGGTCATTTAATGAATGCTATCTTTGCGGATACGCTCTCGGCAGACTTAGAGCATTTACAACGGCTTAATCAGGTTGCCAGCGCTTTATCTCCCGACCAGAAAGAGCGTCTAGGGCTGCGCCACATTGATGTGCTTCATCTTCGGCCTTCAGAACCATTTGAACCCATGGCGAACCGCTACTACAGCCATATGCCACTCGCATTGCGCAGCTTGCTTAAGCTTTTGGGGATTAATGCCAGTCAAGATGCCACCTTTGCCAGTTATCTATTATTTGAGCCGGCATACCTTCGCCAGTTGATTGACATTGGCTACCGTGATGCACACAATCACCAATCTGAGATCCTCTCTCTATTGACAGATTAGTTACTTTAAAACAGTATCCTCACTCGCATCCACCCATCGCCATTAGCAAAAATATATAGACTGGCACGATACCTGCTTCATAGATTGAAACCGACGTTATTACTGAGTAGTTGATCACGCATGAATGCCTCGCACATCAAACAATATACAAACTCTGATCGCGCCCCGCGGATTGTCCCGCTCGGTGCCGATCAACGTTTGTTGTTGTTACAAAAGCTGCAAGGCCACCTTGATATCAAAGTGTTGTTTGAAGTCTACGCGCGTGAACTAGAAAAGCAGATCGATATTGGGCGCATTATTTGGGAGCATGATGATATCTCCAACATCATTCGTCGTGGCGCACAACACACATTTCGTCAGACGTTTTCCATCAAGTTCAATAAGCAGCCATTGGGTGTGTTGCAATACTCTACCCCTTACAAGCTCGATCCAGATGAAATCAGCTTGCTCCATACCTATCACAAGCTGCTCGCCGGCCCGCTGAATAATGCCGTTGAATATACACGCGTGAAAAACATGGCATTGCTCGATGGTCTCACTGGCCTACATAACCGCACCAGCTTTGAACAAGACCTTCAGCATGCCGTCGCCGTCTGTGAACGGGAAAATATTGGTCTGGTCATGGTGATGTTCGATATGGACAACTTCAAACAAGTTAATGATACCTATGGCCACTTGGATGGTGATAAGGTACTACGCCGCTTTTCATTGCTGGTCAAAGAAGCTGTGCGCGGCAGCGATCGTTGCTATCGACTCGGTGGCGATGAATTTGCCGTGATCTTGCAACCTGCCAGTAAAAGCTCGGTGAAACACGTGACCTCACGAGTGAAGAGCTTAGTTGGCCAAGATCATTTGTTATCAAGTCACCAGATCAGCGCGTCAGTTGGTTTCTCTGTCTATCGACAAGGTGATAATAACTTGTCGCTCTATGAACGTGCCGACCAAAGTATGTACCGGCAAAAACGCGCACGTTAGCGCTTTCCTCTCCCTAACCAGATTGGGTATAGTGATCCTCATCATTACGTGAGGAGAACACCATGAAAATAGCAGACTGCTGTGACTTGATTCGCCAACGCTACGCGGAAATTGGTAGTGGCGAGCAAGGCTATATACCAGCGGCGATCCATTGCGCATTAAAAGCCCTCAACGATATTGCACAAGACACTGAGATCCAGCAATCGCGTCGAGAGCAAGCCGCATTTGCCGCGGCCAACTTGTTGATCAGCGATCACGAGGACTAAGATGGATCTAAACAATTACGCCACCATGGACCCTGTCATGCTGATGAGCATTGTCAATATGAAGCTACGTGACGAGTTTGACAGCTTGGAGGATCTGGTTCGCTATTATGATATCGACAAAGCCGTACTGTGCACGCGGCTCGAAGAAGCAGGCTTTACGTATATCGAAGACGCCAACCAATTTCGTTAAGTCAACGTCTATACAACGCAAAAAGCGGACATTTCGTCCGCTTTTTTCATTATTGGTCGCGATCTCGACGGCTTTTGTTAGCCCAGTGACACCCACAGGACGGTCGCCACTAATATAGGACAAACGAACTTGACGTAGACAGGCCATATTTTCCAAAACAGGCTCTGCTCAATATCCGCATACCCCTCACGCAAGGCCGACAATTTGCGGTCACGCGACCAAATCCACCCACCAAACAAGCAGAACAATAGCGCTGCAAAGGGCTGGAAGTACTGTGTCGCCACTTTCGCCACCAAACCAAACAAGGTACCGAAATGGAAGACAATCACCGCACTAAACGCGGCAATCAGACCACCCAGGACCCAACTGGTGATTTTACGGCTTGAGCCTAGTCGTTCACTGGCAAGAGCAACCGGGCACTCGAGCATAGAAATCGAAGAGGTCAGCGCCGCAATAGTCATCAGTAAGAAAAAGACCAAAGACACGTAAGGCCCTGCCGCTCCGAGGCTTTCAAACAACAAAGGTAACACGGTAAATACCAGCGTATCGGCACTCAGCAAGCTACCATCTTGCGCGTATATTTCTACGCCTTGGTGCATGGCAACAAACATGGCAGGTAGCACCACCAGACCCGCAATGACTGCCACCGCGGTATCGACCAGCGTGACGCTCAATGCCATCTTAGGCAGATTTTCTTTCTGACTCAGATAAGAGCCATAAATCAGCATCGAGCACCCACCAATGGTCAGCGAGAAAAAGCCTTGTCCCATCGCGGCCAAGAGCAGATCTCTGTCCATGATCTTGGAGAAGTCAGGAATAAGGTAGTGCTTTAAACCCTCTGTCGCCCCAGGTAACGTCATGATGTAGATAAACATCGCGGCAAACAGCACGAATAACGCGGGCATCAACCGCGTCGACCAACGTTCAATCCCTTGTTTCACACCTGCTTGCACAATAAAGATCGTCAACACATAAAAGAGAATAGCGCCAAACAAGTTACGTGAAGCCGAGAAGCCTTTTAACCATGCTGCCGCGTCGGTAAAGTGCAAGATCTCTGCAACCGCCGCAAGGAGAAAAGACACTAACCAGCCGCCAACAATGCTATAGAACGCCAGCACCATACAAGGAACGGCCAGTCCCACTAAACCCACACCGCTTCCTAAGCGCTTCATCAAAGGATTATCACTGAGTGCACGCATGCTATCCAGTGGGTTCGCACGCCCATGACGGCCAATCGCCATTTCCACCACCAACATGGGAAATGCCACCAGCAAAATCATTAACAAGTAGACGAGTAAAAACGCGCCACCGCCATTACTGGCCGCTTGAGTGGGAAATCCCCAAATATTACCCAGTCCCACTGCAGCCCCTGCTGCAGCTAGAACAAAGCCAATCCTAGTACCGAATAATTCGCGACTTGATGCCATTACTGCTTACCTTATGTATCATTAGACTAGTACATTAAGTAATTCGTCACGATTAAGCAAGATAAGATAGTCTAACTGCTCAATTAATCATCACCCGTTCAGTATTCTGATCTCATCCAACTCGCCCGACGTTTGCTCTAGCACCTGGTGAGCGAGCGATGTTAAGTGAGCGAATCGCGCCGGGTGACAGGGAGATTAAGACTCATGCTGCCAAACAAGCCGCCATTGTTTACCGCTTGCGGCCTGACTAACATACCTATCGGCAATGGCCACCACTGTCTCGCCATCGCAAATAATCGGTTGGCGTCGACGTAACCAGCTGGGGATCTCGGCTTCTTGGTAGAGTTTTTTTAGCTTTCGGCGCCCTTGTCGGCCGGCAGGATGAATCGATAAGCCACGAGGGTTAAAGTGTACACGCAGTGCCCGCGACGTGAGATCCCCCAGCGCGAGCCCTTTCGCTTTCGACGAATACGGCAGTAAGTACAAGGTACCCAGTCCATCTGGCAGTGCTAACGGTGTTTCTGGCGTCAATGTGCCCTGCCATTGGGATAAATCGGCATAAGGCAGCACGATATAAAGCTGTTGCTGGAAGCGGCGAATACTCACCGTGCCCACGCTCAAGCTCGGGTTGGCATCCGGTTTAGCGTTGATGACATCAAAGAGCAATGTCTGTAACTGTGCTTGCGTCAAGGTAATACTGTGACGCTTTAGCCAATGGCGCAGCATGGCCTGCGTGAGTGCTAAGTCGTTCTGTGGTAACGCGGTAATAGCCAGGCTGCCCGCTTCTGTCTCCGCTTGTGTCACCATAGGCTCTATCAATCGCGCCAATAAGGACGCTTGTTCACCACACAAGCGCTGGGTGCGCTCAACGGCTTTACGAAAGCCAGGCCAACGAGCATCCGCTTGCGGTAACCAGTGCTGACGCAAAAAATTGCGATCAAAGCGCGTGTCTTGGTTGCTCGGATCGTCCACCCAATCGAGTTGGTGTTGCCGCGCATATGCCTCAAGGCTCGCTCTTGATAGCGTCAAAAAAGGACGTACCAGATAGCCCTGACCCAGAGCACGCACCGCTGGCATCCCAGCTAATCCTTCCAACCCACTGCCGCGCTTCAGGGCGAGGAAAAAGGTTTCAACCTGATCATCACTGTGCTGGGCGGTTAACACCAGTCCATTGGGCTTAAGCAGGTGCGCGATCGCCTGATACCTTGCTTGTCTCGCCGCATGTTCCACACTGAGCGATGTATCCAAGCTCACCCTTTCTACCCAGCAGCGAAATCCGGCGTTGTCCGCCCACATTTGGCACAGCTCAGCCCATTTATCGGCATCGGGATGCAAACCGTGATGAACATGAACCACAAGATAATCATGTTGGGGGTGCTGGTCGCGATACTGCGTCAATAATGCTAGCAACACGCGAGAGTCTAATCCGCCACTGAGCGCCAGTACCACCTGTCGCGGTGTCGATGTCAGCGGGGCTAATGTGTCACTCAGTTGATGGTAAAGCATAGCCATTCATCATTGATATAATGTGTCATTGTTGCCGCCCTTTACGTAAAAGAAAAGGGCCCGCAGGCCCTTTATCGCAGTTCATTCCATCACGATTAGCAGTAACCGTAATTGAGCAAGCGCTGATAGCGGCGATCCCGCAAGCTTTCGGTATCAAGACTGTCTAAATCGCTTAGCTGGGTAAGCAGTGTTTGCTTAATGCTATCCGCCATCGCGTTAATGTCGCGGTGTGCGCCACCCAGAGGCTCAGTGATTACACTATCAACCAAGCCAAGCTCTTTGAGGCGAGGCGCGGTTATCCCCATCGCATCAGCCGCTTGCGGCGCTTTCGCCGCATCACGCCACAAAATAGATGCACAACCCTCGGGGGAGATCACCGAGTAGGTGGAGTACTGCAGCATATTGACATAATCCCCCACGCCAATCGCCAACGCACCACCTGAACCACCTTCACCGACCACATTACAAATTACCGGCACGGTTAGGCCCGCCATTTCTTTGAGGTTACGTGCAATCGCCTCTGATTGGCCTCGCTCCTCGGCTCCGACACCTGGGTAAGCGCCTGCGGTATCGATAAAGGTAATCACCGGCATATTAAAACGCTCGGCCATTTTCATCAGGCGCAGTGCTTTGCGGTAGCCCTCGGGCTTGGGCATACCAAAGTTACGCTTGACCTTTTCATTGGTGTCTCGCCCTTTTTGGTGACCAATCACCATCACAGGACGCCCTTCTAATCGCGCCATTCCTCCCACCAATGCTTTGTCGTCAGCATAGGCGCGGTCGCCAGCCAATTCATCAAACTCATGGAAAATGCGATCCAGATAGTCGTAGGTATATGGGCGCTGCGGATGACGCGCAAGTTGTGCCACCTGCCACGCGCCTAAATCACCAAAGATTTTTCGCGTCAGCTCTAGGCTTTTTGTTTCCAGTTGTTCAATCTCTTTATCCAAGTTAACCGCGTCTTCTCCACCCCGCTTGGAAACAGCGCGAAGGGCCTCAATTTTGGCTTCTAATTCTGCGATAGGTTGTTCAAACTCTAAAAAATTAAGACTCATACCAAGAGAATCCTATTGGTCACCGCCAGTGTACGCGACACGTCACCAGCCTGGATTAGTTAAACTCTAATTCGACCTGCTCTTGACCGAGCAAGCCTTTCAAGGTGTCGATTAATTCATCGGTTGGCGTTACGCGCCACTCTGCGCCTAAGCGTAACCGCGCGCGCGCATCGTCGCGCTGATAGTAAAGATTCACAGGTACTGTACCGGAGCGGTAGGGTGCCAGTGCATCATGAAATCGTTCAAAAAAGGACGCATCGACCTGATCCGAGGTCATCGAAATCCCTAAACAACGCGCATACTTTTCCCGCGCCTGACTAATGTCCATCACTTCACGGGCGGTCATTTTAAGCCCCCCGTTGAAGTCATCAAAGCTGACCTGTCCTGAGACCACTAAAATCCGATCTTTCTCCACCAAGTCAAGATATTTGTCGAGCACATCAGAAAAAAGCATCACTTCCATGCGCCCCGAGCGATCATCAAGGGTTAAGATCCCTAATCGTGACCCCCGTTTGGTGGTCATTACCCGTGCAGCGATCACTAACCCTGCTACCGTCGAGACCACATCACGCTTGGTTGCATGGGCATCTTCTAACCGCCACGTGATGTAGTTTTTTAACTCTTTGCGATAGCTGTTGACCGGATGGCCGGTCAAATACAAGCCCAGTGTTTCTCGCTCCCCTTCTAGCCATACTTTATCTGGCCATGGGTCAGCGTGTGCATAGGCATGCTCTACTTCTTCGGGGGCATCAGTCAACACCCCAAACATATCGGTTTGCCCGTGGGCTTCCGCTTGATGATGTTGGCTTGCCGCACGGATAGCCTCATCAACCGAGGCCATCATTGCGGCACGGTGAGGACCCAACTTATCCATGGCACCGGCACGGATGAGGCGTTCAATCACTCGTTTATTAACTTTTTTGGTATCAATGCGAGCACAAAAATCAAACAAGTCTCGGAAATAACCGTCTTGCTCACGCGCAGCAACAATGGTATCGATAGGGCCTTCGCCGACCCCTTTTATCGCCCCAATACCGTAAACAATTTCCCCTTGCTCGTTGACGGTGAAATGGTGCAATCCCGCATTCACATCCGGCGGTAAAACCGTCAGTTTCATGCGCCGACACTCTTCCACCAGCCCCACGACTTTATCCGTGTTATCCATGTCTGCGGTCATTACCGCCGCCATGAACTCCGCGGGGTAATGCGCTTTTAACCACAGTGTTTGATATGAGACCAGTGCGTAAGCGGCGGAGTGCGATTTGTTGAAACCATAGCCAGCGAACTTCTCTACCAAATCAAAGATCCGCATCGCTAGCTCGCCATCAATGCCGTTGGCGATTGCCCCTTTTTCAAAAATGTCTCGCTGCTTGGCCATTTCTTCTGGCTTTTTCTTACCCATGGCACGACGCAACAAGTCCGCGCCGCCGAGAGTATAGCCTGCGAGTGTCTGAGCGATCTGCATCACCTGCTCTTGATAGAGAATGATGCCATAGGTGGGCTCAAGCGTTTCTTTCAACGAATCGTGTTGCCATTTTTCATCCGGGTAAGACACGACTTCACGGCCATGCTTACGGTCGATAAAGTTATCCACCATCCCTGATTGCAACGGGCCAGGACGGAACAAGGCCACCAAAGCGATCATATCTTCAAAGCAATCAGGCTGAAGCCGTTTAATCAGCTCTTTCATGCCCCGCGATTCCAGCTGGAAGACGGCGGTCGTCTCGGCTTTGCGCAGCATTTCAAATGAAGGTTGATCAGCCATCGGGATCGCGGCGATATCAATGGGATCTTTCCCTTGACGCTGTAAGCGCGGATTTATCATCCCCAACGCCCAGTCGATAATGGTCAGCGTCCGTAGGCCCAAAAAGTCAAACTTCACGAGACCGGCGGTTTCAACGTCGTTTTTATCAAACTGCGTAACTGGATGATGCCCTTCACTGTCGCAATAAAGGGGAGAAAAATCGGTAATCGTGGTGGGTGATATCACCACCCCGCCCGCGTGCTTACCCGCATTTCGAGTCACCCCTTCGAGCATCCGCGCCATATCAATCAGCGCTTTAACTTCCTCATCGCTGTTGTACACCTCGACCAACTGGGGCTCGGCGTCAAAGGCTTTCTCGAGGGTCATTCCAGGATCGGGTGGCACCAGCTTGGAAATCCGGTCCACAAAGCCATATGGGTGCCCTAACACGCGTCCTACATCACGGATCACGGCTTTCGCCGCCATGGTACCGAAGGTAATGATCTGCGATACCGCATCACGCCCGTACATTTCAGCGACGTGATCGATCACTAGATCACGCTTATCCATGCAAAAGTCGACATCGAAGTCGGGCATGGAAACCCGTTCGGGGTTCAAAAAGCGCTCGAAGAGAAGATCAAACTGGAGTGGATCGAGGTCGGTAATTTTTAGCGCATAAGCCACCAAAGAGCCGGCTCCTGAGCCTCGCCCTGGGCCCACAGGGATATCATTGTCTTTTGACCATTGGATAAACTCCATCACGATCAAAAAGTAGCCGGGAAACCCCATTTGGTTGATGACCCCAAGCTCGCGCTCTAGTCGTGCATCATAGTCGGGGCGTCGGCGCGCTCTTTCCACTTCATCAGGAAAGAGAAAGGCAAGACGCTCTTCCAAGCCTTCTTGTGAGCGCTTGACCAAGTATTGATCAATTTCCATTCCCTCTGTGGGGAAGTTCGGCAAAAAGTACTCATCCAATCGCACCGGCACGTTACAACGCTTGGCTATTTCTACGCTATTGGTCAATGCCTCGGGAATATCCGCGAAGAGCTCACACATCTCTTGCTCGGTACGCAAATACTGTTCGGCGCTGTATTTCTTGGGGCGACGAGGATCATCGAGCGTGAAACCATCATGAATCGCAACTCGGATCTCATGCGCATCAAACTCCTCAGATGAAATGAAGCAGACTTCATTGGTCGCCACCACAGGCAAGTCATGCTCGGTCGCGAAATCAACTGCAAAATGTAGATAGACTTCTTCATCCTGGCGCCCAGTGCGCACCAGCTCCATGTAATACGCATCCGGGAAATAGGTCTGGTAAAAGTGAGCACACTCTTTTGCCAGCGCTTGATTGCCTTTAAGCAAGGCTTTACCCAAGTCGCCGCGGCAGCCGCCGGATAACACAATCAACCCTTCCGAATGCTCAATCAGCCATTGCTGATCGATCACTGGGCGATGCTGAATATGTCCGCGTAAGTAGGCCTTGGAGATCAGCAAGGTCAGGTTCTTATAGCCCGTTTTGTCAGTCGCTAATAAGGTCAGCTGACAAAGCTCCTCGCCAAACGCCTCCGATTGCACCAAAAAATCAGCGCCAATTATCGGCTTCACACCGACATTGTTGGCAGTGTTGTAGAACTTAACCAACCCACACAGGTTGCTAAAGTCAGTCAGCGCCATGGCAGGCATGCCCATTTCCGCCACTTTTTTTACCAGTGGTGGCACCTTGGACAAACCATCAACCATGGAAAAGTCACTGTGAATACGTAAATGGACAAAACGTGGCTCAGACATACGGCTCGTTACTTAACGGTAATAAGGGCTGGGATCACACGACTAGTCAATGCCCAGTGCGCGCTTAACGGGTTTAAAACTTTTACGGTGCATAGGTAATGCGCCATGCTCGGCTAACGCTGCCATGTGGACCTTGGTGGGATAGCCCTTATGTTGCGCAAACCCATAATTCGGGTAAGCGGCGTCCAACATAGCCATTTCATGGTCACGATCGACTTTTGCCAAGATCGAGGCGGCGCTAATTTCTGCGACCCGCAAGTCACCTTTCACCACAGCCTCAGCAGGCATCGACAAGGGTGGCACCCGGTTGCCGTCAATTAATGCGTAATCCGGCGTCACCGACAAGCCATCAACCGCGCGCTGCATCGCCAGCATGGTGGCATGTAAAATATTCAGCGAATCGATTTCATCAGGCTCTGCGCGCCCGACTGACCAAGCCAAGGCTTTTTGTTTGATTTCATCATACAAGGCAAGACGCTTTTTCTCGCTCAGTTTTTTCGAATCTGTCAAACCCACAATAGGCTGCGCGGGATCGAGAATCACCGCGGCAGTGACCACAGCACCGACCAAGGGCCCACGTCCGACTTCGTCGACCCCCGCGATAAGCTGTGCATCAGGGTAGTGAAAAGGGTGTTCAGTCATGGTCATCTAATAAATTTAATACGGCATTGGCTGCAGACGTATCCGCATCTTTGCGGATGGTGTGATGCAACTCAGTAAAGGTGGTCAACAATGCCTGGTTATCACTGTCTAATTGCGCACTGACCGCGTCAGCCAGTGCGCCTGGTTCACACTCTTCTTGCAGCAGTTCCGGCACTAAAGGCGCGTCAGCGAGAATATTGGGTAAGGAAACATACTGCGTTTTAAGCAGGCGTTTGGCAAGCCATGCCGTGACCGGCTTGACCTTGTATCCCACCACCATCGGGCGCTTAAGTAACATGCACTCTAACGCTACGGTGCCCGAGGCAAGTAATACCGAGTCAGCCGCGCTAATCACTTGGCGCGCCGTATCGTCAACCAGCGTAAATGACAATTCAGGCGCAATCGTCTGCCAGATCTGTTCAAATTGCTGGCGTCGAGTCTCGTTAACAAGCGCCACCACAAAGCCCAGATCAGGGTGTCGTGCTGCCAGTTGCTGACACGCTTTTATAAACGGCGGGGCTAACATCGACATTTCACTGCCACGGCTACCGGGTAGCACGGCTAGCCAGCGCTTGCTGCTATCCAGCCCAAGCGCGCGCTGCGCGGCGAGTTTATCCACCTGCATCGGAATGCTATCGGCCATGGTGTGGCCGACAAAGGCACAAGGCACGTCAAACTTATCGTAAAACGCTTTCTCGAAGGGCAAAAAAGCCAGAACCAGATCCGTTGCCGCGGCAATCTTAAAAATCCGCTTTTGCCGCCATGCCCACACTGATGGGCTAACATAATGGACGGTTTTTATCCCCGCTTGTTTTAACGACGCCTCGAGGCGTAGATTAAAATCCGGGGCATCGATACCGATGAAGACATCTGGCGGATTGACGGTAAAGTGCTTAACCAACGCCGTTTTTACTTTCAGCAAACGTGGTAGCCGTCCCAGCACTTCTACCAGCCCCATGACCGACAGCTCTTCCATATCGAATAAGCTATGGCAGCCTTGAGCCATCATTCTTGGCCCCCCAATGCCGACAAACTCAACATGGGGGTGTTGGGTACGCATCGCTTTGATTAGGCCTTCACCTAAAACATCGCCGGAGATTTCCCCGGCGACAATTCCAACACGTAATGGGCGTTCACTGGGTAACATCAACGAATAACGCCTCGCGTCGAACGCTCAAAAAACTCAATAAACAGCGCTAGCGCCGGCTCACTATCCGCTTGCTCGGCCAGCTCTTTTTTCACTTCTTCCAGTGTTTTGCCTGAGCGATACATGTTTTTGTACACCGAGCGAATCGCCCGGATGGAGGACTTTTCAAAGCCACGGCGTTTGAGCCCTTCAACATTAATGCCAAATGGCGCGCAATGATTGCCCTGTGCCATCACATAAGGCGGAACATCTTGTACGACTATCGACCCACCACCGAGCATCGCGTGACTACCAATGACGCAGAACTGGTGAATGGCGGACATGCCACCGACAATCGCATAGTCATCGACATGAACGTGGCCCGCTAAGGTGGCGTTGTTGGCAAAAATACAATGATTACCGACCACACAATCATGGGCGACGTGGGCATTAATCATAAACAGGTTGTCACTACCAACTTTGGTTTCGCCTTTATCTTGGACCGTACCACGATGCATGGTCACGCTTTCACGAATGGTGTTGCGATCACCAATTTCTAGCGTGGTTGGCTCCCCAGCATATTTGAGATCTTGGCACGCCTCACCAATGGACGCGAATTGATAAATGCGGTTATCTGCGCCGATACGGGTCGGGCCTTTGATCACGACATGTGTCATCACCTCGGTGCCCGCGCCGATTTCAACCCCTTCGCCAATATAAGAAAAAGCGCCAATGTTGACATTTTCGCCCAATACGACGCCGTCTTCGACAACCGCAGTGGGGTGAATGTAAGCCGTTTCGTGGATCACAATTAGATCTCTCTTCTTGCGCACTTCAGTTCCGCCGAGCAGACAACTTCGCCATCTACTTTCGCGACCCCATTAAAGGCCGCAATACCTCGACGCTCTCTAATAAACTCCACCTCAAGCACCAATTGGTCGCCCGGTGAAACCGGACGGCGGAATTTCGCATTATCAATGCTTGCAAAGTAGTATAGCTCGTTGTCTTTCGGCTTACCGAAGGTCTTAAATGCCAATAAGCCTGTTGCTTGCGCCATGGCCTCTAGAATGAGTACGCCTGGTAAAACAGGCAACTGCGGGAAATGACCCGTAAATTGCGGCTCATTAACAGTGATGTTTTTAATCGCGTGAAGGTATTGCCCTTCTTCAAAATCGATAACGCGATCAATCAACAAAAAAGGATAGCGATGTGGTAACAGCTCTTTGATTTCGTTGATATGTAGAACTTTGTTTTCGCGAGTCAAGGTAGTATTCCCGTTCAAATCCAATATTGACTTCATTAACGCAAAACGGCCCGCGTTACTAAGGCGGGCCTGTCATCTCGGCGTTAATCTTGTTTATCGAGCTGATTTTCCAGCTCTTTGAGCCGCTTGTGCATCTCATCAATCTTGAGTACACGTGCGGCAGTCTTCCGCCACTCGCGGTTGGGCTGCAACGGAATGCCGGACGAATACATGCCCGGCTCAGTGATTGGCCGCATCACCATCGCCATTCCCGTGATGGTCACGTTATCTGTGATTTCCATATGGCCATTAAACACGCTGGCGCCGCCGATGATGCAGTGTTTGCCTACTTTGAGGCTGCCTGCCATCACAGTGGCACCCGCGATTGCTGTGTTCTCACCGATCGACACATTATGCGCAATCTGGCACTGGTTGTCGATAGTCACTCCATCAGCAATTTCGGTATCATCCAATGCCCCACGGTCAATGGTGGTACACGCACCAATTTCGACGCGATCCCCGATCACAACGCGGCCAAGCTGAGGGATTTTCACCCACTTGCCTTTATCATTGGCATAGCCAAACCCGTCCGCACCGATCACGGTACCCGCTTGAATCAAGCAGTCCTGCCCTATCACTACCTCATGATAAAGCGTGACATTCGCCCAAAGCTTGGTACGCGCGCCCACTTTTGCCCCTTTACCGACAAAGCAACCCGCACCGATTTGTGCTCCATCGCCAATAAGCGCGCCAGATTCAATCACCGCATTCGGGCCAATTGCCACGCCCTCTCCCAACACCGCATCGTCAGCCACCACCGCGGATGCGGCAATATCGGTGGCACAAGCGGGCGTCGAGTCGAGAATCTGCGCCACTTTGGCGTAAGCCAAGTAGGGGTCTGACACGACCAAGGCGTTGCCTTGGCAATACGACAGATCGCCCTCTTTTAGCATCACAGCACTGGCGCGGCACAGTGACAAGTTTTTACGGTATTTAGGGCTGGATAAGAAGGTAATTTGCCCTTCTCCCGCTGAATTCATCCCTGCAAGCGAGTTTATCGTTACAGCGCCATCTCCGTGGAGCTGTGCATCCAGTTTATCCGCTAATTCAGCGAGAGTAATCGAAACCATGGGCTCCTCGACGGTTATTTAACTGCGTTGATCACTTTTTCAGATAAGTCATCACTTGGGTTGGCGTATAAAACGGCATTAGCATCAATCACCATGTCATAGCCTTCTTGCTCGGCTACTTGGTCAACCGCTGTCTTGAGCTTTTTGACTAGTTTAGACTCTTCTTGACCACCACGCTTGCGTTGATCTTCTTGGAGCGCTTTCACTTTCAGCTTGTAATCCGACTCCATCGATTGGAGTTTGCGCTGCAGCTTCACGCGCTCGTCTTCACTCATCAGCTCACCATTACGCTTGAGCTTCTCTACGCCTTCAGAGAGCTTCTCTTTCAAGCGTTCAATTTCGGCCACTCGGTCTTTAAATTCACCGCGTAGCTTCTCATTGAGGTTGTTTTTCTTCGCCAGTTGCGACATCACGGCCCCGGTTGATACGTAGCCCACCTTCTGTGCAGCATCAGCCGCTGATGCGTACATGGACGTTGTCAATACCGCGACACTCAGTCCCGCTGCTTTCAAAAATGATTTCACAATAGTCTCCTTTCTGATCATCAGAATGTGCGCCCGATCGTGAAGGTAAAGAACTCTTCATCGTCGCCAGGCTGGCTTGTAATAGGTTTTGCGATGGAAAATACCAAAGGTGCCATCGGGGACATCCACTGCAATGCCATGCCGTAAGAGGCACTGATATTGGAGGGATCGGAATAATCCTTAATATTATCCCGACCACTGTAATCAGCAGCAGCGGATACGTCATACTCGGTATCCCACACTGAAGCGGCATCGATAAACACACTGGTACGGATTTGTTCACGCGCTTCCTCTGAAGCAAACGGTGTTGGCACAATCAACTCGGCACTGGCGCGTGCCATAGCATTACCGCCTACAGAGTCTGAAGAGCCGTAATCTCCTTCATTCTTTTCAACATCGTCACTACCAGGCTGTGTGGAGCCGCCGTTCTCATACACTGCTTTCGGCCCAACCGAGTTTGAGCGGAAGCCACGCAGTGACGAGAAGCCCCCTGCGTAATAGTTTTCATAAAACGGCAGCATATGATCTTGGCCATTGGTTTGACCATAACCGTTACCATACGCAAGTCGACCACGCATCAACAGCGTAAACTCGTGCTCTTGTGTCAGCGGCACGTATTGGCGGATGTCATACTGCATTTTAAAGTACTGCACATCCGAGCCAGGTACCGTCATCCGATACGATGCGCGTTGGTAGTTCCCCGCGGTTGGGAAGTAGCCGCGGTTGAGATTATTGCGCGTCCAGGATACCGACATATCAAAGTCGTCAACTTCCAGGCCTTCATTGTGATTAAGGTTATCTTGGTGAAGGTCTAAGAACTTATCAATTTGATAATAACTGCCGAGGTTCTCAATCTTGTTGTGGGTGTACCCAAGCGAGAAATCAATCGAGTTCAGCTCGTCAGTCCAAAAGCCCCATGTGAGGTTGGTACCGTAACTTTGGTTGGTGTACTCAACGATATTGGCGTCACGGGCTTCAAACTCGTTATAAAATACCTTACCGCCGAGGCTCACACCGTCGAGGGTAAAGTAAGGGTCACGGTACTCAAGCGTCAGGTTTTTGCGATAGTCGTTGACCATGGCGTTGATACCAAAGCGGTTCCCAGTGCCCGCAAAGTTATCTTGCTGTAAGCCGAGCTGTAAGCTCGCACCAGACTCGGTGCCATAACCGATACCAAAGTTGATACTGCCGGAGTTAGCTTCTTTAACCTTATAATTAACGTCGACTTGATCATCAGTGCCTGGCACCCGCTGGGTATCCACTTCCACGTTCTGGAAAAAGCCGGTACGACTGAGGCGCTCTTTACCACGAGTAACCGCTTTTGAGTTAAGCCAAGTGCCTTCAAGCTGTCGCATTTCACGGCGCAACACTTCATCTTTGGTGGTGGTGTTGCCTGAAAAACGCACATTGCGCACATAAATACGCTTACCGGGCTCAACGTTGACCGTTAACGACACCTGCTGATTATCATCATCAAAGCTGGGTAGGGTGTTCACTTTCGGATAAGCAAAGCCTGTCTCGCCCAGGTGCCGTTTAATCGCCTCTTCAAGTGCGGTCACTTTATCGCCGTTGTAGGTATCGCCACGGGTAAAGGTGACCAATGAGCGATAAGTGTCTTCATTCTGTGGATCGCCACGAAAGTCTAAATCAGCGACCTGATAAGGCTTGCCTTCATTGACATTTAAGGTGATGTACACCCCTTTTTTGTCAGGTGAAATCGCCACTTGTGTCGACTCAACACGGAACTTCAAATAACCACGGTTTAGATAAAAACTGCGTAGTTTCTCAAGATCGCCCGCAAGAACCTGTTTTTGATACTTTTCATTGGCGAGAAAGTTCCACCACGGCACATCGGCACGCAAATCAAAATTATCGCGTAATTGCTCATCACTGAACACATCATTACCGACAAAGTTAATTTGCTCAATTTTGGCAGACACACCTTCGGTGAAGACAAATTTCAAATCAGCGCGGTTGCGCGGCAAGGGCGTCACGACGGCTTTCACCGACGCACTGTATTTACCCACACTGTAGTAAAAGTCCTCGAGGCCTTTTTCGATTTTGCTCAGTTGGGTGCGATCGAGCGCTTCACCAACCCGAAGGCCTGACGACGTCAGGTTCTCTTTTAGCTGCTCTTCCTTGATTGCCTTGTTACCCGAAAAAGAGATACTGGCAATAGTCGGACGCTCCACCACTTTGACCAGCAGGGCGTCGTCATCGCGATACACGCGTACATCCTCAAAGTTACCTGAGGCAAAGAGCGCGTTGATGACGTCTGCGACATCTTCATCGTCAACCTTGTCGCCGACCCGCACAGGCATCGACAATAAAGCGGCCCCTAAACTGACGCGTTGTAGTCCCTCAAAGCGGATATCGCTGACTTGGAATGCGTCAGCATGCGCCATACTGCTGCTTACTAAAAGAGACGCTATTAATAGTTTTTTCATCGCCATCTGCTATCTGACTTATCCTTGAATACTAACCGTTTAAAGTCGGGCGAAGTCGTTAAACAATGCCACTGCCATTACCATCATCAACACGGCAGCGCCGATTCGATACCCAAAATCCTGCACACGCTCCGATACCGGTCGCCGTGTGACAGCCTCAATCCCAAAGAACAGCAAATGGCCGCCATCCAATACGGGCAGAGGGAGTAAATTGATAATGCCCAGGTTCACGCTAATCAGTGCCATAAACCCTAAAAATGAGATCAACCCGATCTCCGCGGTCATCCCCGCGCCTTTTGCTATCGATATAGGGCCGCTCAAGTTATTCACCCCTACATCGCCCGTAATCAGCTTTTTGATCATATTGACCGTCATACTGATCACTTGGCCTGTTTTATCTACCGCTTCAGGTATCGCGGCTAGTGGTCCATATTGCTGAGTGAACCGATATGAATCCGGCCACGGTTCCATTTGCGGCGCAATACCGGCATAACCTATCACTTTACCATCGCCTTGGCGCGCATCCGGCGTTAGCACCACAGACTGTTGCTGTCCTTCTCGCATGACCATCAGTGACAACGCTTGATTCGGGCTGGCTTTAATCACCTCGACCAAACGCTGCCATGACGACAGCTCGGTGTCACCCGCGGCAATAATTGTATCGCCTTGCTTGAGACCCGCCTGCTCTGCCGCGCTTCCCTCTACCACTTGCGCGATCGATAACGTTATCGCAGGGCGATAAGGCGTGATCCCTAATGTCGTCAGTGGCGATTGCTTTTCTGGATTAAACTGCCATCGGTCTAAGTCCAGTTGATAATCTCTATCATAACTGGATGTAGGCGTCGGCTTCGCGGTGAGGGTCATGCTCTCATCACCGATATGGCCGATCAACGCAAAATTCACAGCTTGCCAATCAGCGGTTTCGACGCCTGAAACTTGGGTTAGTTCCATCCCTGACTCAATTCCCGCGTCCGCCGCGATCGAGTTGGGTGCAATTTCACCAATCACTGGCTTTACCGCGGGCACACCTATCATCATCACCAGCCAGTATGCAAAAACGGCAAAGACGAAATTAGCGATGGGGCCAGCAGCAACAATCGCACTGCGCTGCCATAAAGGTTGGTTGTTGAAAGCAAGGGGTTTGTCCGCCTCAGGCACTGCCTCAATACGCTCGTCCAACATTTTGACATAGCCACCAAGAGGAATAGCAGCAATCACGTACTCAGTGCCGTCCTTGCCATATTTGCGCCATAGTGCACGGCCAAAACCAATGGAAAAGCGCTCTACCTTCACGCCACAACGACGAGCGACCCAGAAATGACCAAACTCATGAATCGCAACCAGTATTCCCAGTGCGACGATAAACGCCGCTGCATTCCATAGAAACCCACTCATCGTGCCACCTTAGCAATCTGCTCATTTGCAGTCATGCGCGCTATTCTATCCAGCTCAAATAAGCAATCCAAGCTTGTCGGTGTCGGGAGCGGCAACTGAGTCATAACCTGCTCATTAATACGGGCAATATCCATAAAACCCACTTTGCCTGCCAAGAAGGCCGCCACGGCTTGTTCATTGGCCGCATTCAAACTTGTCGTTGCCGCCTGTCCTTGCTCACACGCTGCCATGGCGAGCGATAAGCATGGGTAACGCCGGGCATCGGGGGCCATAAAGGTAAACTCACCAATTTGGGTAAAATCGAGGGGTGCGACAGGCGCTTGCACGCGTTCGGGGTGCCCCATCGCATGCGCAATAGGGGTGCACATATCCGGTGTCCCTAACTGTGCTAACACCGAGCCATCACACATCTGTACCATGGAGTGGATCACTGACTGAGGATGGATCACCACCTCCAACTGATCAGACTTGGCGTTGAATAACCAACGCGCTTCAATGTATTCCAAGCCTTTATTCATCATGGTGGCGGAATCAACCGAGATTTTCGGTCCCATCGACCAGTTAGGATGCGCGACCGCTTCTTCGATACTGACAGCCGCCAAGCTGTCCGGATCGCGATAACGGAACGGGCCGCCCGATCCCGTTAATAAGATTTTGTTGACCCCTGCGGCGTTAAGATCGCAGCGTCCAGGTGCTTGCTGTACCGCGTCAGGCAAGCATTGAAAAATGGCATTGTGTTCGCTATCTATCGGCAGCAGTTCTGCACCATACTGATGTACCGCATCAATAAAGAACTGCCCTGACATCACCAAGGCCTCTTTATTGGCCAGTAGCACACGCTTTCCTGCCTTAACCGCAGCCATGGTCGAAGGTAACCCTGCTGCGCCGACAACAGCAGCCATCACCATATCAACGTCCGGTAGTGAGGCGAGGTGGCACAGGCTCTCTGCGCCGCCAAGGACTTCGGTACGCAGGCCTTTCTCCGCAAGCGCTTTGCGCAATTGATGTGCCGCACCGTCATCCGCCATTGCGGCGTATGCGGGCTGCCAACGGACACACAAGGCGACCATTTTCTCAACATTGGTATGCGCCGCCAGTGCGGTGACGTCATACTGCTCAGGGTTCGCTTCCACCACTTTCAATGTGCTGGTACCAATCGAACCTGTCGCGCCTAAAACGGTGATTTTTTGCATGTAAACGACTCGTTTCACTTAATTCGCAAACGCGAAATACAACACGGTAAACACGGGGAATGCGGCTGTTAGACTGTCAATACGGTCGAGAATACCGCCATGACCAGGAAGAAGGTTACCACTGTCTTTGACCCCTGCCACACGCTTAAACATGCTTTCAGCAAGATCCCCCAACACCGAGGCTAAAGCAGTTACCACCGCAATCGCTAACAAGACCCCAAGGTTGGCAAAGTGAAGCTCTAACGCGTAGGCACCCAACCAGGTCACCCCGACCGCCGCGGCCAGCCCGCCCAGCAATCCTTCAAGGGTCTTGTTCGGGCTCACCGCCGGTGCCATTTTGTGTTTGCCAAACTTCTTTCCAGCAAAGTAAGCACCGCTGTCCGCACACCAAACCAGCACAAATACCAGCAGTACTAATTTGGCACCGTAGTAAGTGGAAAATTGATAATCCGCGGCGCGCAGTAACAACACACTCCACATAAAGGGCAACATAGTGAGCAAGCCAAACACCAAACGAAGGAGTTTACTGTGGGTCCAATAGCTGCCGGAGCGCGGGAATGCGAGCACAAGAACAGTAGCAAATAGCCACCAAGCCGCCCCTGTGGCGGCGACCGCAAAAGGCGGTAAACGGACGTGCCCTAATGCCATGGCGTCAAAAGGGAGAGCAAACAGAGACAATGCCAACGCCGCAGCGGGAATGATAAAAGTCAGCAGGCGTGACGACGCCGAAACAAATTGCGTCCACTCCCAAAGTCCAATAAGCGTGACGACCGCTATCGCTGCCACAAAGGCAGGAAACGGTAAGTAGAAAACGCCCGCGACCACTAACGGGACTAAAAAGGCCGCGGTTAAAACTCGTTGTTTGAGCAAACTGATTCCTCGTGGTTACTTATCCGTGGTTATCATGGCTTTAATTTGCTCGCCCGTGCAGCCAAACCGTCGTTCTCGGTTGACGTACCAAGCCACAGCATCATACAAACTCTGTTCGTTGAAGTCCGGCCAATACTGCTCAGTAAAACACAGCTCGGCATAAGCGGCTTGCCATAAAATAAAGTTACTGATGCGACACTCCCCGCTGGTGCGGATCATCAAATCCACGTCCGGTAAGTCAGCCAACATCAAATGGCGAGCAATATCTTGCTCACCGATATCGTTCGGTTGCAACTGCCCCGCGGCGACCTCTTCGGCCACTCGGCGTGTTGCCTGGGTAATATCCCACTGCCCACCATAGTTAGCAGCAATATTGAGCACCAAGCGATCATTGTTTGCCGTCAGCGCTTCGGCTTCAGCGATTTTGGTTTGCAGGGACGGGCTAAAGCGAGAGGTATCACCGATAATGCGTAATTGTACACCGTGACTGTCTAGCCGCTTGACTTCACGAGAAAGCACATTGATAAATAGCTCCATCAATACGCTTACTTCATCTTCAGGACGACGCCAGTTCTCGCTGCTAAATGCAAATAACGTCAGGGCTTTTACCCCGAGTTCAGACGCCGCTTTCACCGTTTTACGCACCGCTTTGACACCCGCTTTATGTCCAAACACACGGGCTTTGCCTCGTGCTTTGGCCCAACGTCCATTGCCGTCCATGATCACGGCAATGTGCTGCGGTAAAGCGGCAGATTCGAGCTGCGCATCAAGAGACTGGGAACTCATGTTTCTCCTTGGCAAATAAAAAGCGCTGTACTGCACGCACAGCGCTTTAGCATCGGCGGTAAAGTCTAATGAGATTTAGACTTCCATCAACTCTTTTTCTTTTGCATCAAGAAGTGCATCAACATTCTTGACCGCTTCATCGGTCAACTTTTGAATGTCATCTTGCGCGCGACGCTCATCATCTTCAGAGATTTCTTTGTCTTTAAGCAGCGCTTTAAGATCATTGTTAGCATCACGGCGAATGTTACGAATGGCTACACGACCTTGCTCGCCTTCGGCACGCACCACTTTCACCATGTCTTTGCGACGCTCTTCGGTCAACGGGGGCAAAGGAACACGGATCACTGTGCCGGCAGAGGCTGGGTTGAGGCCCAAGTCTGAGGTCATGATTGCTTTTTCAACCGCTTGTGTCACTTGCTTGTCGTACACGCTGATCGCCAACGTACGCGCATCTTCTGCAACAATAGAGGCCAGCTGATTCAAAGGGGTCGGTGCACCGTAGTACTCAACCGTGATCCCTTCAAGCAAGCTTGGGTGGGCACGGCCTGTGCGCAATTTACCTAGCGTGTGTTTTAGCGCGTCTACACTTTTATCCATACGCGCTTTGGCGTCGTCTTTTATGTCATTAATCACGGGAGTATCCTTGCGATTGAATTAGTTTGTAAGATTATGCCACCAATATCGGCTTAGCTGTTAGTGATCAAGGTGCCTTCTGCCTCGCCCATCACGACACGGCGTAATGCACCTGGCTTGTTCATATTAAAGACACGAAGGGGCAGCTTATGATCACGTGCTAGCGTAAATGCGGCCAAATCCATCACTTTCAACTCTTTTTCTAACACATCTTGGTATGTCAGCGAGTCATAAAGCGTTGCATCTGGGTTTTTGGTTGGGTCATCGCTGTACACACCATCGACCTTGGTTGCTTTAATCACGATATCAGATTCGATTTCAATACCGCGTAAACAGGCAGCTGAATCCGTGGTGAAGAAAGGGTTACCTGTCCCGGCGGAGAATATCACCACACGACCATTGCGAAGCTGGCTAATCGCTTCTGCCCAATTATAGCTATCACATACACCATTCAAGGGAATGGCCGACATCACTCGCGCGTTCACATAGGCACGATGAAGTGCGTCACGCATTGCCAACCCGTTCATCACGGTGGCTAACATACCCATGTGATCGCCCACAACACGGTTCATTCCCGCCTCAGCAAGACCAGCACCCCGGAATAGATTACCGCCACCGATAACCAAACCCACCTGAACACCCAGCTCGACCAGTTCTTTGATTTCTTGTGCCATACGATCTAGCACAGCGGGATCAATCCCGAATCCATCATCGCCCTGCAGGGCTTCACCGCTAAGTTTAAGTAAAATTCGTTGATAAGCTGGCTTAGGATTTGTGGTCATTTCACTACCTTTCTATTAGGCACTCGTTGGGGAAGAAGGTTATGGAAGACCGCGGCGAGTACCGCGGTCTGAGTCAGAAAAATTAGCTTTGTTGCGCCGCAGCAACTTCTGCAGCAAAGTCTACTTCTTCTTTCTCGATGCCTTCGCCCACTTCAAAGCGGATGAAGTCGGTCACTTCGGCACCTTTTTCTTTCAGCATTTGGCCCACAGTTTGTGATGGGTCCATCACGAATGCTTGACCTGTCAGAGAAATTTCACCGGTGAATTTCTTCATGCGACCAGCAACCATTTTCTCTGCGATCTCAGCAGGCTTGCCTGATTCCATTGCGATATCAACCTGAATTTGCTTCTCTTTCTCTACCACGTCGGCAGGTACATCTTCAGGGTTAACATAGTCAGGCTTAGACGCGGCAATGTGCATCGCCACGTGCTTGATGGTTTCTTCGTCCGCTTTTGCCGCAACGATAACACCGATGCGACCACCGTGACGGTAAGAACCCACTTTCTCGCCTTCGATGAATGAAACACGGCGGATATCCATGTTTTCACCGATTTTCGCAACTAGGTCAGCACGCTGCTGTTCAAATTTTTCTTTCAGCGCGTCGATGTCAAGGCCTTCGGCCAGTGCGGCTTCAGCAACTTGATCAGCAAACTCTACGAAGTTTGCGTCTTTTGCAACGAAGTCAGTTTCACAGTTGATCTCAACGATCGCTGCTTTGCCTTCGTTTTCTTTCACTAGGATCACGCCTTCAGCAGCAACACGGCCAGCTTTCTTCGCTGCTTTTGCCGCACCGCTCTTACGCATGTTCTCGATTGCTACTTCGATATCTGCGTTCGCTTCAACCAGTGCTTTTTTACATTCCATCATGCCAGCGCCAGTGCGCTCGCGAAGTTCTTTAACCAGGGCAGCGGTAACAGTTGCCATTGTTCAATCCTCGATTCGAAACTATTTGGGTAAAAAACAGGGGCCCGAAATCGGCCCCTGCTAACCATACTTAGCTTACAGCATGAAAGATGACACGCTGATGGCTAAGAACGCTCACAAGGAGCTGTCGTCTTATTCAGCGACTTCAACCAGCTCGTCTTCTGCTTGCGCAACGATGTCTTGGCTACGGCCTTCTTTGTAAGCGTCAGACGCGGCATTCAGGTAAAGCTGGATAGCGCGGATTGCGTCATCGTTACCTGGAATGACGTGGTCAACGCCGTCTGGGTTAGAGTTAGTATCTACCACTGCAAATACTGGGATACCCAGGTTGTTCGCTTCTTTGATGGCAATGTGCTCGTGATCCGCATCGATAACGAACATTGCATCAGGCAGGCCGTTCATGTTTTTGATACCACCCAGTGATTTGTCGAGCTTTTCCATCTCACGGGTGTACATCAGTGCTTCTTTCTTGGTCAGCTTCTCAAACGTACCGTCAGTAGACTGAGTTTCCAGGTCTTTCAGACGCTTGATAGATGTACGAACGGTTTTCCAGTTAGTGAGCATGCCGCCCAACCAACGGTTGCTTACATAAAACTGCTCGCAGTTTTCTGCTGCCGCTTTTACCGCTTCGCTTGCTGCGCGCTTAGTACCAACGAACAGGACTTTACCTTTACGCTCACCGATTTTTGACAGTTCAGCCAAAGCATCGTTAAACATTGGTACAGTTTTCTCAAGGTTGATGATGTGCACCTTGTTACGTGAACCAAAGATGAAAGGCTTCATTTTTGGGTTCCAGTAACGAGTTTGGTGACCGAAGTGTACGCCCGCCTTGAGCATGTCGCGCATTGAAACAGTAGCCATGATAATTTCCTCTTGGGGTTAGGCCTCCACATATCCCATCCACCGACCCGCTTGAGGGCACCCCGGTCAATGTGTCGATATGTGTGTGATTTAAAATAAAAAATGTTGAGTGAAGACCATCAAACTGAAACCCGGCTCAGCCAGATTGATCACAATGACGGTTTTCGGCGCGCTTTATACCACAAAAACACCAGTAAAATCCAGCAATATTGCGCATTCGGTCAAGCTTGGTTGCCACCGCCTCTCATCGGGATCCCGCCCCTTTTGGTTTCCAGAACGCAGATGGCTTGGTACCATAGCACCACGATCATACGGCTGCTCACCTCAGTCGCTGCGACAAGCGTAGCAGCTCTGGGCGGCTGTGCTCGATGATACCGAGCGTGAAAAGATCCGGCTCTCGTTCTCATCGTCATCATTGAGCGACCCAAATTAAAGTGAGAAAGCAAAATGACAATCCCGATTAAAACAGAAGAAGAAATTGAAAAAATGCGCGTCGCTGGCCGCTTGGCTTCCGACGTGCTCGTCATGCTTGGCGACCATGTAAAACCCGGCGTCACCACCCGTGAGCTGGATGACATTGCCCACCAATACATGACTGAAGTGCAAGGCACGACACCGGCCACCTTGGATTATCATGGTTTTCCCAAATCCATGTGCACCTCGATTAACCATGTGGTTTGCCATGGCATTCCGAACGATGACGATGTGCTGCAAGAGGGCGATATCGTCAACATCGATGTCACTGTGATCAAAGATGGCTACCATGGCGACACCTCAAAGATGTTTTTAGTCGGTGAGGTGTCTTTGGAAGACAAACGTCTATGTCGTGTCACACAAGAAAGCCTCTATCACGCGATCAAAAAGGTCAAACCCGGGGCAACCGTGGGCGAGCTTGGCTCCGCCATTCAAAAATTCATTAAAAATAGCAATACACGCTACTCGATCGTGAAAGAGTACTGTGGGCATGGCATTGGTGCGAGCTTCCATGAAGATCCTCAAGTGGTGCACTACAAAAATAATGATCGCACTGTACTCAAACCTGGCATGTGCTTCACCATCGAGCCTATGATTAATGCAGGTAAATACGGTACCGTGCTTGATGAAGACGACGGCTGGACGGTGTATACCATCGACGGTAAGAAATCGGCCCAGTGGGAGCACACCCTGCTGGTCACCGAGACTGGCGTCGAGGTATTAACGCTGAGAGAGGAAGAAAACCTCCCGCGTTACATCAACCACTAATCCACCCCATAAAAGCCGGCTTCGCTCCGGCTTTTTTTTGCGCAAAGGATCGCCATGACAGACACAGTGATTACGCCACAACATCTCGGGGATGATCAGCTCGACCCCATTACTCTAAAAGCCCAATTCCAGCAATTGCTTGAGCAGCAAAAACAGGACTTTTTGGCCAATGTCCCTGTGGCGGAATTGGTATACCAGCGCACCGATTATATGGATGCCTTATTGGCGCGCTTGTGGCATCACTTTGGGTTTGCACAAACCTCACTTGCCCTCGTCGCGGTAGGGGGATACGGCCGGCGTGAGCTGCACCCCCTGTCGGATATCGATTTACTCCTACTTTGCCAATCCCCACTGGATACCCATCAGCAACAACGTTTAAGCGATCTGCTGACCCTCTTATGGGATTTAAAGCTTGAAGTCGGCCACAGTGTACGCACCGTCGACGAGTGCATTCGTGTTGGGCTGGACGATTTGACTGTCGCCACCAACTTGCAAGAATCTCGCTTATTATGTGGTGACGCTCAGCTTTTTGAGGCGCTTGAAGCGCGCGTGCATGATGACAGTTTTTGGCCCAGTGAGCGCTTTTATCGAGCCAAAGTCGACGAGCAAAAAGCGCGTCATCGCCGCTACCATGATACGGCCTACAAGCTTGAGCCTGATTTGAAACTCAGCCCTGGCAGTCTGAGAGACATCCATACCTTGTCTTGGATTGCGCGCCGTCACTTTGGCGCCACCAGCTTACGAGAGATGAGCGACTTTGGCTTTTTGACCGACGCGGAATTTCGCGAACTCAATGAGTGTCAAAACGTATTGTGGCGTATTCGCTTTGCGCTTCACCTTGAGCTGCGCCGTTACGACAACCGCCTGACCTTTGCACACCAAACATCGGTCGCGGCGCTGCTTGGCTATCGTGGTGAAGGCAACCGTGCAGTCGAAACCATGATGAAAGACTTCTTCCGCACGCTTGGACGCGTCGGCGAGCTTAACAAAATGCTGCTACAAATCTTTGATCAAGTGATCATCGACAATGGCCGCACGGGTGACGTTGAGGTGTTAAGTGACGATTTTCAGCGCTGCGGACGCACCATCGAAGCGCGTAAACCCGCGCTATTTCAAGCGCGACCGGAAACCATTCTCGATATGATGCTGCATATCGCTAACGACACCTCGATTGAAGCGATTGCGGCGCCTACCCTGCGGCAGTTGCGTACAGCAAGACGTCGACTCAATCACTTTTTGTGTCAGCAAGAAGACGCACGTGAAAAATTCATGGCCTTGGTTCGTCACCCCAATGCGCTGCACAAAGCGTTCGGTTTAATGCACCGCCACGGGGTGATGTCCGCCTACCTGCCGCAGTGGAGTCAAATTGTCGGCCAAATGCAATTTGACTTGTTTCATGTCTATACCGTCGACGAACATACCATTCGCCTACTCAAACATATGCGCTTGTTTGATTACGAGGCCAACCGAGATCGCCATCCCATTTGTTGTGATGTTTTCCCCCGCCTAGCACGCCGCGAGCTTTTACTGATTGCGGCCATTTTTCATGACATTGGCAAGGGGCGCGGTGGCGATCATAGCGAGATTGGCGCCATTGAATCGCATGATTTTTGTTTAGAGCATGGTTTATCCAAACCAGAAGCAAACATTGTCAGCTGGCTGGTCCGTAACCACTTACTGATGTCCGTCACCGCGCAGCGCCGTGATATTTATGATCCTGATGTGATTACTGACTTTGCCAAAGAGGTGCGTGATGAAGAGCGGCTGGATCTTCTCCTTTGTCTTACCGTGGCCGACATCAATGCCACCAACCCAGATTTATGGAACAGTTGGAAACGCACACTGATCGCAGAGCTATATTACTCGACACAAAAAGCACTGCGCCGCGGCTTAGAAAACCCACCAGATGTACGTGAACGCATTCGTCATAACAAACACTTAGCAGCTGCCATATTGCGTAAACAAGGCCATAGTCCCAGGGATATAGAAGTCTTATGGCAGCGTTTTAAGGCGGACTACTTTCTGCGCCATACCCATAAACAAATTGCTTGGCACAGTGAACATCTCCTTCATCACGCCGGCGACACCCCACTAGTGCTGGTCAGTAAAAAAGCAACCCGTGGCGGGACCGAGATTTTTGTTTACTGCCAAGATAGGCCCAGCTTGTTTGCACGCGTGGTGGCGGCACTCGATAAGAAAAACCTGAGCGTCCATGATGCACAAGTGATGACCAGTAAAGATGGTCACGCCCTCGATACCTTTATGGTGCTAGACCAAAATGACGAGGCCATTCCTCTTGACCGTCACCCAAGCATTATCGAAGGGGTCAGCAAGGCACTGGCAGAAACCGGGACAATGACTATCCCCAAACGGCGAGCACCGCAAAAGCTTCAGCATTTTTCGGTTAAAACCCAGGTCCTTTTCTTACCCACGAAAAACGGTCGTCGCACATTGATGGAGCTGGTGGCACTCGACACACCTGGACTACTGGCTCGGGTCGGGGCCGTCTTTGCGCGCCAAAATGTCAGTGTCCATGCCGCTAAAATCACCACCATTGGTGAGCGCGCCGAAGACTTTTTTATCGTCACCGACGCAGAGAACCAAGCATTAACCTCCGAGCATCAGGCACAGTTAAAAGCGGCACTGGAAAAAGCGCTCGCGCGCGCCAAATAACAAGCGCCCCCTATCAATCATGCAAAGCGACAATGAGTGCGTCGCTTAATAGAGGCAACATTCAACCATGAGGTGGCTATGTATCAGCAGTTGAAAAACATTGGCATTGAACATCCGGAAAAAATTGAGCGTTATTCACTGCGTCAAGAAGCCAGTTATGACACGCTCAAAGTCTACTTCAGCAAGCAAAAGGGCGATCTTTTTGCGCGAAGCATGAAGTTTAAGTATCCACGCCAGCGGAAAAATGTGGTTGTCGACAGCGGCACCGGCCGGTCTCGAGAAGTCACTGAGATCAATCGCAGCCTGTCTCTGGTGATCGATGAACTGGATCGTATCGTTCAGCACGAGCAAACAGAGCAAGACGTGAAGCAAAAGGTACTCACCGATCTCCGTCATCTGGAAAAAGTGGTTGCTAGTAAGATTGCCGAAATCGAAGCCGAGCTAGATAAGCTCTAACACAACCTATGTGGGAGCGGCCTGCAAGGTGCGGCCTGCAAGGGATTACCGACACGGGGCGATTTACCCCGAACAGGTGATGCCAGGCACATCCCACTCCAGTGCCGATAGAACATGCTGCCACCTAGTATCGAACGGTGCCTGTACCTTGACCGTCTCAGCGCTAACGGGATGGATAAACTGTATCTCGCTAGCATGAAGTAACAGCTGATGGCAGTGAAAGTGCTCGCGGAAAACACGATTGTGTCTCCCGTCGCCATGGGTAGTATCGCCAATAATCGGATGGCTGAGGTGATGCATATGACGACGCAATTGGTGTTTTCTTCCCGTTTGCGGCTGCATCGCCACCAGGCTATAGCGGCTGGTCGCATACCGCCCCGTTGCGATGGGAAGCTCCACCGATGCCAGTGGTTGATAGTCCGTCACGGCCGGCTTGGCCGTCGGTGTCTGGCTCGCGTCTTTGTCCGCGATCTTGTCTTGCTCTTCCACCAGTGGGTAATCGAGTCGACCAGGCTCTGTGATCCAGCCTCTGACCACCGCATAGTAGGCTTTTTTTATCTGCCCTTGCGCAAACTGAGGCATCATCAAGGATGCCACTTCGCGAGAAAGCGCAAAAACTAAGACCCCGGAGGTGGGTTTATCGAGCCGGTGTAAAGGATAAACATGCTGACCGATCTGATCCCTCAATGTCTGCATCACAAAGCGTGTTTCCCCTTTATCCAGCCACGAACGATGGACCAGCATCCCTGCGGGCTTATTCACCACAACCAACGACGCATCACGGTATAAAATAGATAAAGGTTGTTCACTCATCATTGGGTTAACAGCGCGTCAATACGATAAGTCACTTTGACCACCGCCGTCGCCCCTTGATGATCTTTCATCGCTTCTTCCACATAGGGGGCGATTTCAAAATTGCTTGGCAACGGCTGGCGAGCAACAACCAAGGCACGCATTTTGGGTAAAAAGATCCACTGTAGCCACTCATGGCAATCAAGCGTATCCACCGCAAACGGCTCGGTACTGGCTAGTCGTTTAGATGATGGTGGCTCGGATTGGAGCAGATCACAGGCGTCGAGCAACTGTTCGAGTTCATCAAGAAGTTGCTCACATTGTTGGTGAAGAGTCATTGACAACCTCATCATTAATCAAATTAGAAACCGCGAAGCATAGCACGTTCCCAGCCAAGACAACATCAACTCGACAAGCATCTCACCGGTAAAAACTGATATACTCGCGCGCATTAAGCGATAACCAAGAGCGGACATCATGGAAACGGTTCACGCCCTCAGCGCCCTATTTGACCACGCCGATTGCCAATTCAGTGTTTACGACTTAGGTCGTCGTGTTTGTCAGCTGGATGAAACGACCTTTCGCGCGGTTGAGGCCAATCAACAGCCTTACCCTCACCCCTTGCGTCAACATGCCCACATAGCTGTCGCTTTCTGGCCACCAGGGGGTGCCCCTTGGGTATGGTTTTTAAAAATGCCTCTTGATGAGCGGGGCTTGCTCAACCACACCGCAATGGGAGACTTTTTGCAGTATGTCAGCGCGGCCATGGGCGAGCGCCTAACCGCGACACCGAATAAAGAGCAACGTGAAAAACTGGCCAACAACCCCTATACCTTTACTCCCACCGACGACAAGATGGCAATGTTTCATGCCACATTGACTTATCAACTGGGCCGGCCAGCCAGCCAGTATTATGATCATGCCCAACATTATTTAAATGGCGAGCTTGGCTGGGATAACTGGCAAGGGGTTGGCCTGCAGGGGCTCGCTGATACCTGTGTACGCATGGCCGAGCAAAACAATGCCACTCGTATCCGCAAAGCGCTGAACAACCTTCCAACGACGCCGCTGTATGCCCTGCTGGGCTGCTTAGAGCATTGCCAAATCAATGAAAAGCTCGCGGCAAGCGTACGCGACATGTTTAGCCAAATGTGTCAGGCTCAGGAAGTGGATCTTTTCTTGGTTAGCGCCTTACTCCGCGCACATGCGGGTGCCCCAACAGCTACGCGTCATCATTTGATCGCGGCCGTGCTGGACAAACCCGAACTACACCATCGCGAGATTTTTGTTGCGATTGCAGGGCGCTGTTGGGAGAGTTTAACGGACGACACCGTGCTGGATCGCTTTTTGATTGCGCTTGCCGATCAGCACGATACGGCACTGTTTCAACAAATCTATGCCGATCTTGTGATGCTGCCACCGCTTCGCGGCGCACTGCTTAGCCGTTTGCACGGTGATACCTCGCCAGCGCTGACCCAGGCGATGGCACGTATGCAACAAGCTGTTAGACAGACCCCTAATGATCACTGATCTGTTGACCATTGTCTTAGTCGTTGTCGCCGCCTTGCTGTTTTGGCAACAGCGGCGACAATCCGAGCAAGCACACCAGTACATTCGCCAATACTGCCAGCGGATGGAGTTGCAATTATTGTCTATCGCACGAGGTCACCACACCCTACGCAGAACCGAACAAGGGTGGCAATGGCTCACCCAATACTGGTTCGAGTTTTCTGCCACCGGGGATGATCATTACATCGGTCACGCTCAGCTTCGAGGGTTAAGGTTAAAGGCGATAGACACTCCCGTTCATGCGATGCCGAGATCTGGCCAAACCAACGGCTAGCTCTCACTCAATATTGATAATAAAAAGGCAGGGAGAATTATTCGCGCGACGTGAAAAGCTGTACTAGATTGGAAGTATGGTGCACACGCAAGGTTAGTGCTAACGGTGCGTGACAGGGAGTCGCCAGTGTCGGGTTAACCGGCCAGAAAAAAGGAAAGGGCGCAGCTTGCGCCGCGCCCCAGAGTTTTACTTGCAGCCATCCTGCTACTAAAAGGTGCTCCCTGCATCATTCCTTGATCAGTCGCCGATTCCTTCAGCGTCGTTCCATGTCTCTCCGTCTTGGAGGTGTCCTTTCGTCATCCTGACAAACCGAAATTCCCGTTTTCGATAAGCTCTCCATCCTGGAGGTGTCCATGACTTCGTCCTGAAGTTGTCCTTAAGCCCCCATCCTGGGTTGTCCTAAGTCTTCCTGACGTACAAGCTCCCTGCTTGTAGAGAACGGCTCCATCCGTTGTCCTTTTCGCAATCCATGCCAGCGCTTCTTCCTGAAGTACTGCCTCATCCTGAGGTACCAAGTCCTTGGTGATTCCTGTTCCCTGTGTCAGTTCCCTTCCGACACCCATAAGATTACGCGACTGAGCGTTTGGTACAAGCCATTCTCGCCTGCTTAATCTCTCATTTTTTATCTTGAACAAAGAAATATTATGTAAGTCCATATAATAAAATAAAAAATAAAAAATAGGAGGTCGATTTTCGTAGCAAGATTCTGCTTTTGTCCCACGCCCTTGTAAGAGATATCGCACACTGAGCAGGGAGCTTTTCTATTCTTTGTTCTTTGCTCACCGACACCGCTTTCATCAAGCACAGAGTAGCGGCTGCTACTATAGTGAGTATAGACGCTTATCAAGCAAGTAGGAGTGGCAATGGAAACCTTTCAACATGACTTACAGCACCTGTTTGAACAACTGGGCTTAGCGACCGATAAGGCCTCGATTGAACACTTCCTATCCAGCCACTGCTTGGTGGAAGGACAAACACTGGTCGATGCCCCATTTTGGAGTGCGGCACAACGGGCATTTATTGATGAAGCCATCAAGGAAGACGCCGATTGGGCGGAACAGGTTGATATGCTTGATGCGCGACTGAGAAAGCCCTAATCTTTCCTTCTCCTGTCATGTCGCTAGGATTAACTGATGAGCTATCAAGCTGAGCTGGCGCGAGCACTCAAGGTGCTCGACGCAAAAGGGCAAACCGTCACCGTGGCGAAAGTAAAAGCCCAATTGACCACGCAAGTCCCTTTACCCTTGATTATCCAAGCGGTGAAAAGTGCGAAAGCCAATACACCACTCCCCGAAATGCCTAGCGATGACGCGAGGCTATCCGATGCTGAGCGTATCAGCCAACTCGAACAACAAGTGGCCGAGTTGAGCGAGCGATTAGCGACGCTAGAAGCCCAGCATTTAAACCGCTAAGCCAGCTTAAAGTCCCAAGAAAGATTGGATACTAACCGGCAACGATCGCACTTAAACAGGAAGATATCGTGTAGTGGGGTTTCAAGCCGCCAAGGCTCGCCACACTGGGGGCATGAGCGTTCAAGCTCACTCTCTTTGTCTTTACCGCCCACACGATATTGATAATAGTAAGTCGGCGTGCCCGTTAAGTACTCTATCCGCCCACGTAAATCCCAACCGCGCTGAAATAGGCGCGTATTGGGACATCCAATTTCATTCAAGCCTGCAAATTCGGCATCGCTGGCACCGGCCATTTGTAATTCATCACAGGCTTGCCATTCTGTTTGCCATTTGATGACCGCTTTGTGATCACCGTTAAAGGTGGCGGGTAAGCGATAAAGCGGGATGGGTAGCAGGGTATCGCCACAACGCAGCGGCGAACACGTGTGAACAAAGGTGGTGTAAAGCACTTGCCAAGTCGGTGAGGCACTCGGAGCGGCTTGTTCCGAGTTCAAATCGCGCCCTAGCACGCGCACTTTCGGTTGGGTTAAGCACGCCTCGACGAGCTGCTGCAACGCGCGTTTCACTTGTGGGCTGTGAAAGCGTGGGTGCAAGGCGTCTTCATCTGGGCACACCACACGAAGCTGAAACTGGCCTTCTTGCATCAAGATCGGAAACTCGCGTCCGAGCACCTGGCCATTATAACGCAATGCATCCATGAGGCCGTTGATGGTGCGGTCGACCGCACTAACGGTGGTATTATCAAAGCACTCAAAGGTCAATTCCGTGAGAATCATGCCACATCAACCTCTAGTGCTGCGAGAAATGTTTCCAGATTGGGGGCAATCACATCACGCGTCCCTTTATTCAGGGTTTCTCTGATCACTTCCCCACTCATGTTATCAATCGCAATGATCACCATTTCATCGTCTGTGGTCGCGATAAAGACACTCGGCGTAAGCTTGCGCTGACGCTGCATCATCAGATGTCCCAAGATGTTTTCTTGTAAGCGCGCCAAGTCATCGTCACTCCACACCTGAAGCAAGCTTATCGACTCCCCCTGATAACGCACCGATAAATCTGCACAATAAAATGCGTTATAAAAATCTTTAATATCACTGTGCAAACGTAAGGCTATCGCTTGTTCTACATTGGAAAAATCAGCCAACGCGTCGCGCTTGACTGGTTGCCATTGTAGTTGGTGGTCATTTTCGCTCACGACACAGGGAGATGGCAGTCCAATGTAAGCCTCTGTACAGGGTAAATGTTGATACTTACCCTGCCATACCGCCATATAATTCTGTGTTAGCGCCCAAAGGGCACGATGTACTGTGTTCTCCATTCGCAACCTATAGCAAGATTCAGTAAACTTTACCCATTCTACTTGAATCAATAGCAGATCCGTATGAGCAATTATCAAGATGCCGATGCCCTCGCCAATTTATCGCTTGGCGAAAAAACAGATTACCCAACCCAGTACGATCCGTCACAACTGCGTGCTGTCCCTCGCGCGCTAAATCGTCAGGCCATCGGACTCGATAATGCGCCGATGCCCTTTACCGGTTACGACACCTGGACCTTGTATGAGCTGTCATGGCTCAACCAAAATGGTTTGCCCCAAGTGGCGATTGGCGAAGTCCGTCTCCCGGCCTCTAGCCCCAACTTGATCGAGTCAAAATCATTTAAGCTTTACCTCAATAGCTTTAATCAAACCCGCTTTGATAACTGGCAACAGGTAGCTAACGCATTGCAAACCGATTTATCCGCCTGTGCGGGCGAAGAGGTAGATGTCACTTTATCCCCGCTCAGTGAGTTAGAGGGAGAAACCATCGCTGGCCTCGCGGGTGAATGTATCGATCACCAAGACATCAGCATCGACGACTATACCTTTAATCCAGACTGGCTCGACGGTGCCGCTCAAGGCGCGGTTGTGTCTGAGACCCTTCACAGCCATTTACTCAAATCAAACTGCCTGATTACCAATCAGCCAGACTGGGGCTCGGTGAGAATCGCTTATAAAGGTAACAAGATAAACCGTGAGAAGCTGCTTCGCTACTTGGTGTCATTTCGTGAGCACAATGAGTTTCATGAGCAATGCGTGGAGCGCATTTTTATGGATATCATGCGTTTTTGTCAGCCGGAAAAACTCACCGTTTATGCCCGTTACACGCGTCGCGGTGGTTTAGATATTAATCCATACCGTACGAACATGGGTAAAACGCCAAGCGAAAACAACCGTTTGGCAAGACAATAACACCACAGGCTGCCTGCGGGCAGCCTTTCTCTCATCGCTTTATTTAGAGGATGGCGCATGCGCATCAGCCGACTACTCGTAGGCCTGCTTTTTTGGTTAACGTCGATAACGGCGTTTGCCGCTATCCACTCCTCACCTGTGCTAACCAATGCCGAAAAGCTTCTCGAAACGTCTCCAGCGCAATCGTTGGAAATCAGCAATCGGTTTTTAGCCCAACGCCGCCTAACCACAGGCGCCAATCGCTCACATGTGAATAACGACACGGATCGTTCGATTCGCACGCCATTGCATACCGTGTATGCCTATTTGATCAGTGCTCGAGCTTATGCTTATCTCGATCAACCGGTTGAGGCTAAAGCGGCGCTACAAAAAGCCTATCAAGTGGTCGATGAATACGACTTAAAACACGTACAAGTGCAAGTTTTACTGACCGAAGCCTCTCTTATCTGGCACCTTGATCGCGATTCAACGCGCGCCCTCGCGACACTCAATGCCGCCCAAAAAGCGATTGAAGCCTTGCCGGAAAACAGCTTAAACGGTCAAGAAAGTCGTTTTAAAAGTGCTTTACTGCGCGCCAATATTCTCGCCGCCACCGCAGACAGTGACACCGCGCTTGTCGCCTATGAAAATGCGCGCAGCCAGCTTAATAGTGATCCCCAAGATTTACGGGATAAAGTCGAGTTTCAGCTCTCACTGGGTGGCTTTTTACTCGACCAGAAGCAACATGAGAGTGCCCTGACCGAGTTACTCAGCGCTTTCTGGATAGCCAGCGAGAACGAATACACAGCATTGATTGCTGGTGCCAATATGAAACTGGCCAGGCTGTATAATCAGCAAGGCGCGCTTAAGCAAGCCCTTGAGCACGCGAACCAAGCCGCTGCCTTTTTTGAGCATTATTCATTAAGCCGACGCTTATCAGCATCACAGCGCCTCTTGGCCACCATTTACGAGCAACAAGCCCGTTATAATTTTGCCTTGGTGCATTATTTTAATGCACTTGAAATTGAGCAAGCACTCGGTCGTCTCCAACCGCTTGCACAAGTCCATCTGGCCATCGCCCGCACCTATTATCAGCTAGAGCATTTCCCGCTCAGTGACAGATACATCCAAGATGCGTTAAGACTGGTCGGTAGCCTACCCAACTCGCCCCTGACCACACAGGCAATGTTGTTGCAAGGACGTATTCATCTTGCGCTTTCTCAACCCAAGCAAGCAGAGAAAGAAATTCGCACCGCGCTAGAGCGAGCAGAGGAAGAAAAAGACTTTCAAACCATGACGATGGCGCATCATGCCCTCTCCAAAGCTTTGGAGTCGCAAGGCAAGTATCAAGCGGCCCTGATGATGCAACGTGATTATGAAAAGCTGCGCGCGCAGCAACTGCAATCAGAGCGACAGCAACAAGCCGATACCTTTAAACAACAACAGCGTGTGGTCGAGCGGCAGCTACAGATGGATGAGCTGCAGCGCCAGCTAGATAGCGCACATCAAGAACAGCTTCACTTACAAAAGGTCAACTATTTCCTATTAGGCAGCCTTGGGGTGTTAGTGGCCATTGTTTACCTTCGTCATCGTGCCGCGGTGATGCGTCAGGGAGAACTCGAAGAGCTGCGTGATGATTTTTATACGCACCCACGTACTGGGCTGAGAAACTTACGCATGCTCAATGCCAAGTTACCGCGTTCGTTGGAAAAAAGTAACGCCAACTTTGAGCAATGGTATCTGAACGACATGATCCATCAGCCACTGAGTGATCGGCTCCGCTTTGCCATGTTCGACGTTGCCTTTCTTAAAGCGTTATTTTTGCGTCTCGGCTATCAAAGGGCGCAAGATATCGAGCGTCAGCTTGGCGACTATTTGTCCGAGCGCGTCACTCAATCTGGCCGCTTATATCATTTCGCCGATACCTTGTTTATTTATATCGAGACCAATTGGGAGCAAGATACCCAGCCTGATGCACTTGCTCATTTTGTGCAGTCTTTGATCGCAGACTTTGTCAGCCACTACCAAAGCAGTCAGGCACACACGATGAGTGAAGGTGACTCATCCCCGGCGCTCACGCCGCAAGTCGCCATTGGTCTCGCGGAGTATCCTTTTTTACCACGTGCGTACACATCGATTAATGACCAAGAGTTGATCGAGATTTTATTAACGGCGACCCATCAAGCCAGTGATCTCGCGCAACAGACCGGAGAAAGTCATTGGGTACACTTTAGCGCAATTAACACAGCGCCCGCCGCGAGCTTCGTCAATACCAACTTACGTCATGCTTGCTTGAAAGGCATTGATTCTGGATTAGTGAAGGTTAAATCTTCAGCTAACGACTTGTTGAACTGGCAGAAGGATCACGAATCTGATAAAAAGCCAGCGTCAGTTATTGATGACCAGAGCAATAAGTCGGTATAGCTACGGGTAGTTAGTGAAGCTGTTTTCGCTACCAATGGCACCAAAACGCGAACATAATCAGGTATTTACTCGATAAAATGACTAAGTCCACCCCATCACCGTTGTCGGCCCAGACCGCTCAGGCGGGTAGTAATGCGTCGCCCTCAGCGTATCGGGAGCTGGCGCTCAGGTCGCGTCGAGAAATCCATAGCCTTAAACGGCTGGTGTCGCGCTTTATCGCCACGTGCTCGGGTAAAAATAACTTGGTCGACCAAAAGCTGGCCGAGTTCCGTGACGTATTGTATTCAACGCAGGATGTTAGCGCGTTGCTCCCGCGTTTAGCCGTTATTGAACGCATGGTGGGTCATCAAAACATGACACAAGCAAAAGCACAGTCACACCTCGATGAGCAATTTCACACCAGTGGTGAAACACTACAGCGAGTGACAGGTCTCCCCGTTCAATTGAAACGCGACTTGCGAGATCTATTGGCGCAACCGGCGAACGGTGATACCGAACGCACACAGCACCTCATTAAGTTACTTCAACTTTACGAACGCGCCGTGACCTTGCAAGTTGCCAGGCCCCGTACTCAGCAAATACCAGACATCGACAACGATCAAATACGTCGCGTCGCTGACGAACTACAAAATCTGATTACAGAACTCGATATCGACGGTCAAGCAGGCGACAGGTTGCTTGAAATCCGCCGTGAACTGCTAACCGATATATCACCGGCTACCGTGGTGTCTTTAACGTTAGCGGCGCTCAAACTGATTCTGGAAGCCACCCAATCTGAGCGGCGCGCTTCGCAGCAATTTCTCAGTCAAGTCAATGATGACCTCGTATCAATAAGCCAACAAAATACCCGTGCGCATGATCATGCCAGCCAGCTGCGACTGGCACACCAAAGTGTCGATCAGCGACTCGATCGCACCATTACCGATATTGAACACGAACTCAAACTAAAAGGCGCGGCAAAAGCCAACCCAGAAGCCGCATTAACCCAAGCGCTTGCAGAGCTGCAAGTGATCGCGCAAGAAAATAAAGCGCTCAAAAATCGCGAGCAAGCCTTGGAAGAGCAATTAGCACACAATCAAAACCAGCTTAGCGCCTTAGCAGAGCAAACCCTCGATCAACACCGCCGTATCGGTGATCAGGAGCGCAAACGTCTGTTAGATCCACTTACCCGTGTCTACAACCGTGCCGCCCTAAACGATCGTTTGGAACATGAGTATCGATTATGGAAAAAGTACCAGCGTGAGTTTTGCCTTGCCGTCGTTGATCTTGACCACTTTAAACAAGTGAATCAGCAATTTGGCTACGAAGTCGGTGATAAAGCGTTGAAAGTTATCGCGCGCACCATCTACCAATGCTTACGCGACACCGACTTTATTGCCCGCTTTGGTGGCGAAGAGTTTGTGATTTTGTTACCTGATGCCGACGATGAAACGCGCACTGATATTTTGGCTAATATTAGCCACACCATTCGTAAACTCCCGCTGAAGTTTAAAAACGAGCGCGTGTCAATTAGCGTCTCAATTGGTGCCACCCTCTTCCAAGGTGAAGATACCCCCACACCGGTGCTAGAGCGTGCTGACCAAGCGCTCTATCAAGCGAAAAACAGTGGTCGCAACCAAATCATCTGGTGTTAATTTTTACTGGTCAATTATGGCTAGCGTGTGTATTTTTAATTAACACACTGATTTTTATAGCACCGCTCGACAGCCTTGCTTGCGTTAAACAGGATGTCGGCGTGTAAGAGGTTGTCGCTATGATCACACACATTAGTCCGATTGGAACGATGGATCTGCTTTCTCAAATCGAGGTCGATCGTTTAAAAGCCAGCGCCAGCAGTGATCTGTACCGCTTATACCGCAACTGCTCATTGGCCGTTTTAAATTCAGGCAGCCATACAGACAGCTCCAAAGCACTTCTCGAAAAGCACGCCAACTTTGAAATTCGCGTGTTACGCCGAGAGCGGGGGATCAAACTCGAGCTGGTTAACCCACCCGATCATGCCTTTGTCGACGGCAAGATCATTCGCGGCATTCAAGAACATATGTTCTCTGTCCTCCGCGACATTATTCACGTTAATGTGCAGCTCGAGCATAGTCCTGCCCTCAACCTCGATAGCTCACCGCATATCACTAACTTAATATTCGGTATATTGCGTAATGCGAAAACGCTCCGTCCACGGGTCGATCCTAATTTAGTGGTTTGCTGGGGGGGGCATTCAATCAACGACATCGAATATCAATACACGCGTGAAGTGGGTCATGAGCTTGGTCTGCGTGAACTAGATATTTGTACGGGGTGTGGCCCTGGTGCGATGGAGGGGCCAATGAAAGGCGCAGCCATCGGCCATGCCAAGCAGCGCACGTATGACAGCCGCTTTATTGGCTTAACCGAGCCCTCTATTATCGCTGCTGAGCCGCCGAACCCTATGGTTAACGAGCTGGTGATCATGCCCGATATTGAAAAGCGCCTAGAGGCATTTGTCCGTATCGCGCATGGGATTGTCATTTTCCCAGGTGGCGCAGGGACAGCGGAAGAGCTGCTGTATATTCTTGGCATCATGATGCACCCTGATAACCGCTCACAGCCTTTGCCTATCGTGTTAACCGGCCCGAAAGAAAGTGAAGATTACTTTCGCGATATCGATGCCTTTATTCGTGATGTATTGGGCGAGGAAGCCACCCAATATTATGAAATCGTGATTGACGATCCAGCCAAAGCCGCACGATTAATGAAAAATGCCATGCCTGCCGTCAAAGAGCATCGCAAAGCCACCGGCGATGCCTACTCGTACAATTGGTCATTAAAAATCGAGCCGGATTTCCAACATCCCTTCGCACCAACACATGACAATATGGCTAATCTTAACTTGCACATGGATCAGCGCCCAGAGTTGCTCGCTTCCGCGTTACGTCAAGCATTCTCGGGCATTGTGGCGGGGAATGTGAAAGACGAGGGAATGCGCAATATCGAGCAACATGGCCCGTTTAAAATCGATGGTGACAAATATTTGATGGAAAAAATGGACAAACTATTACAAAGCTTCGTCGACCAACAACGGATGAAGCTGCCAGGCACCGCCTATGTGCCGTGCTACGAGATTGTCTCCTAACCCAAATACGCGCACTGAGCCGGCGAGTAATCAATAACCTGCATTGCGCACACTGCGTTATGCCACCAACACAGGTATAATGCGCGGCTCATGCTGCGCGTTATTACTGGTTTTTATTATGTCTAGCCTCCATGTTGTCATTATCGATGCAATGAACCTCATTCGCCGTGTCCACGCGGCTCAGCCTGAGGGCGATGCCATCGACATCACGGTGAATGCCTGCATCAAAACCCTCAATAAAATCATCAATCATAGCCAACCGAGCCATATTGTTGCTGTTTTTGATCATATGGGCAGTGATCGTGGCTGGCGCGCAGAGATCCTGCCGGCATACAAACAGCACCGTAAACCGATGCCTACGGTGCTCGAACATGGGTTAGATGCGATTCAAGATGCATTTTGGCAGCACGGCGTTGATTCGTTGCTTTCTCAGGGCGATGAAGCTGACGACATGATTGCCACTTTGGCTTTAAAGGTGGCAGAACATCAGCAACAAGTGACCATAGTGTCGACCGATAAAGGCTACTGTCAGCTTTTGCAACCGATGATTAGGATCCGCGATTATTTTCAGCAGCGCTGGCTAGATCTCGCCTTCGTCCAAGCGCAATTCGGCGTTCGTCCGGACCAGCTTTGCGATTTTTGGGGGCTCGCGGGGATCAGCAGCAGTGAGATCAGTGGCGTACCCGGGATTGGCCCCAAAACGGCCACCAGCCTGCTGAGCGATTATGCTGATATCGATGCTATTTTTGCTGCGGACGATCTCGCACCAAAGTGGCAGAAAAAACTCACCGGCCATTATGAATTGGCGCAACAATGTAAACAGGTCGCACAACTGAAAACGGATATCCCACTCGGCTTTAACTTGCAAGATATCCGTTTTGACTCCGTCAGCCAGAGCCAATCTTCGTAAATCAGTGCGTCACACACCTAGTGACTCTCGGTTAACGTTGGCGTTTAACCCGCCGTAAATGCACCGTGATTTCCTCGCGATCATGGTACAGATGCTTCGCGCGCATTTCATACGCCACGTTGTAGTCATCAAGAAAGGCGCCTAGGGTGTCGAGGTTCTCCGTCACCTGCTCATAGCGGCGGCTCATCGGCAATTTCAAATTAAATATTGCCTCTTTCGCCCACCCTTCAATCAGCCACTCACCCATCAATTGGGCTACACGAGAAGGCTTTTCAATCATATCGCATACCAGCCAAGTGACATTCTTACGCGTCGGCTCGAACTTAAATCCATCTTCAGCGTGGTGAAAGACTTGTCCGGTTTCCATCAATTGCTCATCCATTGCGCCGTTATCGACCGCGTGGACAAACATCGAGCGTTTAACCAACTGATAGGTCCAGCCTCCAGGGCTCGCCCCTAAGTCGACCGCCCACATGCCAGGCGCTAAACGCGTCTCCCATTCTTGCTTGGGAATAAAGTGATGAAACGCCTCTTCCAACTTTAAGGTCGATCGGCTCGGCGCATCAGCAGGAAACTTCATTCGCGGCAACCCCATATAATGCGGGGAGTTATTGGTTGTCAGAGAGTAGCCAATCAAGCAGGTGCCTGGGGCGGTAAAACACAGATGGATCACCGGCTTTTTGGGGTTATCTTTTGCAAGCAGTACCCCTTTTTTACGTAAGGCTTGGCGCAATGGCACGGTGAATTTACGACAAAACTTCAACAGGGCTTTCGCTTCGTCATTATCTGGGGTTTCCACCCGTAGGTCGCCGCCTTTGGGTAAGTGCTCGCCCACCGCCAAAATCGGTGAAATACGATCGTCAGGGTCAAGCTCAGAAAGAGAGGCGGTGATAGCGATCATTTGCCGGGCAAAAATCAGTGAGTCTAGCGGGAGATCACGCACAACACGCTCGGCATCGCCCTCTTGATAACACTCAAACAGGACATACGCACTATGATTAACCACGCGCGGGAACCCATATACCCCCATGTCGGTGGTTTTTTGTTGGATCTCTGCGGCACAGTCTTTCTCAAACCCCGCACGACAATAAAGCAGAACCTGATTCATAACACCCTCTGGCTCGAACATATCACCACGCTGTGTGGCGGTAAAAATAAGCTGCGCATTATATCTGCCATCCAGACCAGAAAGAAATGCCCGCAAGGCTTTTATTCATGTAGACAGACTCAGCGCTGATAAGAACGCCAAGCCCCTATTGCGAGTCCTACCCAGCCGATCAGAAAGCTCACACCGCCCATGGGTGTAATGGGTCCAAGCCAATACCAAGATGTCAGCGCCAGGAGGTATAAGCTACCACTAAACGCCACCACACCGATAAGCCAGGCCCAAGCCACAATGGCAAAACAGCGAGAAGAAAGCTGAGAGGCGACACCGCAAATCCCCAATAACGCAAGACTGTGCCACATTTGGTAGTTAACGCCCGTTTTAAAAATGGCTAACTGGTAGTCTGATAGCACCGCTTTGAGTCCATGCGCGGCAAAGGCGCCTAGCCCTACCGCTAACCCTGCACCGATCGCCGCCACACTCACCCAATGATGTAACTTCATCCTTGCTCACCTTGTTGTTTAATAAACTGGTATAGGCTATCCACCGCCCACTGGCGATTATCTGACTCTGTATACCCTGAGGCTTTACGGGGCTTCAAACTATGATCACCATCCGGTGCGATGACCACCTCAATCGATGGCGATAAAGAATAACTTTTGATTTCTTCTTCACGGCCAAAGGTGTCACGTGCACCTTGTACAATCAGCAGTGGACGCTCCACGGACGCCAAATGCTCACCTTTATACTTTTCTGGCTTCCCTGGCGGATGGAATGGAAAGCCAAAGCAAATAACCCCGCTGACGGAGCCGTGATCCGTCAAATGGCTCGCCATACGTCCCCCCATTGATTTACCCGCTAACCATAATCGGCTACCGGCTGGCCTTACGTCATCCACGTGCTCAATCACAGATTCAAAATGGGCAAGCAGTTTTGGGGCGCGATCGGGCGGGCGCTTTTTACCTTCTTGTTCGCGCTTACCCATATAGGGAAAGTTAAATCGCACCACTTTGCAGTGTTTCCCTATCCGCGCGGCCATATCAGCCATGAACTCGTGATCCTTTCCAGCGCCCGCCCCATGGGCAAAAATCACCCAGTCTGTTGCCGTTTCTGGCCCGTCAATATTTAAACCTGTCATAAATTCATGTTCTCTTGTTCTTTCGCTGCCGTCGCCAACATCCATTCTCGGAACGCGGTGATACGTCCAGTGTCCGCATCACGCTGCTGGCTGACCAAGTAGAAACCGTTATCGCTTTTTAATACTTGCTCGAAAGGCTGCACCAAGCGTCCAGATGCTAGCTCTGGTTGAGAAAGCACATTGTTTCCTAGTGCGACCCCTTGCCCATGTGCCGCCGCCTGCAACACCATGGATGAGTGACTAAAAATCGGCCCATGCTCAACATTCACCTCGCTGAGTTGATGGGCTTTTGCAAAGGCTTTCCATTCTTTACGCGAGCGGTCATGCAATAAAACATGATGAACCAAATCATCTGGAGTTTTTAGCGGCTGCCCAGACTCCAGTAGCAGTGGCGAACATACAGGCAGCAAGCATTCTTGATACAAAAGATCACAGCGTAATCCCGACCAGTGACCTCGGCCATAGTAAATGGCAACATCGACATCATCGGTCAGAGACCCTTCTTCCAAATCAACCGCTTTTATCCGAACATCAATATCAGGGTGCGCGGTATTAAAATCAGCTAATCGAGGTACTAGCCACTGAATCGCAAAACTGGGCGGCAAACTAATCGTCAGCGCCCCTTTGGCACTGCGCTCCAGCACTTTATCCGTCGCATAGGAAAGCTCAGAGAAAATATCTTTTATATCAAGAAAATACCCTTGTCCTTCTTCGGTCAATAGTAACGAACGATTACGCCGGCGAAACAGCTTCAAACCGAGAAACTCTTCTAATGCCTTGATTTGATGACTAACGGCCGCTTGAGTGACAAACAGCTCTTCTGCCGCTCGTGTAAAGCTCAAATGTCGTGCGGCTGCTTCAAACACACGCAGCGCGTTGAGTGGAGGAAGACGCCTCGCCATATTGCTGACACCTCTATGCATTAATTTTTCTAATCATTGGCATTATAAATTGTCGATTGCTGATATACCAGCAAACTCCTATAGTGCTCCCCGCATCCACTTGTGACGTCTCTCTATTTAGACTGTTTCCGTGGTTGCGATGTTGTGTTTGCATTTGTCTAACACTGGTTAGACAGGTAGTCGTATCTACCACTTTTAACTTCCTGTATTTTGACATTGTCTGTCATTACATATTTGTTGGCACTGAGCCTCGCTCAGTGCTTTTTTTTGTCTGTAATAAGGTGAGAGCCAACAACAGGCTTGAGTTACATCCACGAGATAGCGATCATAGACGGGATTTTATTTCGGACGATGACTATGACCGACGGTTTTGATCCCCATTCCCTACGCGCCCAGTTTCCCGCTTTCAATACGCCAGGCTGGGTATATCTAGACAGTGCCGCTACCGCCCAAAAGCCGCAGCCAGTGATTGATGCGATCAGTCGCAGCTATATGATGCCGGTTGCAAACGTCCATCGAGGCCAGCACCAAGCGTCCCTCTCCGCAACCGAACAGTTTGAGCAAGCGCGGCGAGATGTGGCACATTTTATCGGTGCCAACCCACACAATATCGTCTGGACCCGCGGCGCGACAGAAGCCATTAATCTGATCGCCTATGGCCTAAGCCACTCGCTTATCCCACAAGACGAGATCCTGGTTAGCGAAATGGAGCACCATGCCAACCTGATCCCTTGGCAATTGATGGCGCAACGCACTGGCGCTCAACTGGTAAAAATCCCCTGCTGCCCTCGCACGGGGACAATAGACATGAAGGTGTATCAGCAACGCTTAACCGCACGGACACGCATTGTTGCGATCAGTCATGTTAGCAATGTCACCGGCACCCGCCATCCTATCGAGGAAATGACCCAAGTTGCGCACAAATTTGGTGCAACCGTGATCATTGATGGCGCACAGGGCATCGTCCATGAACCTGTCTGTATGCAAACACTGGACACTGACTACTATGTTTTTTCTGGCCATAAACTTTATGGGCCCACAGGGATTGGTGTCTTGTATGGAAAACCAGAAGCGCTGAGCGCGCTCTCGCCTTTCCACGGGGGCGGGAAGATGATCACAGACGTGTCGTTTGACCATCATACCCTCGCATCCATCCCCGCACGTTTTGAAGCAGGCACGCCTAACACCGCAGGCGCAATCGGCCTTGCCGCTGCCATTGATTGGCTCAAGCAGCAAGACAGCCAAGCAATAGACGCACATATAACAAGCTGTTACCAACAACTCATAGACGCTTTGCGCGCACGGCCACGCATTCGTTTGATCGCGCCACAGGCGACCAGCTCCATGGTCTCTTTTGTCGTTGGCGACGAGCATCATGCAGACGTGGCTGAATTATTGGCCCAACAAGGTATTGCCGTTCGCTCTGGCCATCATTGTGCCCATCCTTTTATTAAGGCGCTTGGTGTCGATGGCACCATCAGGGTCTCTTTAGCGGCCTATAATACATACCAGGACATCGCACAGTTTATTGCAGCATTAGATAAGACCCTGGATCTACTCGATATTTAATCATAAGGCAGGATAGACAATGGCGTTACCCCATCACCCTTTTGGCACCGAGCTTAACCAAACGACGGTCACCGAGATGCTCGCGCAACACACCAGCTGGGAAGATAAATACCGACAATTAATTTTGTGGGGAAAACGGCTGCCAACCTTTACCGATGCGCAAAAACAAACAGCAAACCAAGTGCACGGCTGTGAGAGTGCGGTTTGGTTTCTCCATCAGGCCGAGGGGGACACCCATTACTTTGCCGCCGACTCCAATGCCAGAATTGTTAAAGGTTTATTAGCGATCGTGCTTGCCTGTGTTCACGGCCAACACGGTAATGCCATTCACACCCTCGACATAGACCGCGTTTTCCAGCAAGCGGGACTGGCGCACCATTTAAGTGAGTCACGCACCAATGGCTTGCACGCCATCATTGAATACATTCATCAGATCACTCGTTAGCCCTTTGCACACGTGGTGGCCTGTCGCCACCGCGATCGCTCGCCACTCACCTCACAAGCAGTGTTTGTTTTTTGACCGCCATGACTATTTAACAAGGCATTACCAACCAAAAAGCCGCAAGTTACACCGCTAATGCAATCCATTTCATGGACTTAGCCGAGCACTGAGCAACTCGATGACAAACCCACAAAAAAAAACACAAAACAAACATACTATTAACAATTAATTGCAGTGTTTCCCTATTAGTTTGACCAAGATCTCGAATGCAGAACATCAGGTTTTTATACTTTGCGTATTTGTCTAGATTCGTTAGCTTAGAAGCAGGCAGTCATAAAAGGGTCACACCCATCCGTTAGGCTGCCTAACAATATCGGCAGATATGATAAGTTGATTTTTGGCACAACTATTGCTGCTGTGAGAAAAAGATGACTGTAATTCTGGTTTGAAGTGGTTCCAGATGCGGCTTCAGGCATCTCGTTTAGTTTGCTTGTTGTAGTGAATGGAGTCATAAATGAAAAAACTGGCATTAGTAACCGGCGCGAAAGGTGGGATCGGATCGGCAATTACCGAGAAATTGGTAGAAGACGGATATCGCGTCATCGCGACCCACTTTACAGGGGGAGCAGAGTGCGCCCAAGAGTGGTTTGACGAAAAGAAATTTAACCACGACCAAGTTCGTCTATTTGAGCTTGATGTCACCGACACCGAACAATGCGCCTCACGGATTGCTAAGCTTTTAGAAGAAGAAGGCACGGTGGATGTACTGGTAAACAATGCGGGGATTACCCGCGACAGTGTGTTCAAGAAAATGAATGCCTCACAATGGCATGATGTCATCAATACCAACCTCAACAGCCTCTTTAACGTCACTCAGCCCTTATTCGCCGCCATGTGCGAAAAAGGAGGAGGACGCATCATCAACATCTCATCGGTCAATGGCCAAAAAGGTCAGTTTGGTCAAGCCAACTATGCCGCCGCCAAGGCCGGTATGATGGGCTTTAGTAAGTCTCTCGCGGCAGAGGGAGCACGGGCCGGTGTCACTGTCAATGTTGTGGCGCCAGGCTATACCGCCACACCGATGGTTACCGCCATGCGCGACGATGTGTTGGAGTCAATCACCAGCCAGATCCCGATGAAGCGCTTGGCTAAGCCAGAAGAAATTGCAGCCTCAGTGGCTTACCTTGCCAGCGACGCAGGCGCTTACATTACGGGTGAGACGCTGTCGGTAAACGGCGGCCTCTACATGCAATAAATCAAGGAAAGATTGATGGAACGTATTTTTATCGTGGCGGCAAAACGTACCGCCATCGGTGCCTTTTCAGGCACACTCAAAGACGTCCCAACGGGGCAACTCGCCGCTTACGCCATTAAAGGTGCGCTGAGTGAAACATCGCTTGCCCCAACCGCGATTGATGAAGTCATCGTGGGTAACGTGGTCAGCGCAGGACAAGGAATGGGGATCGGTCGTCAGGCTGCGATTTACGCAGATATCCCGCCCCATGTTCCCGCCTATTCAATCAATATGGTCTGTGGCAGCGGCATGAAAAGCATCATGGATGCCGTGACGCACATCCGAGCTGGCGATGCGCAGGTTGTGGTCGCGGCTGGGGTTGAAAACATGTCACAAATCCCGTTTGCGGCAGCAGGCAACCTCCGCGATGGGCAGAAAATGGGCAATTTCGCCATGAAAGACTTGCTCATTAATGACGGCCTCACGGATGTGTACAACCAGTATCACATGGGAGTGACCGCGGAGAATGTCGCCAAAGAAGTCGGGATTACCCGTGAGCAACAAGATAGCTTTGCGCTTAGCAGCCAACAAAAAGCCGTTTCAGCGATTGAAGCAGGTCGATTTAAAGATGAAATCACTCCGATTGAGATAAAGCAGCGTAAGCAAACCGTGACGTTTGATACCGATGAGTACCCAAAAGCAGACGCCACGCTAGAGGGCCTCAGCAAGTTGCGCCCCGCCTTTGATAAAGAAGGCTCAGTAACGGCCGGTAATGCTTCCGGCATCAACGATGGCGCGAGTGCCGTGATCCTCGCGTCTGAGTCGGCAGTGAAAGAACACGGGCTAACCCCACTTGCAGAAGTTGCCGCCTACGCTCAGCACGGTGTCGATCCAAGCATTATGGGCTTAGGCCCTGTGGGAGCGGTCAATACGGCGTTGGAGAAAGCCAACCTGACCCTCGACAACATTGATTTACTTGAGCTTAACGAAGCATTTGCTGCACAAGCGCTGGGGGTCATACACCAACTGGCGGCGCACCATAAAACAACACCTGATGCGATATTGGCGCGTGCCAATGTCAACGGCGGTGCCATTGCACTCGGTCACCCACTCGGGGCATCAGGTAATCGGATTGTGGTGACCTTGCTACACGAGCTCGCGCGAAGAGGCGAAACCCACGGGGTTGCTTCTTTGTGTATTGGCGGCGGCATGGGTACAGCTTTAATTGTTAAGCGTACACAAGCATAAACGGACACTTGCGACCTTGGGTTAACAACCCATACACAACACTATCAGGAGATACACCATGTACACAGATATGTTTAAAGCGTTTTCTGAGCAATCTGAAAAAGCCCTGGCTCCCTACGTTAATTTCAACAAGTTGGTAGCCAAAAATGTTGAGACGCTGACTGAGCTACAAATGAATGCCATGCGCACCTATAGCGAACTCGGCCTAGAGCAGATGAAAGCAGCGAGCGAAGTGAAGGATGTCTCTAGCATGACGTCATTCAGCAGCCAGCAACTGGCCGCTTTGACCAAGCTGTCTCAGCAAATGATGGATGACAGCGCCAAGCTGCAAAACATCGCCAAAGAGTTTAAAGAAGATATCGACAAACTCACGGCTGAAAATATGAAAGCCGGCACCCCAGCATAAAGGCAGGGTTTTTGCACTAGTGCCTGCTGTCGCTGACAGCAGGCCTTTGTAGTGCTTATCCGATCAAGAGGGCAAGACTATGTTTCATCACTTCTTTTCGGACTACCTTGCCAGGCTGCAAGAACAAAACCAGCAATGGTGGCAGGATCTTGAGCAGGGCAAGGCAGCCGTAAACACACCGTTCAATCAAGCCATGCAGGAAGTCAGCCTGCAAGACACTGCTCAGTTGCTGGAAGGCGCGGCTCAACAACCCGCTGCACTTCTACAAGTGCAAATGCAGTGGTGGGAACAGCAAATGCAAATCTGGCAGAACGCCATGCTCGCGCGTGATAACACGGAAGAGGTAGTGAGCGAAGGCAGTGACGATAAACGTTTTAAGGATAAGGCTTGGCAGGAAGATGTCCTTTATAACTTTATCAAACAGTCTTATCTGCTGTTTGGACGTACCTATATGGAAACCATCGACGCCATTGAAGGCCTTGATGACAAAACCCGTGAACGTCTCTCATTTTTCTCACGGCAAGCGATTAACGCCATGGCCCCGAGTAACTATATTGCGACTAACCCTGAACTGCTCAAAATGACGCTGGAGTCTCAGGGTGAAAATCTACTGCGCGGCATGGAACAGCTTAAGCAGGATATGGAGTCTAGCGCGGATATTCTTAAAGTGCGCATGACCAATAATAACGCGTTTCGCGTGGGTGATGATGTCGCCAACACACCTGGCGACGTGGTGTATAAAAACGAGTTATTCGAACTCATTCAATATCGTCCGGTAACGGAAAAAGTATATACCACCCCCATCTTGGTCGTGCCTCCGTTCATTAACAAGTACTATATTCTCGACTTACGCGAGAAAAACTCACTGATTCGTTGGTTGGTTGAGCAAGGGCATACGGTATTCTTGATGTCGTGGCGTAACCCCTCTGCCGAACAAGCAGAGATTGGCTTCGAAGACTACGTGACCCAAGGCACCGTCAAGGCAGTCAGTGCTATCGAAGACATTACCGGTCAATCGCAGATTAACGGCGTTGGCTACTGTATTGGTGGGACCGTTTTAGCCTGTACCATCGCTTACTATGCGGCGAAGCGCATGAAAGCACGGATTAAATCGGCGAGTTTCTTCACCACCTTATTGGACTTCTCGCAGCCAGGGGAAATTGGTGCCTACATCAATGACAGCTTGATTCGAGCCATTGAAGCGCAAAATACGGCACGCGGCTACATGGATGGCCGTTCACTCAGCGTTACCTTTAGCTTATTGCGCGAGAACAGCTTGTACTGGAACTATTACATTGAGAATTACCTCAAAGGTAACAGTCCTGTCGACTTTGATTTGCTGTATTGGAACAGTGATAGCACCAACGTGGCCGCGAAGACACACAACTTTATCCTGCGCGATTTGTACCTTGAAAACAAACTGGTGCAAGACAAGGGAGTAAAAGTCGGCGGTGTCTGGATTGATCTGAATAAGATCAAGGTGCCGAGCTATTTCATCTCGACCAAAGAAGATCATATCGCCCTTTGGCAAGGGACCTATCGCGGTGCACTGAATGTTGGCGGCAATAAAACCTTTGTACTGGGCGAATCAGGGCATATTGCCGGTATCGTCAACCATCCCGTTAAGAAAAAATACGGTTTTTGGACCAATGATAGCCTGCCTGATAGTGCCGATGAGTGGCTCGATAATGCGTCACATCACACTGGCTCTTGGTGGACCCACTGGGAAAAATGGTTACGTAGCTATAGTCCGGAAGAGCAAGTGGAACCATACTCAATAGGGTCTGAGACCTATCCGGTTCTTTGTGCGGCGCCGGGTGAATACGTTCGTCAGGTTTTGCCGATTCACACAGAGGCTAAAACCGAACCTGAGCCTGAAGAAACCAACGCTTAACCAGCTATCTCAATAATAAGAATGGCGGCGCAATTGTGGCTCATAGAGTGCGACGGCGCCGCTTTTTTTCTCCTGCTATACTCATCTCATAGTCACGAGAACGCTCAGGAGGCAGTATGAGACTGATGGTGCGATGGGGAGGTGTATTGTTGCTGATCCTCCCAATGCTCACACATGCGCAATCAATCCGCCTGACATCAGGTGAGTACCCTCCTTTTATTTCACAACATCTCCCCAACCAAGGCCCATTAACTGAAATTATTGTGTTGGCCGCCGAAGAAGCAAACCTCGATATAACGTTTGGTTATTTTCCTTGGCATGAGTCGATGGCACTGGCTCAGCAAGGTCAGTGGAACGGTACGGTTGGATGGGCTTTCACCAAAGAGCGCGCACTGGATTTTATCTATTCAGATGCAATATATACCGAAAGTGCTGTCTTCTTTCATCGCAAAGATAAAGCGTTTAATTGGTCAAAGCCCGAGGATTTAGCCGGCCTTGCGGTCGGTGTTGGCCTAGGATATATCGACGTCAATACACTGACCCAGTTGCAAAAATCCGGTATCGATGTGAAGTTACAAGAGTTTGAAACAGAAGAGGACCAAGTTCACGCCTTATTGAATAATCAGATTGATATTGCGCTAGGCAACAAAGATGTTTTGCTCTACATCATTAAAACGACGCTCAGTGCAGAGCAAACTCGTCAGTTGACGTACCATCCCCATCCCTTTCGCGTTACTCCCTTACATGTGCTGTTTAGTCGTAAGATTAAACAAGCGTACGATCATTCTCGTGCATTCAACAAAGGGTTACGACGCATAAAAACGGATGGTCGCTATAAAGCAGTTTGGAATCAATTTCGACGGCAAAAGTTGCCTGAATAGGTTCAATTAAAGGCTCATCAATATGGGTTATGGTAGACGTCCGTTGACGCTGGAGTTGTTATGTGGCGATGGCTAATCATTTTATTCGCGTTCAGCCTCCCGGTGGTTGGTGTTGCCACGCCCAATTTAGTGCTGACGTCTGGCGAATACCAGCCGTTTATTTCCAATCAATTAGTACATCAAGGGGTGTTAGCGCATATCGTTAAAGAAGCTGGAAAGCGACAGGATATGGAGATAGAGATTGAGTTTATGCTTTGGCAGCAAGCGAAAGAAGAGGCACAAACGGGCAAAGCCCACGGTACGGTTGGCTGGGGCTACACCTCTAAACGTGAAAAAGACTTTATATACTCTGCGCCTATCTATACCGAAACCGTGGTGTTTTTTCACCTCAAAAACCGACACTTTGATTGGCAATCGTTGGCTAGCCTGAACGGCTTACGCGTTGGGATTAGCGAGAGCTATATAGAGGATGCCATGCTGGCAAACTTTAATCAGCAAGGTGGCGACGTGGTGGTTCGCCGCTACCCCAACGAAGTAGAAAAGCTGCGCAGCTTACTCACGGGCGACACGGATGTGATTATTGGTAACCAATATGTGGTGATGAACACCCTACGCACTGTGATGCCTGATGACACGCGTCAGCACATCACCTTTCACCCTAAACCGCTGCGTGTTACGCCCCTCCATGTTTTATTGAGTCGCCAACATCCTGATAGCGCACGCTGGGTAGCGCGATTAAACCGTGGTATTAATCAACTCAAAAACAGTGGCGATTACCAAAGAGCATGGACTGCGTTTCGCATGGGCGAATTTGGCGTACGCGCGCTCCCTTCAGAGTAAAGCAGGCTCAGCCAGCCTGCTCGCGACGCTGATCAGCCGCGATTAGCTTTTGTAAAATGCGCGAAACAGCGACGAAACCAAAACTCGCGGTCACCATGGTTGCCGCCCCAAAACCACTGGCACAATCCATGCGTTTGGGGCCTTCGGCTGACACTTTGCTTTCACAGACACTGCCATCAGGCTGAGGATATTTGAGCTGCTCGGTGGAATAAACACAATCAATGCCAAACTTACGCCCTTGGGTTTTCGTGAAACCATGAAAACGACGAAGGTTGTTACGCAGCTTCGCCGCGAGCGGATCTTGAATCGTTTTAGTCAAATCTGCCACTTGGATTTGAGTTGGATCGATTTGACCGCCTGCCCCTCCAACGGTCAACACCTTAATTTTATGCCGCTTGCAGTAAGCAAGTAACGCCGTTTTCGGTTTAATACTGTCAATCGCATCCAACACATAATCAAACCCAGAATGGATATAGTCAGCGAGGTTATCGGCACTAATAAAATCATCGACGACGGTGACCTGACACTCTGGGTTAATCTCCGTTAGGCGCGCAGCCATCACCTCGCTTTTACTTTGTCCGACGGTCTCTTTCAGTGCATGAATTTGGCGATTGGTGTTGGTGACACACACATCATCCATATCAATTAATGTGATGGCTCCAACCCCTGTGCGCGCTAACGATTCTGCCGCCCACGAGCCAACACCACCAATGCCAATCACACAGATGTGGCTTTGACTAAATACCTCGAGCGCACGCTGGCCGTAGAGCCTTGCGGTGCCACCAAAACGTTGCCAATAGGCATCTGATAACTGGCGTGTCATACCCGTCTCTTTGTTCATCAAACCGAGGGGCGTTATACCGACTTGCTCGATAATTGTCTAGCGGGATCCCGTGCAAAGCGGTCACTAAGCCACTGCACCACTTGGCTAACACCTGACGCTCGCTGCTTGTAGCTTGCACTGTAGAGGTAATAACCGTAGCCGCTATCAATGCCCAGCCCCAAAGGGTTAACCACTTTTCCTTGCCGTAAACTGGTTGTCGCCATAAAGGTAGGAATTAATGCCATCCCCATACCTTGCTGCACCCCCTCCAATGCCATAAAAAAGTGCTCAAACCCCGCGCCATACTGCGGGTTGCTATCCGTTAAGCCAAATTGCTGCCAAAAATGCTCCCACAGTGTCGGCCTAGTCAGATGAGAAAGCACCGGCACCGTGGCAAGTAGCGCGGCACGTTCAATGGGCTCAGGGACAATCGCGGCAGCGGCTAATAAAGCTAGGTGTTCATTAGCCAGGCAGATTGACTGGGAGCCTGCTTGTTGACGCGGCTGGCAACGAATGAGGATATCAACCTCTTTTTCTTTCCCTTGCGGGATAGAATCACTGGCGCTGACCGTCACCGATACCGACGGATAACGCGCCTTAAAGTCTTGCAGTTGCGGAATCAACCACAGACTGGCAAAAGATGGCGGCACCAGCAAGCTGACCGACTCTTGCTGGACACTCTGTTGACGCGCGTAAGCCGTGGCATTGGCGATTTCATGGATCCCTGAGGAGACCGATTGAAGATACGTCTCTCCAATCGCATTAAGCCCTACCCCATACGCGGTCCGCGCAAACAAAGGTTGTCCAATCCACTGCTCTAACTGTTGGATTTGTTTACTGATGGTACTTTGGCTGACATGCAATACCTTGGCCGCTTCCGAAAAGCTGCCTTGCTGGGCGACCACGACAAACGCTTGTAACGCTCGCATCGATGGCAAACGCGCTTCCATTCCCATTCCTTTTTTTCATACCTGGTGAAAATATATCCTTTGTCGCGCAAAATACAATCGGTTCATACTCATGGGCAAACGTCACTATGAGGCCATCGTATGAGCCACGTATTCCATCGCCACTGTCATCAAGCCCTTCCCACTATCGCCAGTGGTCAAGGGGTTTATTTAACGGATACCCAGGGTAAGCGGTATCTGGATGCGTGCGGAGGTGCAGCCGTTTCTTGTCTCGGACATAACCACCCAGCCGTGTTAGAGGCTATCCACCGTCAGCTTGATTCGATTCCCTATGCGCATACTGGCTTTTTTACCTCAGAAAGCAGTGAAGCGCTCGCCAATATATTAGCCGACCTCGCGCCTCCCTTGATTAATCGCGCTTACTTGGTCAGTGGTGGCTCAGAGGCGATGGAAACCGCATTAAAACTGGCACGCCAGTATTGGGTGGAAGTTGGTCAGCCGCAGCGCCAACACTTTATTGCTCGACGCCAAAGCTACCACGGCAACACGCTTGGCGCGCTATCCGTTGGAGGTAACGCATGGCGTCGTGCGCCCTTTGCGCCTTTGTTAATGGACACCAGTCTGATTGCTCCCTGTTACGCCTATCGCGATCAAGGTCCCGATGAGAGCGCTTACCAATATGGTCAGCGAGTGGCCAACGAGCTTGAAACCATGCTGTTAGAAAAAGGACCCGAAACCGTGATTGGCTTTATCGCTGAGCCCGTCGTCGGTGCCACTGCGGGCGCATTGACCGCCGAAACAGGCTACTTTACACGGATTCGAGAGATCTGCGACCAATACAACATTTTGCTGATCCTCGATGAAGTGATGTGCGGAACAGGACGCACCGGGCGCTTTTTCGCCTTTGAGCATGAACATATCGTTCCAGATATAGTCGCTATCGCGAAAGGGCTTGCTGCTGGTTATCAGCCTATTGGCGCGACGCTTGTGGCTGACCCTGTCTATAACGCAATCGCTCACGGCTCGGGTTTTTTCCAACATGGCCACACCTTTATGGCACATCCGACTACCTGTGCCGCTGCCTTAGCAACACTCACCACACTTGAGCAAGAAGGACTCGTTGACGCGGCGGAAAAACAAGGCAAGGCGCTTAAAACGGCGCTACATCATCAATTTGATTCATCCCCTTTTGTCGGCGACATCCGAGGTCGTGGTCTATTTTTGGCACTCGAGTTGGTCGCGGATAAAGAGACAAAGCAGCCTTTTTCGTCCACATTGCCGCTAGCGAAACAAATCAAACAAACCGCGCTGGAAAACGGCCTGATGTGCTATCCCATGGGCGGTACCATCGATGGCAAACAAGGTCACCATATTTTATTGGCGCCTCCCTACATCATTAAAGCGCCACATATTGATGAGATAGCCGACAAACTACGGATAACCCTAGACACCTGTCTGCCACACTAAGCAGTCAGTCTTGCGCTCAAACTAGGCTTAAGGAAAAAAGATGACCGATACACTCACCATCATGGTTGCTCCCAACGGCGCGCGGCTGCAGCCTTCGCAGCATAGCGCCGTCCCGATTGATGCACTATCACTGATTGACTGCCTGCACGCATGCGCTGACGCCGGTGCCGCCATGGCGCACATTCATGCACGCGATGAGTCTGGCGCGCATAGTTTGGACCCCACTCTCAATCGTCGGCTTTACCAGCAAGTCCAAGATGCGGTCGGTGATCGCATGGTCATCCAACTCACCACCGAAGCCGTGGGTCGCTATCGCCCGTCAGAGCAAATCGGATTAGTGAAGGCCGTTAAGCCTGAGGCCGTGTCCATTGCGCTAAGAGAACTAGTGCCTGACCGTTCCGAAACGACCGAAGCCAGAACATTTTTTGCATGGTTACATCACCATGCTGTTTACACACAGTTTATTCTCTATCACCCTCAAGATGTGGCGCGCTACCGTCAGCTACGTCACGCCGGCGTGATCCCTCCTACAGGGCACCATTTACTCTTGGTTGCGGGTCGGGATCAAAATCCCCCATTTGGCCACCCAGAAGACATCGTCGCCATGTGGCAAGCGCTCCCCGACCCTAACAACCTGCCCTGGTCAGCCTGTGCATTTGGCCACCATGAAATACGCTGTCTGACGACCGCTGCACTGCTAGGAGGAGACATACGAATCGGCTTTGAAAACAACACCCAACGCGTTGACCAACGTCAGGCCATAGATAACGCATCTCAGATCACAGATTTACGCAACACACTGGAAAAGCTGGGATATTGTACTAAACCTGTACAAGCACTAAGGCAAACCATGACCCAATCGTTTTAACCCAATACAATTGCTTGCAAATATTGTTAAAAGATTGAAAAAATAGCGTGGTGACACTTTTTTGTCATATTGTTATTGAGTGTCATACCAACTTCGAGGGTGCGCCCGGATAGCAACCTCTAACTTAAAAAGGAATCTTAAGCATGAAAGCGATGAAACCTACTCTGATTGCGCTCGGCTTTTCTGCCGCACTAGGAACCGCGGCAAGCGCGCAAGCTAACCAGTTTGTGACTATTGGTACTGGCGGTGTCACGGGTGTTTATTACCCAACAGGTGGTGCAATTTGCCGTCTGGTCAATAAAAGCAAAGATGACCATGGCATTCGCTGCTCGGTAGAAAGTACAGGCGGCTCAATCTACAACATCAACACCATTCGTGCTGGCGAGCTAGATATGGGTATCGCCCAATCTGACTGGCAATACCATGCTTACAAAGGCACTAGCAAATTTGAAGATCAGGGCGAATTTAAAGAACTTCGCGCCGTTTTCTCTATTCATCCAGAACCGTTTACCGTGGTAGCACGTGCCGATGCAGGCGTAAAAACCTTTGATGATCTGGAAGGCAAGCGCGTTAACATTGGTAACCCTGGCTCGGGCCAACGTGGCACCATCGAAGTATTGATGGATCAAATGGGTTGGGATATGGACAAGTTCGGCCAAATTTCTGAACTAAAAGCGGCCGAGCAATCCAAAGCCCTGTGTGATAACAAAATTGATGCCATGGTTTACACCGTGGGTCACCCAAGTGGTGCGATTCAAGAAGCGACCACCGCCTGTGATAGCGTATTGGTTGAAGTTGCGAATGATGCGGCTAAACAGCTGATTGAAGATCGTGACTATTATCGTCAAGCCATTATTCCTGGCGGTATGTACCGTGGCAACGACAACGACGTCACCACCTTTGGTGTGGGTGCGACCTTCGTCTCTTCCACACAAGTTCCTGAGGATGTGATCTATAACGTGGTGAAAGCGGTGTTTGAGAACTTTGACGACTTCCGCCGTCTCCACCCTGCATTCGCTAACCTGAAGAAAGAAGAGATGGTAAAAGACGGCCTGTCTGCTCCCCTTCACCCAGGTGCGGCGCGCTACTATCGTGAAGCCGGGTTAATTGAATAAGTCATCTCCCGCTTACCAAAAAGCGAGCGTTCAACGCTCGCTTTTTTATTTCCTAAGGGTCTGACCTCATCTTGGCCGTTACTCTGACTGGCTCACTCTTTGTGGCGCTAAGGCGTCCAGTTTCCAAACCCGACCAAAGTGCTTGTAGTGCCCGGCTTGCTCGCCTGCTTCACGACCCATGCCATGGTATAAATCCAGGTGATTTTCTTTCACCGCGCCACCGGTATCTAGTGCCATTAACAGCTTGATCACATGCTCGCCCGTCCAGTTGCCTTGCTCATCCAACTGAGGCACTTCAGCCAGTAACACACTGCCCATGGGTAAGTAACGTCGATCCGCCGCCACAGACGCCCCGGCTTTCAACGGAATCCCCGCCGTGCCACTGACAGGATCAGCCGCCTTTGGGGTAAAGAAAACATAAGAGGGATTTTGCTCGAGTAATTCACGCACTTCATCTTTACTGTGGGCAGCCACCCACTCTTGGATCGCTTTCAGCGACATTTTTTCGCGCGGAACCTCACCTCTCTCGATCAGCACTTTTCCAATGCTGACATATGGGTGACCATTCTTGCCTCCGTAGGCAAAATACTCCAGTTGGTCGTTATCGCCAAAATGCACAAAACCGCTGCCTTGTACTTCCATAATAAAACTATCGATAAGGGAGGCACTGTAGCCCAGCTCTAAGCCCTGCCCATCCAAGGCGCCAGCATAGATAGCAGCGCGATCTGGACAGTCGTCATCACAAGGGGGTTTGGCGTAGACAGGATAGCGGAACAAATCATCCGGCTGGTGGCGCATTTCTATCACCGGAGAGAAATACCCGGTAAACATCACGTTCCCAAAGTCATCTCCCCCTGCCATTTGGTTCACTTCCAAGCCATAATCCGCAAGCGCCTCGATCTTGCCTCCCGCGTCTAACCAGGCTTGCAAACGCTGATAAACGGCTTGATGCTCCGCCACTAACGACGGAGAGTTGGCGGTCACCGCCGCTAACTGGTCATTGAATAAACTAAAGTCTCGCGGGCTTTCAGAAGCCACTTGTGGTACTGGGGTGAGTATCGATTCAAATCGCCCATCAATATATTGTTGACCCCGGTCGGTAGGACGCACACATCCTGCCAATATCGCCACACACGCCATCACAACTAACGCTTTTTTCACACCATATTCCAATCAGTGAGTTAATAGCGCTAAGGCTCGCAAAAAGCGCCCCGCTTGGCAATCAGTTCTCGAGGTTAAGTTTGTAACTGTCTGCAAACCAATACAGATATATTGTGACGCTATTCGGCTTACTTCCTTTACCAAGACGACATTCATCAAATTGTCATATAAATATTATGTACTGACCTTGCAACAAAACTGCATAGAAAGTGCAACATAAAGGAGTAAAGCAGCGATGGATTTAAAAGTTGGGCGTTCAACGCTACTTGATAGTGATGCAGTGGAATACCAATGGATTCGTATGATGGCCACCGAAGGCTGTACACGCCAGGTGATTAATACCAGTATTCAACGTTGTCTGGGGGGTGATGCTGAAACCGCCGATCTCTTGCGGAAAGTGGCAACAAAACAGTGCTCGGTCAACGAGCTTCTCACCACCTTGGAGTCACAGCACTTCTGAACCAGGCCGCGTAGCGGCTAACACGTCCCTCATGAGCGATTATCTTTGGCAAAAAAGGATGTGTAATGAGCAGGTTCAATACGCTCGAGCGTCTTTGCGTCTTCAACCCGATATAGGTAGGTTTCGGTTCCTATCGTATATTTGAGCAGATCGCCATCAAACTGATACTCAGTGGTGGCGCGGCTCCCATTGGTGTAAATACCATCAGAGCGTATTTCAAACTGGTCGGCGGCATAAGGTGCCACATCTTGTTCTACCCATTCGCCATACAAATCGGCTTGCGTCACGTCAGGCGCAAAAATGGCCGGCTGAGTCGCCACTAAAAACCCCGTCCCACCAAATAAGATCAAAAGAACTAATAGAACCACTTGTTTCGTTTTTCGCACACGCTTACCTCTCAGTGCTTTTTATTCCAGCATAACTGACTCATTACTTTATTTTAGACGCTGAACGCTAGATTGTGATCTTGCTTCATCTACCGACATTGCGAGTGGAAGTGTTGAGAGTGCGCGCGAAACCTTATCGCTTCACGTGCGCCTTGACACCAGACAGGACTTGACACTCAGACCCGAAAAAGAATAAAAAGGCATATATAGTGAATAATTAAACAGGTGTCCGCGTGAAAATAAGAAGTACCGCACTGGTTAAAGGATTTCGCCAATCGGCCCCGTATGTCAACGCTCACCGAGATAAAACCGCGGTGATTATGCTGGGTGGCGAGGCGATGGCGGATGAGAACTTTCAGAATATCGTCAATGATATCGCCCTACTCAACAGCCTGGGCATGAAACTGGTGTTGGTGTTTGGTGCCCGTCCACAGATTAATTGCGCCTTAAATCAGTACGGACTGGAAACGCCTTATCACAAAGGTATTCGCATCACCGACAACCATGCGCTTGAAGTGGTCAAACAAGCGGCCGGCCAAGTGCAACTCGACATCACGGCACGCTTATCCATGGGGCTGAATAACACGCCCATGGCCGGCGCTCAGATCAATGTGATCAGTGGCAATTTTGTTATCGCGCAACCGTTGGGCGTCGATGAAGGAATTGATTATTGTCACAGTGGCAAAATTCGCCGCATCGATATTGACGGTATTCAGCGCCAGCTCGATCAAAACGCAATCGTGCTGATGGGGCCAGTGGCCAGCTCAGTCACTGGGGAATGCTTTAATCTCACCTCCGAAGAAGTGGCGACTCAGGTTGCGATTCGGTTACGCGCAGACAAGTTGATTGGCTTTTGCTCCGAGCAAGGGGTTTTAAACCAAGACAGTGAGGTGATTTCTGAGTTACTGCCTACCCAAGCCCAACCGCTTTTAGAGGCGAGAGAAGCTGCTGGCGATACTGGCTCTGGCACCAGTCGCTTTTTACGCGGCGCGATTGCTGCGTGTCGCGCGGGCGTCACCCGCAGTCACTTAATCAGCTATAAAAAAGATGGGGCATTAATCCAAGAGCTGTTCTCGATTGAAGGGATCGGCACCCAGATCGTGATGGAGCGTGCCGAAAAAGTGCGCCAAGCCCAGATTGACGATATCGGTGGGATCTTGGATTTGATCCGCCCTTTGGAGCAACAAGGGATCCTAGTACGCCGCTCGCGGGAACAACTGGAGCAAGAAATCCCACGCTTTACCATCATCGAGCGGGATGGATTGGTGATAGGCTGCGCCGCTCTCTATCCGTTTAGTGACGCGCGCACCGGCGAGATGGCATGTGTCGCTATTCATCCCGACTATCGTGATGGCGACCGCGGTGTCATGCTGCTCAATCACCTCAAACAACGCGCCAAAGCCAAAGGGCTCGAAACCATTTTTGTGCTCACTACCCATAGTTTGCATTGGTTTCTGGAACAAGGCTTTTTGCTCTCCGATGTGTCAGCACTCCCCAACACTCGCCAAGAGCTGTACAACTATCAGCGTCGCTCTAAGGTGCTGACCTTGGCGCTTTAGCAGATGTCACTGCACTCAAGGCGCTATCAAGGCATCCGGCAAACCACTATAACGGGCGGTGCGTGCGCCTACACCGTGACGCAGCACCGGCCAAGACGCGTAGAGATCAAGCTGGCGCTTCGCCCGCGTGATGCCGGTGTAAATCAGCTCGCGGGTGAGCACTGGTGAAATGGTAGGCGGACACACCAACACCGTATGCGCAAACTCCGAGCCCTGTGATTTGTGTACCGTCATCGCAAACGCGGTTTGATGGGCGGGCAAACGGCTGGCAAGCAAATAGCGCACTTCGCCATCGTGGGTTTCAAACGCTACCCGGGTGATCCCCGCGTGTTGCACAGCAATCCCAATATCACCGTTGTACAGCCCCAGGGCATGATCGTTTTGTAAAATCATGATCGGCCGGCCGTGATACCAGGTGTCACGCTCTTTGGCGATTAACCCCGCCGATGCCAAGTGCTGCTCAATGGCTTGGTTGAGGCCAGCGACACCAAATGGGCCTTCGGTCAATGCACACAACAAACGAAATTGGCTAAAGGCACTCAGCACGTCCGCCATGGATGGCGGGTTTTCGAGCGTCGCATTATCGAGTGTCGTTAAGTAATCGCGATATCCTGTCACCGCTTGTTGCATCAGGGTCTGATAACTGTCATCACTCAGCACATGGTGGGTAATATCGCCATAGCCGCGTTTTAACACCGCCCCCACCTCGGCCATCTCTCCTCGGTTCACCGCAAAGGCGAGCTGGCCAATGCCGGATTGGGCATCAAAACGATAACTTTTGCGCAACAGACACAGGGCACTAGCAATCGCTGGCGCGTGCCGATTTTCGGGTACGTCAAAGCCTGTCAGTTGGCTTAAACGCGCGGCTTGCGCCGCTGGATAGCCCGCCTCGGCGTACTGACAAATATCCCCTAGCACCGCCCCCGCTTCCACAGAGGCAAGCTGATCTTTATCCCCCAGCAAAATAATGCGTGTTGAAGGCGCCAAGGCATCGAACAGCTGTGCCATCAAGGGCAAGTCCACCATCGAGGCTTCATCGACAATCAATACATCCGCATGCACGGGATTATTTTTATGATGGCGAAACGCCACTCGCTGCGGAATCGCTCCTAATAATCGGTGAATGGTGCTGGCTTGGGTCGGCAGCGCCGCTTTCACGTCATGATCAACAGGCAAGGCAGCAATCGCCCGTCCCAGAGATTCAGTCAATCGGTTAGCCGCTTTGCCGGTCGGGGCGACCAGCTTGATGGTGAGCGCAGCAGAGGTTGTGCGCTCGGCATGGTGTGACGCCACCAGCGCCGCCAACAAACGGGCGACGGTGGTGGTTTTACCCGTACCCGGCCCACCCGAAATCACCGCAAACGGCTGGGTCAACGCGGTGGCTGCCGCCACTTTTTGCCAGTCTATCTCTGCCTGTGAGGCGGCAAATAAATTATCTAGAGTTTGTCTGGCCTCATCCGGTACCGGCAGCGCCGTCAGACGCTGGCGAATATGCCCCGCCACTTGCTGCTCGGCATGCCAGTAGCGATGTAAATACAATCGGTGTCCGGCAAGCACCAAGGGCGTCGCCTGCGTCCCGTCAGACACCACCGACGCCTGTGCCAATTGCTCGCTTGGCGCTTGGCTATCAATGTGCGCCAATAAAGGCTGCCAAGCGACATCACTGGGTGGCTGCCATTGGTGCAAATCAAGGCAGACATGGCCTTTGCCCACTTCGCGACTCAGCAGCGCCGCCCATACTGTGATAGCAGCCTTATCTAATTGGGTGTCTTCTTCGCCCATCAAACAAGCAAATTGCACATCAATCGCTCGCAATTCCCCGCTCTGGTAGAGTGCCATTAATGCTTGTTTCATACCGACTCTCCAGCAAAGAGGTTGTCTAAGGCGTCAATCAGCGCCTTATCGGGACGGTGCGCGAACACACCGGTCTCGCCGCTATCACTGGCGCCCCGTAAAAAGAAATAAAACACGCCCCCCACATGGGTGTCGTAATCATAATCTGGGATCCGCTGGCGCAAAAAGCGGTGCAGCGCCAAGGTATAGATCTGGTACTGAAAGTCGTATCGGTGCGCGATCATCGCCTCTTTGAGCGCCTCAGGATGGTAATCGGCCACACTGTCCCCTAAATGGTTCGACTTCCAATCCAGCACGTAATACTTGCCGTCGGCGCGGAAGGTTAAATCGATAAAGCCTTTTAACATCCCGCGCGCCGTGTCAAAGCTGAGCTGGCCAGCACGCGCTGATAACGCATCATATCGCGCGGCGAGTCGGTTGAGTCGCTGGCAGTCTAGTGCGGCCAAAGGCATCACGAACTCCATCTCCGTTAATCGACTGGCGTTGTCAATTTGGTTCAGCCTCAGCCCTTGGTCACTGAGCGGGTGCTTCAATACCTGTGTCATCCACTGCTGCAATATCGGGCACCACTGTGGGTCATAGTTTTCCAAGCTAAGGTGATGGGTAATAAGCTCAGCGACTTCTTCACTCATCAAATCAGCGGTAAAGTCCACCTCTTCAAATAAGGTATGTAAAAAGGTACCGGCTCGTGCGCCTTTGGGAAACGCGAAAACCGACCAAGGATCCACCGCTACATCCGGCGTTTCCTCATCGGCGAGGTCATCGTCCGCGTCCAAGTCGTAACTGGCTAGTGTGGGCAAGGCGCTGACATGATGGCTTTGTTTTAACAGCCCTGAGTAACTGGTTAAGCGCCACTGACGGTCAATCTTGCCGTCAAACTGACGCGCGCTTAGCGCCTCGTGCGCACCCGTTTGAGGGGCATAACGGCTATCATCCGGCTCCGGTGGCGCAACCACAGCCACCGCATCACTCGTGTTCGCCAATCCAGCCAAACTCTCGGCCAGCAGGCTAGCATCACCGGCTTCTCCATGCTGGAGCAAATAGCCGAGGGCCGTTAAGTGCAAGGCCGAGTCTTTTTGCCGACTGTTACCTTGTTTAAGAGGTGCACAGCCGATAAAACACCCATACACGGCACGGGTCACCGCCACATACAGCAAGCGGATATCTTCAGCCAGCCGCTCTTTTTCAGCGCGTTCTTTGCCTTCATCAACATTATCCAGCGCCAGCACCGGCTGATACTGTTCATCATGATAAAACGGTTGGCTGCTTTCGCGATACTGACAAGCAAATGGCAAGTAAACCAGATCGTATTCCAAGCCTTTCGATTTGTGGATGGTAACGATTTGCACCAAATCACGCTCCGACTCCAAGCGCACCTGCTGCTCTTCCGATTGTTGAGCCGGCTCGGCCATTCGCTCTTGTAACCAGCGGATCAGCGCGTGGGGGTTATCCAATTGCTGGCTGGCACTTTGCAGCAACTCCGCGATATGCAAAAAGTCGGTCACACAGCGCTCGCCTTGCGGCATCGCCAACCAGTTTTCTGCCACTTGGCGGGCACTGGCGACTTGGCGAAGCATCGGCATCACCCCACGGCGCTGCCAAGTATCACGGTAATGGCTAAAGGCCACCACCTCTTGCTCCCACAAGGCTTCGTCTTGATTAAGTAGCGCCAGCTGCTCGGCAGTCAGGCCAAATAAGGGGCTGGCTAGCGCTGCCCGCAACTTACGCTCGTTTTCAGGCTGCATCACCGCCACTAAGATGCGCTCAATATCGCTGGCGACAGGGCTGGCGAAAACATTATCACGGTTAGAAAGATACACAGACGCCACGCCTTTTTCAGCCAGCGCTTGCTTGACCAGCTGTGCCTCGCGTCCGGTGCGCACCAACACGGCGATATTGTGCGGCTGAATTTCGGCTTGGCCGGAAGGCGTCTGTAGATAACTATTGCCCGCCACCGATTGGTTGAGCACTTGCGTAATATGCTGTGCGGTACTCACCGACAAGGTCTGTTCAAAATCTTGCTTGCCACACAATTCATCCGGGCTGTGATGCCAAAAGGTGAGCGCGGGCTGCTCGTTTCCCTCCACCACCAGCGCCTTTTGTTTGGCGCTAGGCGACGAGGCCACCTCTAAAAAGGGAATACTGTCTTGATAAACAAACGGTGCCTTCGCACGAGAGAACAAGGCATTGACTCCGCGCACCATGCCATCTGTCGAGCGCCAGTTAGTAGCCAGGTTATAGTGATCACTCACCTGCGCACGGGCATGAATATAGGTGAAGATATCGGCACCACGAAAGGCATAAATCGCCTGCTTAGGATCGCCAATCATCATTAAACCGGTGCGCTCACCCTCTTCCTCTGTCTCTGCGTCTGCGAATACAGGGGCATCGTCCGCCACTGGTGGCTGATAGACAGTGCTAAAAATCTGATATTGCAGCGGGTCGGTGTCTTGGAACTCATCAATCATTGCCACCGGATATAAGCTGCGAATACGCGCAGCCAACTGACCTTGGCTATCTTGGTCAAGTGCGCTGGCAAGTTGAGAAAGGAGATCGTCAAACGAGAGCCACCCTTGGCGGCGTTTTTCTTGGCGGAGCAGCTGCCGCACTTCTGTAATCGCCAGTGCAGTTAATCCCGGTTTTAACGTCGGCGGCTGATCAACCAATGCCTGAATTTGATCAAATAGCGCTAGGCTCGGTGGCTCAGCTTTACTCTTGGCCGCCAACGTCTGTTGGGCGAATTTTTCCAATTTGTCGGGCAACTGGTAATCAAGCGTCTCGGCATTAGCCCATTGTTCCATCGCATTCAGCCAGTTCGCCAAATGATCTTTGCGATAACTGCGGCCATCGAGCTTAGCGGCGCTAAGCTGGTCGGTGATTTGCTCCCCCGCCTCGCGCCATGCGCGCTTCACCCCGTCAATCTTGGCTATCGCCGCTTGGTGTGCCGCCATGAGATCCTCGCCGAGATCAGGCGCCTTGACCATCACTTCCGGCCCGGATAAATAGGGCGCAATCTCTTTTAATAAGGCCTCCGGCGCGGGCCAGTAGCTGCTCACCACACCGGCTAACGATTTTGGCAGCGGATAAAAACGACGACGCCAAAAATCGGCTGCCGCGCGCGCTTTAATTTGTCGCTCGTCGGTGACAAATTCATGACTGAACAGGCTGCCCGATTCAAACGCATTTTGGGTCAGCATCCGCTGACAAAAACCGTGAATGGTATAGATAGCCGCTTCGTCCATCTGACGCTCGGCCTCTAACAGTTGCTGCGCCGCGGTTTTATGATCGCTAATCTCTGCCAACAAAGGTGCAATGATAGGATCGTCACTCTCCCCGCGCATAAAAGCAAAACGCGCCTCATGAATGCGACGCCGAATACGGTCTTTTAGCTCTTGGGTTGCCGCTTCGGTAAACGTCACCACCAGTATTTGCTCGACCCGACACGGCGCTGCGCGGCCATGCCCAAGCAACAATCGCAGGTACAAGCCAGCAATGGTAAACGTCTTACCGGTGCCGGCGGAGGCTTCGATTAATCGGACGCCATCAAGTGGCAAGGTGAGCGGGTTGAGGATCTGCGGTTCCATATCATTATTTCATCGCCTAGTCTGCCCGCTATTGTAGCAACCCCTTGGGGTAAAACATATTCTAACGAAGGTAACCAAGCGGAGCAGCTAACGTTTTAACAAACGGAGGTACACCCTCATTGGTCAATCTGCAGCCACGCTAGTCACTTGCCGGAAACCTTGAAACGCCTCTTTCATAGCTAAATCGAATAAAAGTCATGATAAGGTCACGATCTTTTTCTTCACTTCGTTGGTGTGCCTCTCCGACTAGGTCAAAAACAGCCGATTGCCAAAAGTAATGGGCTGGCGTGTTTGTCCGTAAAATGCGAATTTGCCAGTTCCCTTGATGTTGAGCGACTAGTTGTCTGAAGGCAGTTTTGCCAACGTTTGAACCTCGAAAGCGGTTCATGATAAAGAACTGATCCATATCTAAACGAGACATATCCTCAGGGTATCGGCGTAGCATCGCAAACCCTGCCAGTTCATTATCCGCATAAATCAAGTAAGCCCAATGATGAAGGGCGTCATCATATGGGGCGAGAACATGATCGGGGACACTAAAGCATCCTTCCTCAGTTAACGGCAACGCTATAAATGGCGACATGTCATACATATAAAGCTGAAAAAGGTTCTTCAATACTGTGTGAGATTGGGAAGAAACGGGAGTTAGCGTTATGTCCATACTGGCCACCTTTTGGTGCTGCATAAGCTGGCAGCATGGTGAATCAATTGCCGCTTAAACTTATGATCCTAAAAATAAAATAGGTTATACCATAAGCAGAAAACGCGTCACGATCAAAAAAGGCCAGCATCGCTGGCCTTGGTTCGTTTATTGAGACTCGACGTTTACGACTGAAGCCAAACTGGGTTGGTCCATGCCGTGCTGCCGTCTTTGTCTTCCACTTCTAGGTTGATCCAACCTTCTGCATCCGCAGGAATAGGCAGTGATAACTCAAGACGCTGTGTGCTCTCTTCGGGGTTAATGGTGATGCTGTTTAGCACCTCACCACCTTGACCGATTAAGCGCACTTCTTTGAGGCCATCCGCAGCGACCACATTAATATCCCATTTATCACCTGCCTTGGCGGTTTCACCAAACATGATGTTTTGTGGATATAGAATTGGTCCCTGAGTGGCATAGCCGTGACCAGCTTTCAACGCTTTAGCAAAGGCCAGTGGCGTCAACTCACCGTCAACGTTAGCCATCATACGAATACGACCAGTCAGCTGGTTCCACGCATCATGAGTATCGGTACCCGCCGTGAAATACATAGCTTCGCCGCTATCCCACATATCATGTGCTTTTTTCAGAGTCGGCTCGTTATCGACACGTGCGTTAAGCTCCATCAGATCGAAACGGTCTGTCTCACCGCCCGGCACCGCATCTTTGGCGATATTAGTGAAGTAACCATAATCGTTGTAAGGATGGTTCATCGGCACCACTTCTGCGCCCATATCATGCGCGGCATCAATCAGAGTATGCACGTCATCAGTACCCGGATCGACCGTTAGTGCTGCGCCATTGTCGATGGGGAATGGGTTCATGTGACCCCAAGAAGGCGAAATCTCAATCGATGGGATGAAAGGCACACCACGTTTTGCTGATAAGTCAGCAAAGACTTTGTGATTAATGGTGGAGTCGTGATCACTGATAAAAGTCAGATCCAAGTCAGTTGCCAGCTGAGCCTGCACCACGATTTCTGGTGGGGTTACCCCTTCCAGCACATTGCCGTGGTGGTGCAAGTCAGCGCCATACCAGTGGTTACGGTTCGGGAAAGTCACCTGAGGCACTTTCACCACTTGTTGATTGGTTTTGCCCGACTCGAGCGTCACATCCAAGGTTTGTGATTCTGCAGTAAAGCCCGCACCCGCGTTAATGCCCAGCTTGTATTCACCCGGTGCCAGTTTTAGCTCGGCATGGCCGGCTGGCAGCAAGTCAGTGAAGAAGGTGCGTTTACCCAAGAACTCAACCGGTGGCGCTTGGCCTTCGATAATGGTGACACGCGCGTCTTTGGCGACACCAGAGGCGGCCTCTTCCACGTTAAGTGCAAGCGTTGCAGGGCTTTTCAGCGATGTGAAGTCCAGTGTCTGCTCACTGTCAGCACTCACGGTAATAGATTGCGGCTGGCTATTCGCATGCCCGGTTGCCGTACCATACACTTGGTACTTACCTTCCGGCAATGCCATGTCGTACTGGCCATCTTTAGCAAGCGTCCACGCGTAAGGGTGGCCGTCTTTTTCAATCATCACAATCGCATCGTCCGGCACGTTACCGTTGTCGGCACGAAGTTGACCGGTAATGGTGCCCGTTGCTTCGCCATGACGCTCAGCTTCCGCTTTGACAATCGGTGCCATATCGCCGTTAGGAACAACCTGCAGCTTTGAGTCAAAGGTACGGGTCTCACCGGCTTTCAGCGTATGGCCCAAATACATATCGCGGCCATTGTATTTGATGCGGTCAAAATAAGGCGCATGCAGTGCGAAGGCCCAATCACGATCATACGCGACCATGCGATCGGCAAGGGCATTATCGGCCATCGCTTCTTCATTGCCTTCAAGGCCCGGCACCGCGAACTGATAACCCGTATCCGGCCAGATTGTGTGGCCTGATTCCAGCTCAAGATCGTCTTCGCCTTGGTTGGTCATTACGGTTTTCAGCCCAATCGAATCAGAGCCGGCTTCCAAGGTATACCAAGTGGTAATGTCGACCTTGTCGAAGTTACGGCTCACTTTGATCACCGCTTTTTCATCGCTGTCTTCAACAATATCAATCGACTTGCGATCGTTCGGCCAGGCCGACCAGCTATTAGGGATGAAATCTGCAAAAGCGACTCGGTCTAGATCAATTTTGCCATTTTTCACCGCCGCAAGATCCACCAAGGTGCCACGTGGCACACCCCACGGTGGCGCAGACTCAACCGCCAATGCGAACGCGACATGCTCGTTCTTCACCGTGATGTCTTGCGCGTGGGTTGCCTCGCCATCGGGGATCGCAGTCTTGCCTTGAGTAATACTGACGTCGGCGTGCGCTGAGGCACCCAGCAAAAGGCCAGAGACTAAGGTTGCCACTGCGCTTTTTGAGAATTTATGCATGAAGGCACTTCCTTTTTTTCATGGTTTGTTATGTGAATTTTCGATGACATTGTGCGTTAAGTTAATTACACGTTCAAATAAAAAACATCAAAAGAAGCCTACAAAACCACATGAATAATACGTCCACTAACAAATATAAAAAAAACAAACCATTGTTTTAAATGAAATTATTTTCAAATCCAGCTATTCAAATGATCGTTTGAAAAATATTTAGACCCCAAATAGATTGACCCCTAACGAGACGCACGATGCGCAATCTTTAACCAACAAATTGGTAACAACTGTCACTCGACGCGCAGAAATATGGACGCACCTCTCGCTCACTCTCCTATAATACTCGAGGCATCACATTGAGTATAAATTCACAATAAGAGATTAAAGATGCAATCGAGTCACTCGTCATACTTTTGACGACAATCGACGCATAATAGAAAGCCAAGCATCAACTTGGCTACAGGGAGAAGATGGGGAGGAGACAGAGGCCGCTGACTCACATGAGGAGGATTCGCTGAGTACTAGTGTTTTTGTCGCTGCGCTAGCATCGGCATTAAGTGGCGATCGCCTGTAGCTAATAGCGCCTGGCCGAAGCTTTCACGCCATTGCGGCCAAACACGGTATACGTAAGGGTCTTGTACTTCACCAGGATTGAAGCCCCCGACAAAGGCATCACACATGGCTTTTAGCGCTTTGTCTTGGCCGGTTTCACTGTAATCAAAGCCTTTTTTGCTATCACGGGCTTTTATCCCCGCTCCGACTGAGCTTGGCAGATAGGTAAGCGGCTGATTGAGGCCCTGTTGATAATCTTCAACCAAAGCTTGTAAGTGTGCACGCGCGTCATCTTTACTGAGTGGGGCAAACTCGATGGTTTCTTTCACCCCCACCAACGTACTCGGCACGGCTTCGCCCATCGCGCATTGGCATAAGTGATCGATCCATACCGCAAGTTGATGACGCACGGTCAGATCGCCGCAATGAAAGCGCACCAAGCTGTCTTGATAACGCCGATTAAGCCAACCTTGCAGTTGTACCTCGCCCAACGCAGTAGGGAGGGTCAGATTAAGTTCAAGATCGGGGCGCGGCGCGGCGAGCAAAGGCGTTAAGCGTTGGTACATGTTACGGATCACCGTAACTTGCGTATCCAAGGTCAATTCGCCAAAGTACGCCAAGGGTAATTTGCCCTGCCCACGCTGTCGGGCCATAAAGTCCTGCACACTTTGGGGGCTGTCATCGGTTTCAATAAAGTGCGCTAACAGCTGATCGCGCAGCTGAAAGCGGTGCAAGGTATCTAAACTAAAGGGTTCGAATTCTTCTAACGGCGCTTCTAACTGCTCAAAGAAGACTTTCAAGCGGCGTTGGAAAAAGTAGCGCACGGGCAGCCGCCAAAAGCGCTGCAATTCAGCCAACTCAATCACAGGATCCTGGTGGCTGTCCGGATCAGGGCTTAACGCATCGCCAATAAATGCCGGCAGTTGCGTCCCTTGTCCTTGGGCGGCCGGTAGCCACTCTTGCGCATAACTGCCACCGTGAGCAAACGCCTCAGGGCTAAAGGGAGTGAGTGGATGCGTCTGGATAAGCGTCTCTTCCAGCCGCTGACGTGACTGGCGTTCGGGTAAGTCGCGGTCACCAGCCAAACAGTAGCCTTGGGTGCAATACTCAAGCAGCTCGGTGACCAGCACCGATGGGACTTTTAAGCTGTTGTCTTGCACTGAGCGACCGACATAACTGATATACAAACGCTGCTGTGCTGACTGCAGCGCTTCTAAAAATAGGTATCGATCATCGTCGCGGCGCGAGCGATCCCCTGCCCGGGTGCGGCCCACCATCAGATCAAAACCGACGCTGGGCACAGTGCGCGGGTACACGCCATCATTCATTCCTAGCAGGCACACCACATCAAAGGGAATGGAGCGCATCGGCATCAAGGTACAAAAGTTAACCTGCCCGGCTAAAAAGCGCTGGCTGACTCGCTCGTTATTGAGGCGACCATTAAAGTAATCGCGCACCACGGGCAAGGTTAGCGTATGGGTAAAGGCGGCATCGCTAAGCTGTGTCAGCCAACTGTCTAACTGGGTACGGATCAATTTGACTGCTACCTCTTCATCCCCTTCTATGGCGAAACAGTCATCCAGCATTTGGGTCAACCGCGCCACCCACGTCTTGCCATCGCATTCAATCGCCAGTTGCTGCTGGTAGTGAATTAAGGTGTCGATAAACAGCCCTAAACGCCCCGCCAGCTCCGCATTAAGCCCTTGGACTTCATCATAAGGCACGGTGTCTGCAAACAGCCCTGCCTCACTCGGCATCGCGTAGCCGAGTAACATACGTTTCAAGCCAAATAGCCAGGTATTCTGATACTGTTCGGGCAAGGCAAATTGGCTGGCGGTATGGGTATCAAGCCCCCAGCGAATACCGGTTTCTTCCACCCACTGTTTAATCTGATCAAACTGTTGGCTGTCGATGGAAAAACGGCGCGAGACCGCCGGCACCTCAAGAATTTCCAACAGCTCCGCCGCACTACACCGACTATCGGGCAGGGTGAGCAGACGCAAAAAGGCGGCTAACACCGGGCTTTCTTGATCGGCGCTGCGATCTGAGATGGAAAACGGAATAAAACGCTCGCGAGGCGCATTACCAAACACCGCTTGAATGGCGGGGCTGTAGGCATTGATATCCGCCACCATCACAATCACATCGCGGGGGCTCAGTGATGGGTTAGCCTCAAACATCGCGAGTAACTGATCGTGCAGCACTTCGACTTCGCGCATCGGGCTGTGACAGGCATGGATAGCGATGGAAGCATCATCTGGCTCGATTTCTGTTTTCGCCGCACTGGTCTCGGTTTGCTTGGGATCACCCGGCTCATTCAAATCCAAAATATCGGCTTGGAGATGATGCAGCAGGTGATCGCGATTAATAGGTACAAAGCCGCTATCAATCTCATTACAGGCCATTTCCGAGAGTAGCAGTAAGTTATCGCGCCCCAGTTTTCCCATCGACGCCAGCAAGCTGTTCCCTACTTCACCGTACTCGGGCTCATCAAGCCCCAGAGCCAATTGGCTGTCGGCGGGGATGTCTTCAATTCGGCTGATTTTATCGCGGTCCAATGCGGCACGTTTAGCCAGATAGCGCTTGTCGCGAATATCGCCCCAATAATAACGGCATGGATTGGTGAACATAAAATGCACCTCCACATGCTCACCTAGGGCTTGCAACGCATCCAGATAGCGTGGTGGAAGCGCCGAGATACCAAACACAAAGACCCGCTCAATATCAGCCAGCCCCTCAGGTTTGTGCTGATGGCTGGTTAAGGTGTCGATAAACTCTTGATACAAGTTAGCGCGATGGTAAGGCGATTGGCCCAGCGCCAAGGTGTGATCGTATAAGCGACGCCACAGTTTTTGCTGCCAAGGCTGCACATCGTCAAGCTCGGGCACCGGTTGCTCTTGCTCCCATGCCAGCACCCACTCGGGGCGATAGACCAAATACTGGTCGAAAATATCGGCCACTTTTTCGGCCAGCTGGTAAGCACGCTGCTGATCCTGACTATCTTCCAAATACGCGGCTAAATCAGCGAACTCAGGCGCATCCAGGCAGCTGGGCAGAATATCCATTAGCTTCCATGTCATCGCCTCTTTGTTGAAATCACTGCGCTCAGGCACGCCATCCAACACCCGCACAAACAACTGCCAGATAAAGGTGGCGGGAAGTGGGAATTCGACGTTAGCGACAATCTGCTGCTCGTGGGCGAGTGCCATTTTTAACCACTGCGCCATGCCGGGGCTTTGCACCAGAATAAGTTCTTTTTGAAAAGGGTCAGACAGCGGTCGCTGTTGGATCAGGGAGACCAACAAGGATTTCAACAGATCGAGCTGATTAGAGTGATAAACAGTAAACACAAGGCGCTCACATGGGAAAGATAACTGGCATCGATTGTGGCCGATTGCCGTGATAAGCGCAAACCGCCACCGACACACCGCGACCTCGCACACGACTTGCTAACCGTGTGATAGCACAGCAAATCGCTGAGCGATTAAACCCGATTGTCACCCACACTGAAGGCGATCAGCTGGCTGATATGGTTCAGTGAACGGCCCGACTCTTGCTGCCACTGATTAAATGCCTGTTGCGCCGCTTGCATCGCCCGTTTGGTCTCTCGGCCGCTATCAACAATTTTGGTCGCGCGCAGGTAGTGCTCGATATCGCGGGTGAACAAGAAGGTGTCCTTGCCCATTCGGCGCAAGGTATAAGCACCGGTATTCCCGCCTAAACGCTTACCGTGTTTTTTTAAATACTGCCATAACCCGACAATATCTTCGCTGGGCCAATCGGCGACAAACTGGCTAAAACTGCCGTGCGATTGCTGCACGCGGTGGATCATTTCCGCGTTGTGCGGAATCGTCATCACCTTGGTAAGGTGACGAATAATCGCTGGGTTGGTGGCTTTTTCTTCCCACATTTCCGGCGGCATCAGCAGCATTTTCTCAATATCAAAGCCCCAGAACACCTCTTCAAATCCGGGCCACTTTTTACGGACCACCTGCCAACTAATGCCCGATTGAAACACCTTCTGACTAAACGCCGCTAACCAGCGATCATCCGGTATCTCACACAAGGCATCATGTTCAAGCGGTGCCACCAGCATATGCTCTAACGCACGTTGACCGCCTTTACGCTCAGCGGCACGTTGATAAATGGTGCTAAATTTTTCTCTCATGTCACAATCATGGCAGGGTCAGTGGACAATGGCCCTTATCCTACTGTATAAAAAGACAGTGAATCAACGAAGAGAGGGTAATTATGGCCGTTATCGTCAAGTACGTGGTCGAACGCGAGGGAGAAGAAAAGATGACATTTACCTCCAAAGCCGAAGCCGACGCCTACGACAAAATGTTAGATATGGCGGATGCGATGTTCGATCTGATTGGAGAGAGCGAACTGGTAGACGACGAAGAAAAGCGTGAAGCCTTGTCGCTATACCTTGCTCAACACAAAGACTCCGTCCTCGAAGCACTGGGTGCCAAACGCAAAGCGGCTAAGAAAAAGCCCGCTAAAAGCGAGACCAAAGCGGACGCAAGTAGCGACGATAAAGACGCCGACGCGGCCTAATGTTGTGATTGCTGACCCTTTTAATATCCGCGAAAGAGCAAGCCAATTTGGCTTGCTTTTTTATGCCTGTCTCCTGACGCCTATGCATCAATATGAATCGGTGCGCTGACCTGTAAGCATTTTTTCTTTCACCCGCCGTTAAGCGCTTCCAACCACCGCCGCTTGTCTTTAAGATGAAGTGTTTGATGTTTTAAGCCCAACGACACAAGGAGATCTCCCCCAATGGCAAGCTTTGCTCTGGCACTTGGTACCGCCACTCAAAACCAGGACGGTAAAATCATTGAAGCCTATTTCCCGGCGCCCCTGCTTAACCCTAGTGATGATCTGGTGAGTGCCTTAAGTGCGCTAACCGATTATAGTGCCGGTAATCAGGTACTAGCGATTGCTCCAGAAACCTGCGCTGCAATCAGTGAAGCCTTCGCCGCCGCTGGCGCGCAAGAGGCAGCTAACTTTGCCAGCAAGGCTCAACAAACCACACAGCCGCTGGTGCTGGTGATCCTCGAAAATGACAGCAAGCCTGCATCGGTTGCAGAAGGCTTCCTCAAGCTACAACTGATCTCGCACCGCTTAGTGAAACCACATGGTGTGGTGCTAGAAGGGCTCTTTGGCCTGCTGCACAACATTGCTTGGACCAACCAAGGCCCGATCGACTTGCCAGAGTTGCCTGAGCGTCAGATGGAAGCGCGTTTGAAAGGCGAAACGCTGACCGTTGAGTGCGTGGATAAATTCCCGAAAATGACCGATTACGTGGTGCCCGCTGGTGTGCGTATTGCCGATACCGCCCGCGTTCGCTTGGGCGCCCATGTCGGTGAAGGCACCACAGTAATGCACGAAGGCTTTATTAACTTTAATGCCGGCACCGAAGGCAAGAGCATGATTGAAGGTCGAATCTCTGCAGGTGTGATGGTCGGTCAAGGTAGCGACATCGGCGGCGGTGCATCGATTATGGGTACGTTAAGTGGCGGCGGCCAGATTGTCGTTTCGATTGGCGAGAATTCACTATTAGGTGCCAACGCGGGTCTTGGCTTCCCACTCGGCGATCGTTGCACCATCGAGTCAGGGCTGTATGTCACCGCTGGCACCAAAGTGACTATGCTCGACGCCGACGGTAACGCCGTAGAAAGCATCAAAGCGCGTGATTTGGCGGGCAAAGCCGATCTGCTGTTCCGTCGTAACTCTAAAACAGGTGCGGTTGAGTGTTTAACCAACAAAAGTGCGGTTGAACTCAACCACGATCTACACGCTAATAACTAATCAAGCGCTCTTTGAGTTCTTGTCAAAGGCGGCCCACTTGGTCGCCTTTTTTATGCCCACGTTGCTTTAAACTCTATCGCAGCACCGCAAGCGCCAAAAAGCACCAGCAGATTTGTGGCACATTTTTAACCACAGGTAAAAGGTAGGGAAATACATAGGCGCGACGCGCCCCTGACCGGCGGGTGAATTAGCATTCGTTATCTCTCCCAACGTAGCATTTTTATCAGTGAGTTCAAGGCTTTTACGGCCTTTTCGGTATCAGGATTCGCGAGTGCTCACAGATCCTCCTATCAACATCTTTCCCCCCTTTAAACATGAGCTAAGTCACGTTATCAATACTGAAAAGCGGTAATCTGAAGATGAACCTAATACAGGGGAACAAAGAGGAAAGAGTATGAGAGTGGAAATTGCAGGCAAAAACATCGAAATCACTCCCGCCATCCGTGAGCGCATCGAAAGCCGCTTTGAAAAGCTGGCCAAGTGGCAGGTGGCACTCATCAATCCTCATGCTGTGATCAGTAAGGAGCCAAACCACCAGTTCAAAGTAGAAGCCAAAGCTGGGCTACCAGGTTCAACACTGGTTGCCTCTGCCGAAAGCGACGACATGTACAAAGCGATTAACGAGATGGGCCAAAAACTCGAGAAGCAACTGAATAAGGTCCAACACAAAGGCGAAGCGCGCCGTAACGATAAATCAGCCGCGACGGTTGCGATGGAAGAAAATCCAGCCGATGAGGAAATCTAACCCTCAGCGCAACACCTAAATCGCTAAACATGTTAGCCCCGTCCTCGCGGGGCTTTTTGATCCTTGACACGCCTGCCTGCGCCCCATATGGTTAATCCATACGCAAACATAACAACACAACGCCCCATGCTGATTCACGCTCGTTTTTTTCGCTTCTTTTTTATCTCGCTAACGCGGGAGGAAGCGTGCTAAGCCCAATCAGCCTGGCGCACTAACCTCCCAACCGGGAGGTTTTTTTGTATTAGAACAAGGATAATGTATGCCAAACACACCACGCCCACTGGATGAGATACGCACACGGATAAGTCAGCTTGATCAAGAGCTGCTGACACTATTGGCCGAGCGCCGTCGCTTAAGCCTGGACGTCGCCAAAAACAAAGTCGCGGTGCAAAAACCCATTCGTGATCAAGCGCGCGAGCAAGCCTTATTAGAAAAACTGGTGACCAAAGCGCAAGATCACCAGCTAGATGCCCACTATGTACTGAGTCTGTTTCACACCATTATCGAAGACTCGGTACTGATTCAGCAGCGCTATCTGCAAAATCTGGCCAACCCAGACAATCAACGTCCAGTGGCACGGGTTTCTTTCTTGGGTAACCAAGGCTCATACTCCTATCTCGCCGCGCGCCAGTACTTTAGCCGCAAGCAAACCGAACTGGTGGAAATGGCCTGTGACAGCTTTAAAAAGGTGGTAGAAACGGTAGAAACCGGCCATGCCGATTACGGTATCTTACCGGTAGAAAACACCAGCTCTGGCTCAATCAATGAAGTGTACGATCAGCTGCAGCACACGCGTTTATCGATTGTCGGTGAGCTTACGCTGCCTATCGACCACTGCCTGCTGACTGTCGGCGACCAAGACCCAAGCCAAATTGATACCTTGTATGCTCACCCGCAGCCGCACCAGCAATGCAGTGAATACATAGATACCTTGGGTAACGTGAAGAAAATCTACTGCTCCAGCACCGCTGAGGCCATGCAACAAGTGGCGGATTTAAACCAGCCCAACGTGGCCGCGATTGGCCATGCTGCCAGTGGTGAGTTTTACGGTTTAACCGCAATTAAGGGCGAGATAGCTAACCAACAGCAAAATCACACCCGCTTTATTGTGGTGGCCCGCAAGCCGGTGAAAGTGTCGTCACTGACCCCTGCCAAAACCACGTTTATTATGTCGACCTCACAGCAAGCCGGTTCCTTAGTCGAATGCTTGATGGTACTGCGCGAGCGTGGCATCAATATGACCAAGCTCGAATCCCGCCCCGTGCTCGGCAACCCCTGGGAAGAGATGTTTTACGTCGATGTTGAGGCCAACATGGCTAGTGACGTAATGCAAAGCGCACTAGACGAGCTCACCACCCTGACCCGTTATCTAAAAGTGCTCGGCTGCTACCCGTCAGAGACCATTTCCCCCACCGAGGTATCCCTGCCGGACAATCACGAGTAGCCATTAACGTCAAAAGCCCACGATGTGGGCTTTTGCTGATAATTCAACGCTGAGCGGCGTATTTTACATAAGCTAGGTCGCGCTGCGATGGGTCGCATCGTTGGCTTGTCGCAGCAGGCCTTGGCTTTCTTGTAAAAAACGTGGGGCATAGTCTCCAAACCAGTTTTCGACTTGGGCAAACGCATCGACAAAGGTGGCTTTGTCGTGTTGTTCAAGCAAATCAATCGCTTCGCCAAAGCGCTGGTAAAAGCGCTTGATCATCGCCAGGTTTTGCGGCGAAGACATAATAATATCCGCATACAGACCCGCATCTTGGGCGAACAGACGCCCCACCATGGCAAGCTCTAAGCGATAAATCGGTGAGCTTAGCGCGGTAAGCTGATCGAGGTTGGGATTTTCTTCTGCCAGATGCACGCCGTAAACAAACGACGTAAAGTGGCGCAGCGCTTGGATCAGCGTCATGCCTTCATCATGCTCAATGGCACTGATCCGGTTTAACCCGGCACCCCAAATACGAAATTGCTCGAGCAACCATTGGTACGCCTCAGGGTGGCGGCCATCGCAATAAACAATCACCTGCTTGGCAAGGCTGGCCACATCTGGGCCAAACATCGGGTGCAGCCCGACCACAGGCCCTGAATGCGCGGCTAACATCGCTTGTAGCGGACCTGATTTGACGGAGGTGAGATCCACTAATAAGCAATCGTCTGGCAGCTGGGTCAGTTTACTAATGACTGCTTCCGTGACGTCAATCGGCACCGACACCACCACCATACCCGCGTCAGCCAGCAAGGCGTTGGCATGCTCCCAATCATCTTTATCCAGCACAGTGACTTGATAACCAGAAAGCGCAAACAAGCGCGCAAACAAACCACCCAGCTGCCCTTTACCGCCGATGACTACTATCCGGCGTAAATCCGGGTTTAGACACTTAAAGCCAGAGTCGTTTTCACTGCTGTACGACTCGCGCATGGTGCGACGCAGCACATCTTCAATTAAATCCGGTGGCACGCCTTGCGACTGTGCTTCTTGACGACGCGAAGCGAGCATCGCCGCTTCACGGTCCGGTGCATAAATGGGCAAGCCATGCTGGCTTTTTACCTCTCCCACTTCTGCTACCAGCTCTAAACGGCGCGCGAGCAGGCTCACCATTTGTTTATCGACATCGTCTATTTGATCGCGCAGTCGGCTCAGTTCTGCCACCATGATTTAGCCCTGTTGAATACGTTGTTGAAGAGAGGTTGCCAGCTCTTGGTGAGCATGACGCAGCAATTGTTCGGTAGACGCCCAATCAATGCAAGCATCAGTGATCGATACCCCGTATGCCATTTCATCTTTCGGCAGATCCGCTGATTGGTTGCCAGCGTTGAGGTGACTTTCAATCATCAAGCCAATCACGGAGCGATTACCTTGTTTGATTTGATGGATCACATCTTCCGCCACCAGCGGCTGGCGACGATAATCTTTACGTGAATTCGCGTGGCTACAATCCACCATCAGGGACGGGTTCAGTCCCGCGGCCTCCATTTGCTGCTCACATTCAGCGACGGAGACTGAGTCGTAGTTGGTTTGCTTGCCGCCGCGCAGGATCACATGGCCGTTCGGGTTTCCTTGGGTATTCAGCAATGCCACTTGCCCGGCTTGGTTGATCCCCATAAACCGGTGCCCAGATGCAGCGGCTTTCATCGCATTGGTGGCGGTGGCCAAATTGCCATCCGTGCCATTTTTAAAGCCGATTGGCATCGACAGGCCACTGGCCATTTCACGATGGGTTTGTGATTCGGTGGTACGTGCGCCAATCGCCGCCCAGCTAAACAGATCGCCAATGTATTGCGGGCTGATCGGATCCAGCGCTTCGGTGGCCAGCGGGATCCCCATTTGCGCCAAATCTGTGAGCAGACCACGCGCTTGCTTTAAGCCTGATTCGACATCAAAGCTGCCATCCAGATGGGGATCGTTGATCAACCCTTTCCAGCCTGTGGTGGTGCGTGGCTTTTCAAAGTACACCCGCATCACGATAAACAAATGATCGCTCAACTCATCCGACAAGGCTTTCAGACGACGCGCGTAATCTTTTGCTGCTTCCACATCATGAATCGAGCAAGGGCCACACACCACGAGTAAACGATGATCGCGTTTGTGAATGATATCCGCCACGGTTTGGCGCGCTTGGCTGATCGCCGCACGGGTGCTTTTTTCAATCGGAAATTGCGCGCGAAGTGCTTCTGGCGTGAGCAGAACTTGCTCATCGCGGATATGGACATTGGTCACCGAATCTTGCTGCATAGCCTTGCCTTAAATTGTTCATTAGGTTTTACACAGACAATATCAGGCTCTATTTTAAAAGCAATAGGAAGTGTACCAATTTATTTACCATGTAATTATAAGTTTACAGTTAGATTGTCATAGAGTCTTAAACGGCCAACCGTTACTATAACCTATCCGTGATTTTTGTGTGGGTGGTTATGGCCTTGGTTCTTTCCCTCTTGCAGCAAATGAGCGTTTATCTGGTAATCGCCTATTTGCTGAGTAAAACGCCGGCGTTTATGCCGCTGCTGAGTATCTCTGGGCGGCTGTCGCATAAGGTCGTTTGTTACTTCCTCTTCTCTGGGTTTTGTATTCTCGGCACCTATTTTGGCCTAAGTATCCAAGATGCGATTGCCAATACTCGCGCTATCGGCGCAGTAATGGGCGGCTTACTGGGCGGGCCGGTCGTGGGCTTTTTGGTTGGGCTAACCGGTGGCTTGCATCGATATAGCTTAGGCGGTTTTACCGATCTCGCTTGCGCCATTTCTACCACTGCCGAAGGCTTGATTGGTGGCTTAATGCACCGCTACTTAGTATCTCGCAACCAAACCAGCCGTTTATTTTCCCCTACCGTGGTGTTGGGGGTGACTTTTGTCGCCGAGCTGGTGCAAATGGCGATTATTCTCGCGGTCGCTGAACCCTTTAGCCGCGCGTATGAGCTGGTTAGCGCGATTGCCGCCCCCATGGTGATTGCTAACTCTATTGGCGCCGCGATGTTTATGAGCATTATTGTCGACCGCAAAACCCTGTTCGAACGCTATTCAGCGGCGTTTTCCAGTAAGGCGCTAAAAATTGCTGAACGCTCGGTCGGTATTTTAAGTAGCGGCTTTAATCAGCAAAGCAGTGAACAGGTCGCCGCCATTATTCAACAAGAGACAGGGGTCGGCGCCGTTGCGATTACCGATCGCGAAAAAATCCTCGCCTTTACTGGTATTGGCGATGATCACCACCTGCCCGGCACACCCATTGCCTCAGATTACACCCGGCGCGCGATTGCCGATGATCAATTAATTTATATCGATGGCGCTGATACGCCCTACTGCTGTTCACTGTCGCCTTATTGTAAGCTCGGCTCCGTGCTGGTGATCCCGCTACGCGGCGGCGATGGTTATGTGCTAGGCACGGTGAAGCTTTATGAGCCGAAACGTAAGCTCTTTTCTGCCATTAATGTCACTATGGGCGAAGGGATCGCCCGATTGCTCTCCAACCAGATTTTGACCGGCCGTTATCAGCGCCAACAGAGTTTGCTCACCCAAGCTGAGTTAAACTTGTTACGCGCCCAAGTGAACCCGCACTTTTTGTTCAATGCCTTAAATACCATTAGTGCGGTGGTTAAGCGTGAGCCGGAACGTGCTCGCCAGTTAATCCAGCACTTATCCACCTTCTTTCGCAGTAACCTCAAGCAAAATCGCGAGACCGTCTCGCTTGAGCAAGAGTTGAATCATCTTGATGCGTACTTAGAACTGGAACATGCCCGCTTTGCCGACCGTATGCGTGTTGAAAAGCAGATTGATCCGGCTATCTTGCACGCGGTGATCCCCAGTTTTACCTTACAACCTTTGGTTGAGAACGCGGTGAAACATGGGATCAGTCAATTGATGGCAGACGGTAAAATTGTGATCCGTGGCTGGCAAGAAGGCGAATGCCTGTATTTACAAGTGGAAGACAATGCTGGACTTTATCAACCGGCGGCACAGCGCTCAGGACTTGGGATGCGGATTGTCGACAAGCGCGTGCGCGGTCTGTTTGGTGGCCAATATGCGCTAAAAATGACCTGTCAGCCCGATATGTGGACGCGGGCAACTGTCACTCTGCCCTTAACTTATCAAATGCCCAACAAGGAGAGACAGGGATGATAAAGGCACTGATTGTGGATGATGAGCTTCATGCACGTGAAGCCTTGGAAGATGAGCTACTCGCGCTTGGCGGCGTTGAGGTGGTTGGACAGTGCAACAATGCCATCGACGCACTAAAAACCATCAACCAAAGCCGCCCCGATGTGGTGTTTTTAGATATTCAGATGCCACGCGTGACCGGCTTAGAGCTCCTCGCGATGCTCGACCCCGACACCATGCCTAAAGTGGTTTTTGTCACCGCCTATGATGAATACGCGGTGCAAGCGTTCGAGGAGAATGCGTTCGACTATTTGCTCAAACCCGTCGAGACCGAGAGATTGAAAAAATCACTGGAAAAGCTCACCCGTGAGCTGAGCCAGAAACACGACTACCAAGTGATCACGCCCACATTGGATTTACTCCCTTGCGCCGGACATAACCGGATTACTCTGATCCCGCACCAAGAGGTTGAGGTCGCGCGTACCGCCTTAAGTGGCGTCGCCCTGCTCACCGCAAAAGGCGAATCGACCACGCACTTATCACTTAAGGTACTGGAAGACAAAACCCCCTTAATACGCTGTCACCGCCAATACTTGGTGCACCCGGCTGCTATCCGTGAAATCCAGTTGCTCGACAATGGCCTCGCCGAAGTGGTCACCACATCGGCGTATGTGGTGCCTGTGAGCCGCCGCTATCTCAAATCATTAAAAGATAAACTCGGGCTGTATCACTAACCCTGCTTACCGTGTGCTAGTAAAAAAGTCCATTGGCTTGGCTTTGAAAGTCGTTATAGCCGCGCTGCCACTCCATCCTAAAGCGCTGAGAGCCAGGGCGACTCTCACACACCCCCATATAGGGGTTGCCATCTAACCCTAGTTGGTAGGCATGCTTGGGATCGCAATAAGCATCAATACCCTGAATATAGCCTTGCTCGTAATCGAGATAGTTGGCATTGATGGTTTCGCCAGCCTCGGCGGCTAACGTCCGCAAATCGCGCAACGAGCGCTGAGGCAACCCGCGCTGACCATCTTGCTCGCCGAGTCCATACCAGTTCTGCTCATCGACCAAGCCTTGGGTGGTCGATGCGGCGCATCCGACCAAGAGTACACCAACCAACAATGCAAAAAACGTTTTTATCATGCTTAACCCTTCCCTGACATAAAAAAGCCCCAGCAAAAGCTGAGGCTTAGATCTTAGCGTATTTGCACAGATATTGCCGTAAGACCAATCATTTAGATAACCATCAATCGGCGCTAAGCGACGCGACTAGCCGGGTTGGCATGACAATCACTTCTCATCCGCGATCAGTTGTGGATTAGGCTTGTATCCCACAAAGAAAGCAATAGTGGCCGCAATGGTCGCCCCCACGCCAATCATGGTGGCGATATTCATCGGCAGGCTAAACCCGATTTCAGCATTGGCTAAGTACGTAACGGTCACGGCGGTCATAAACATCGCCGGAATCGTACATACCCAGTGCAGCTTATCACGTTTAATCAGGTAAGCCGCCGCGGCCCACAGCATGATCATCGCGGTGGTTTGGTTGGCCCAGCCGAAGTAACGCCAAATCACACCAAACTCCGCCTTGGTGATCAAAAAACCGATCACAAACATGGGGACCGCAATCATCAAGCGCTTCACCATCGGTTTTTGCTGAATTTTCAGAAAGTCGGCGATAATCAGACGCGCAGAGCGGAAAGCGGTGTCACCTGAGGTAATCGGCAGCACAATCACCCCCAAGACCGCCATAATGCCTCCGACGGTGCCAAGTAGTGAGGTGGAAACCTCATGCACCACCGCAGCCGGACCACCGTTGGCCAGCGTTTGATTAAGCGCCTCACTGGATTCATAGAAGCTCAAGCCCAGGCTGCACCAGATAAGCGCAATCACACCTTCACCGATCATCGCGCCATAAAAGATAAAACGCCCTGACTTCTCGTTTTGCATGCAGCGCGCCATCAATGGCGACTGGGTGGCGTGGAAGCCGGATACTGCTCCACAAGCGATAGTAATAAACAGCAATGGCCACAGTGGTAGGTCGGTTGGGTGGAAGTTAGTCGCAAAGTCTAGCCCTTGGCTGTAGAAGCTGTGATCGCTCACAGCCAAGCCGATAATCAAGCCCACCGACATAAAAACAAGCAAGGCACCAAACACGGGATAAAAACGGCCGATAATTTTATCAATAGGTACCACTGTCGCCAGCACATAATAGGCAAAGATAATCCCCACCCACATCGCCACGCTCATTTCTGACAGGCTACCTAACAACTTGGCGGGACCGAGTACAAATACCACGCCCACCAACATCAAGAGCAACACCGCAAAGAAGTTCATAAAATGTTTAGCGAAGTTACCCAGATGCTCACCGACCACAGAAGGCACGGAGGCCCCATTGGCGCGAACACTCAACATGCCCGAGAAGTAGTCATGCACGGCCCCCGCAAAAATGCAGCCAAATACAATCCATAACATGGCCACAGGACCGTACAAGGCACCGAGAATCGGGCCGAAGATGGGGCCTAATCCAGCAATATTTAAAAGCTGAATCAGGTAAATTTTTTTGTCCGACAGCGGCACATAATCCACGCCGTCGCTCATGCTCATGGCCGGTGTCGCTTTTTGCGGCTTAGGCCCAAAAATTTTGGTAATAAAGGTGCCGTAAGTGAAGTAGCCCACAATCAAGGTCACCACGCATAATAAAAACCAGGACATCACTGTTCTCCATGTCGTTAGCGGCTAAGCTGCCAGTCTTTTAGTAGGGTACAGATGCCATTTTGCCGACATAGCCGCCACATTCATCTGCTTTGTCGGTGAGTGGTCGCATGGCCGAGTAAACGGTTGTAAGCACGGTTGAGCGGTTGCGCGGTTGAGGACATTAAAAAAGCCCGTCCAAGTGGACGGGCTTTTTGAGCAATAAACGCCGAGGGCGATTACTTCTTGTTAAGACGCTCTTTGATTCGAGCTGACTTACCAGAACGCTCACGCAGGTAGTACAGTTTGGCACGACGTACTGCACCGCGACGTTTAACAGTAATGCTGTCGATAACTGGCGAATGGATTTGGAAAGTACGCTCTACACCTTCACCGCTTGATACTTTACGTACGGTAAATGCAGTGTGTAGACCACGGTTGCGCTTAGCGATAACCACACCTTCATATGGCTGCAGACGCTCACGGTTACCTTCTTTTACTTTAAGCTGTACCAGGACAGTGTCACCTGCTTGAAACTCAGGCAGGTCTTTTTTCATTTGCTCTTCTTCGAGCTGCTTGATGATGTTACTCATTGTTTATAACCCTAGAATAAACTGAAACTCAATTTGATTCGGCACTTGCACGGTGTTCTTTTATGAACTCGGCAAGTAGTGATTCCTGTTCGTCAGTCAGAGCTAGGTTTTCCAGGAGCTCTGGTCGTCGTAGCCAAGTGCGACCTAGCGATTGCTTTAATCGCCAGCGACGAATGTCCTTGTGATTGCCGGATTTTAGCACCTCTGGTACCCCCAACCCGTCTAACACTTCTGGACGTGTGTAGTGTGGACAGTCTAACAACCCGTTAGCAAAGGAGTCTTCCTCTGCTGACGCCATGTCGCCGAGTACACCCGGTACAAACCGAGCAACCGCGTCCACCAGCGTCATTGCGGGCAGCTCGCCCCCACTGAGCACAAAATCTCCCACTGACCATTCTTCGTCTACATGGGTTTGAATAATGCGCTCATCTACCCCTTCATACCGGCCGCAAATCAAAATAAGTTTGTCATTGCTAGCCAGTGATTCAACCCCCGCTTGGTCGAGCTTGCGCCCTTGCGGAGAGAGGTAAACCACTTTCGCTTTATCGCCTGCGGCATATTTGGCAGCGTGAATAGCATCGCGCAACGGCTCAACCATCATCAACATACCGGGGCCACCGCCGTAGGGTCGATCATCAACCGTGCGGTGTTTGTCGTGGGTGAAATCACGCGGATTCCACGTTTCGACGTTTAACAGCCCTTTTTTTACCGCTTGGCCCGTGACTCCAAAATCAGTGACCGCTCGGAACATTTCAGGAAACAGGCTAATAATGCCAACCCACATATTTCCGCTCGCTTACCGTTGGAGTTTAAAAACCAGGATCCCAGTCAACTTCGATCCGTTGAGCAGTGCGATCAATTGACTTGATAACCTGCTCTTCAAGGAACGGAATTAAGCGTTCCTTTTTGCCAAAAGCATCTTTGAGGTTGGCTTTGACGACAAGTACGTCGTTAGAGCCGGTTTCGAGCATGTCAGTCACCGTACCGAGGTGGTAGCCTTTTGCATTCACCACGTCCATGCCAAACAGCTCACGCCAATAAAACTCTTGATCTGACAAAGCAGGCAGCGACTCAGTTCCGACTGCAATCTCAGCATTGGTCAGCATCTGCGCATCTTCGCGCTGATCCAGCCCTTTGAGCTTGGCAACATACCCCTTGTTGTGGCGTTTCCAGTCTTCTAACTCAAAACGTTGCCACTCGCCACGCACCTGGATATACCAAGGTGAGTAGGCAAAAATGCTCTCAGCTTCTTCAGTGTAAGAAAAAATCTTGAGCCAGCCACGAATACCGTATGACGCGCCTAGCTTGCCAACCACGATAGTATCTTGCTCACTCATTTCTTCTTTTAACCCTGACACTGGAGACTTACGCTGCTTTCGCGGCGTCTTTGACTAGCTTAGCCACACGGTCAGAAACCGTTGCGCCTTCGCCAACCCAGTGGTTCACACGATCCAGGTCAAGGCGTAGTTTCTCTTCCTGGCCTTGAGCAACAGGGTTAAAGAAACCGATTTTCTCGATGAAGCGACCGTCGCGCGCCTGGCGGCTGTCAGCTACAACGATTTGATAAAATGGGCGTTTTTTCGCGCCATGACGTGCCAAACGAATGGTTACCATATCGTCCTCATTTGCATTACTTAATAAAATTGGCCCCGTTTCGCGTCAGCAATGCGGGGCCTCGTGCCAAAATAAAGCTCGGGAATTTTACTCTTTATTGCTGTGAATGCAACTGGTTTAGTCAAATTTCCACCAGTTGTCCCAAGCCTCACAGCGAGTTGATCTGCCTGCCAACACTGGGCTGACAGGCAAGTCCGCTATCTGATTAGCCCATGAATCCGCCAGGCCCACCTGGACCACCACCCGGAGGCATCATGCCTTTCATTTGGCGCATCATGTTGCGCATGCCGCCTTTTTGCATCTTCTTCATCATTTTCTGCATTTGGGTAAACTGCTTAAGCAAACGGTTCACGTCCTGCACTTGGGTACCTGAACCTGCAGCAATCCGCTTTTTACGCGACCCTTTGATGATTTCTGGACGCTGGCGCTCACGCGGTGTCATTGAGTTGATGATCGCTTCCATTTGCAAGAACATTTTGTCATCAACGTTATCTTTCACGTTGTCGGGCACATTCGACATCCCAGGCAGCTTATCCATCATGCCCATCATGCCACCCATGCCCTTCATCTGCTCAAGCTGATCACGAAAATCGGCCAAATCGAAGCCTTTTTTCTGCTTAAACTTCTTGGCCATTTTCTCGGCTTTGTCTTGATCGACATTACGCTCGAGATCTTCGATAAGCGACAGGACATCGCCCATCCCCAAGATACGGGATGCCACCCGGTCTGGATGGAAAGGCTCCAGTGCGTCGGTTTTTTCACCCACACCCAAAAATTTGATTGGCTTACCGGTAATATGGCGCACCGATAACGCCGCACCACCACGGGCATCACCATCGACTTTGGTCAACACGACACCGGTTAGTGCTAAAGCGTCGTTAAACGCTTTGGCTGTGTTCGCGGCGTCTTGACCTGTCATGGCGTCAACCACGAACAAGGTCTCAACTGGGTTGACCGCACTATGAACGTCTTTGATCTCGCCCATCATGGCGTCATCAACGTGCAAGCGGCCCGCGGTATCAACAATCACTACGTCGTAGAACTTCAACTTACCGTGATCAACCGCCGCTTTGGCAATATCAACAGGGTTTTGGTCGGCGCTCGATGGGAAGAAATCCACCCCGACTTCACCCGCCAAGGTTTCCAGCTGTTTAATCGCCGCAGGGCGATAAACGTCCGCTGACACCACCAAGACTTTCTTTTTTTCCTGCTCGGTAAGCATCTTACCCAGCTTGCCCACACTGGTGGTTTTACCCGCCCCTTGCAAGCCTGCCATCAAAATCACTGCGGGCGGCTGGGCCGCAAGATCTAATTTTTCATTGGCATCGCCCATCACCGCTTCCAGCTCGGCTTGGACAATTTTAATAAATTCCTGACCAGGGGTCAGGCTTTTAGACACTTCAATGCCAACGGCGCGTTCTTTGACGCGTTTGACAAAATCACGAACCACAGGGAGCGCGACATCGGCTTCCAGCAGCGCCATACGCACTTCGCGTAGGGTCTCTTTGATATTGTCTTCCGTTAACCGACCTCGGCCGCTCACATTTTTGAGCGTCCGGGATAAACGTTCTGATAAGTTTTCAAACATGCGTTACTCGCCCACTCGTCCTATTGGCCCATGATTTTTCATCTGGGTGCAATCGCTGTCGCGAAATTACTGAGATTATACCGCAATCCCCCCATCGCTTGCATGTATCGATAGCGACGAAGATTGAGGCAAGGTATACTCACACCTTCATTCTTATTGATTAACTGACTGATCGGTGACGATGGAAATTCTGACAGCCTTATTCGCATCAATGCTTTATCTGGCCGCCATTTTGCAGATCATCCCCGGCTTGTCCAGCAACAATCAAATTAGTGCGAAGCCGGTCTTTTTCACCGCCGTGGCTGCGCTGGCGCTGCATGCTTATTTGTTAAAAGACCTGATTTTATCCGGTTCAGGACAGAATCTTAGCATGCTCAACGTCGCCTCCTTGGTGAGTTTTATCATTGCGATGATGACCACAGGGCTAATTTTTCGATTGCGGCTGTGGTTCTTGCTCCCGGTGGTTTACGCCTTCGCTGGGCTAAACCTGGCGAGTGCGACCCTGCTGCCCGGTGCCTTTATTACCCATCTCGAATCGCACCCAGAAGTGCTGTTGCACATTTCTTTGGCGCTGTTCGCCTATTCAACCTTGATGATCGCCACGCTCTATGCGCTGCAACTGGCGTGGTTGGATTATCAACTCAAACACAAAAAACGCCAGGTCATTAATCACAATGTTCCTCCCTTAATGATGGTGGAGCGACAGCTTTTCAACATCATTTTGGTGGGTCAGGTTTTATTAACCTTCACTTTAATGACTGGGTTTATTTTTGTCGATGATATGTTCGCGCAAGGGAAAGCGCACAAAGCCTTCCTTTCAATGGCCGCTTGGGTCGTGTATGGCGTGCTCCTTTGGGGACATTATCAATCAGGCTGGCGTGGACGCCGGGTGGTCTGGTTTAGTATTGTGGGCGCCTTTCTACTCACTTTAGCCTATTTTGGCAGCCGTTTTGTCCGTGAGATCCTAATCGCGGGGTAAGACAGTGCGCGCATATGGCAAAGGGCAAACAGCCCCATAGGCGCGTGGCAGTAGTGTACACTCGAGCGTAGGCTCTGATCTTCAAACAAACGTAAGGAACAGTTCGTTGGACGACATATCGACGGGAATTTTAATTTCCCTTTTGGTATTGCTTATCGTCATTTCCGGTTATTTTTCCGGGTCTGAGACAGGCATGATGGCCATTAACCGCTATCGGTTACGCCACCTTTCTAAATCAGGCCATAGCGGCGCTAAGCGGGTCGAAAAACTGCTCACTCGGCCAGACCGATTGATTGGTCTTATCCTGATCGGCAATAACTTGGTCAATATTCTGGCCTCGTCGATCGCCACCGTTTTAGGTTTGCGCCTGTACGGTGATGCCGGTATTGCAATCGCCACCGGGGTACTAACCATGGTGATTTTGGTCTTCGCGGAGGTGACCCCTAAAACGCTCGCCGCCCTCTACCCGGAACGGGTCTCTTTTATCAGCAGCTTTGTGCTGACCATTCTGATGAAAGTGTTCTATCCGTTGGTCAGTTTGGTGAACTTCATAACCAATGGCTTTTTACGGATACTGGGGTTAGGCGCCAAGGCTGATGGCAAAGACAGCTTAAGTACCGAAGAACTGCGCACGATTGTTAATGAGGCCGGGAGTCTGATCCCGCGCCGCCACCAGCATATGCTATTGTCGATTCTTGAGTTAGAAGAAGTGACCGTGGATGACATTATGGTACCGCGTAATGAAATCACCGGGATTAATATCAATGATGACTGGAAGTCGATCATGCGCCAGTTCACGCATGCCCCGCATGGACGGATGGTACTCTATCGCGACACCATCGACGAAGTGGTTGGCATGCTGCGCGTGCGCAAAGCGTACCGCTTAATGGTTGAGAAAAACGAGTTTAATAAAGAAACACTGCTGCGCGCCGCCGACGAAGTGTACTTTATTCCGGAAGGCACACCACTGAATGTGCAGATGCTGAAATTCCAACGCAACAAGCAACGTATTGGTTTGGTCGTTGACGAGTATGGTGACATGATCGGTTTGGTGACCTTGGAAGATATACTTGAAGAGATCGTCGGTGAATTTACCACCTCATTGTCACCGAGCTTGGCAGAAGAAATTACGCCACTGACCGACGGTGGCTATCTGATTGAGGGCAGCGCCAATATTCGCGACTTGAATAAGAGCCTTAATTGGGCCCTACCAACCGATGGGCCGCGTACCCTCAATGGCCTTATCCTCGAGCACCTAGAAGATATTCCTAACAACCGCTTAAGTGTAGAGATTGATGGCCATCATATTGAAATTGTTGACGTTGCAGACAATATGATTAAGCAAGTTAAGGTATTACCGGCCAAGCAACCACAAGCGAGCGTAAACAGCTAGTTGAGCACCTTCGCATCAGCTATATCATGGCACTAGCACGCTGAAAAAGCCATGAGATGAACGCACAAAAAAGTGGGGCCTTCCCCACCTTTTTTGTGCTTGCCTCTTTTTAGGTCATCACCTGATCGCCCGTTACCACTGCCGTCATGAAGAGCTGTTTTCCGTAAAGGTGTAATGCCGTAATGCTTCAATAAAGCTAGCCTCTTTGATGGGTTTCACAATCACATAATCGGCACCCGCTTGATAAAAGGCCTCATGAACATGACCGTACGCATCTGCCGTGCACGCATAGATGGGGACGCGGAGCCCTAACGTATGACGAATCGCTTTGGTCGCATCAATGCCGCCAAGATTCGGCATATGGTTATCCATTAATACCAGATCATAGGGCGCTTGTTGGAGACGTTCGAGAGCCTGCTCCCCATCTTTCACCCAATCAACATCAATCTGGTATTTGTTGCAAAACGCTTGAGCCACCATGGCATTGATTTTATTGTCCTCGACCAGCAACACCCGCTCAATGCCCAAAGACGCCGGATCAAAGGGATCAGCCTCGACGGCTTGTGCGGGTTTAGCGTGTGTCACGGTCACAGGCACAGTGACCATAAAGCGACTCCCTTTTTCCGGCTCACTGGTCACATCAATCTCCCCCCCGAGCAAGTCGAGTAAGCTTTTCACGATAGATAAGCCCAAGCCACTGCCTCCGTATGTCCGCGTGACGCTGGAGTCGGCTTGTACAAAAGGGTCAAACAAGGATGCTAGCGCTTGTTGATTCATTCCCACGCCCGTGTCAGTGACCTCTATATGTAAGCTTGTTTGCTCACCCGACTCGACTAATTTGATGGTCATCCCCACCTTGCCGACATGGGTAAACTTCACCGCATTACTCATCAAGTTGAATAGGATTTGAGTCAGGCGTGATTGATCAGAGTACACCATGGTGTCACCCGCGACGGGGGCATCAATGGTCAATGCAATCTGTTTACTCTCACAAATCGGGGTATAGATATTCTCAACGGTACGAACCATATCTTGCAGATAAAAGTCGTCGTGCTCGATGGTCATCTTTCCTTGTTCAATTTTGGAAAGGTCAAGCACATCATTTAGCACAGTTAGTAAGTGCTCACCACTTTGATAGAGACTCCCTAAAAGATCTTTTTGCTCTTTTTCTTTTGCCTTATCACTCAATATTTGGGTAATCCCTAAGATACCATTGAGCGGCGTTCGAATTTCATGACTCATCTTAGCCAAGAACTCCGACTTAGCACGGGCAGAGGCTTCAGCCGCCTCTTTGGCTCGTTGACTTTGCTGCTCCGCTTCGATCAATGACGTGATTTCTTGACCCTGCCCAATCACCGCTTTCACTTGGTTGTCGACCATTAACGGCGCCAGATTCCAACGATACACTCGACGATCAATCTCTATGTTCACCCCTTTTAAAATCGTCCCGTTTAATGCGCGTTGTAGGTGAGGGGTAATCGCATACATAAACTGGTCGTAGAGCCAACTCGAGGCATGAATTTGCTCGTCATAGTTAAGCTTTAGTTTGGCCGCGGGGTTAATCCGTGTAATGTCAAAGTGGGTGTCCCAAACGATGATGGGTGACAAGGCATAATCAAACAGGTCTTGGAGTGAGCGCTCTTTTTCATACAAGGCATCAAACGTGGACTCCAAGGTTTTACCGATATGGTTAAACTCTTCAATATCCGATCCTGCAAAGGGCAAGGTGCGCTGTCGAGAGCGCGCGCCTTGGGTATAACGCATCAATTTTTCCAGTGAATCTGCGATGCGCGTTTGCACAAATCGATTAACCCAGATCGCTGCCACGATAATCACCATCGTGGTCAGCAGCAGGTTAATCCCCATTTGCCGCTGCAATGCCACCACATTGTCATTTTGCTGTGCCGACAGCAGCGTAATTTTTGAAGGCTCACCAGCAATGCGTAACTTGGCTTGGCTCACTAAATAGTGGCGAAATGCTTGACTCTCGCCTGGCGCGGGAAGCGTGAGATCGCGGCCAATATCATCGTTGCTGCTCAAGGTCGAGGCGAGAGTGACGTTATCGGCAGACAACCACACCGCTTGCGTACCACTGGCGCGCTGCAAACTTTTGACAAACGAGAAGTTGCCATTAAGCATCACCACCACATATAAGTAGCCCCCCAGCTTGCCGCTAGATTGAAACACAATCGGTGTGCGTCGCATTAACAGGTAGCTCTGCTCCATTTCTGTGGTGATGGTGGTTAACGCCCACCGATTAATCCCCCTTAACTGGAGGCGTAGCTGCTCTAACTGCTCACGATCAATACCATGAAAGAGGCTGCTACCGTCATGCCACAGCACACGGTCGTCTTTGGCGATAAAGCGAAAATCGGGGGTATTGGCCACGTCTTGCTGTTCTTGCTCGATAAAGTAATCATCTAAGGCAGCACTGTCTTCATTCGCCACCATTGATTGCAGTGTCATACTCGCGGCATTGGTATTTTGATGAATTTGCAACGAGGTCAAGCGACTATCAAACACATTTTGCAGCAGACGAGACGTCTGCGTCAGGGTACGGGTGATTTCTTGATTAATCCCCGCCAACGTCAGCTGATAACTCTGTATATACACCCCGGCCGTCACAAAGAGGAAGAAGACCACGATCAAACGGGTCAGTAATTGAGACAGTGACAGCTTCGGCGATCCCGATATGGCCATTTTTTAGTCCGAATATCTAAATGCTTGTTTTTTGAGCGCTTTTATTCGCTCAGGATCATCGTAGCGAGTAACCACTTCAAACCGCCCAGAATAGACCACAGGCACAGGTTGATGCTCAATATCACGCTTGATCGCCTCGGCCATGGCGACACCTGTGTCATCATTCATTCTCATCACAGTCACATCGAGTTGACCGGCGGCAATCGCGTCGAGTTCTGCCGAGCCACCGCCCCAGCCGTTGAGCCCAACCGTATCACGACCTAATTCATCTAAGGCCTGGACGGCACCAAACGCGACATCGGTTGCACACGCATAAATAAAGTCGAGCTTTGGATTATTATTTAGCATCGCTTTCGCCGCTTGGTAACCCGATTCTTGATCACCCTTGGTGTAATAAGCAGACAGCAAGCTGCTATCACCGTGCGAGCTCATGGCCTCAATAAAGGTATCTCCCCGTGCATCACTGACATAACCTTGCGAAAAATAAAGCACCGAATAGTTCACGCCTTCAGGATATCTCTCTTGGTAATAGCTTGCCAATGCACGGCTACCACGTTGGTGATCAAACCCCACATATAAGAACGGCTGATTGTCTTGCCACGCTTTTACGGGCGTGGTGATATTTTGCAAAATAAGCTTGGTTTGGTTCTGGGATAACACATGGTTAATAAATTTACGGTGGCGCACACTGTTCAACGTAAAAATGAGATAATCGGCACCATCACGTAACGCCGCATACAACGAGGCACTTTGCTCACGAATATCAGTATTGGGGCGCGTCGTCACTTCCTGAAGCTCATATGGGATATTGAGCGCATTCAGCCGCCGCTCGAAGGCACGTACATTACGTTGCCAGTAATCGGATATTTGCTCGCCTGGCACCACCACTGAGATTTTTATCGGCTCCATGGCACCTAAAAAAGGCACGGGATCACGCTGTACGAGCGCATCCAATTCGGTGGTTAGCCTTTTTTGCTCCGGGTGCAGCGCAAGATACTCATCATAGGACCAAAAACCATTGAGTGATCCGTGGGCATTCGGCATCACCATCAGCAAGGTGAGCCCAGTTAACCAACGGCAAAAACGGATCGCGTCATTTAGATGTCTAGTGCGTAAACTCACTTTTATCCCACAGCCCTTTTGTTTCCGAATCAGTGCCAGCTTAGCGAAACCCGTGCACCGACGCAGCGAGAAAAGCGAGAAGCGTGCTTGATGAGGCAAAAAAGATGCAACAAAGCCTACACTTCCCAAGCATTTATCTAGCAATCAAGACAAAAAGGGAGAAGCCATCAATACCAACAAAAACGGCAGCCCAATAGGGGCTGCCGTTAGCGTTCAAAAACAGAGACGCGCTAGTCGACACGCAACGTTTGTAACATGGACTCAGGTAAGGAAAGATCATCGTTTTTGTTCACGGTCACCCCGGCATCGATGATGGCACGCGCGATATCTTTCGCCTCGTTAAGTGAGTGCATCTCATACGTCCCGCATTGATACTCGTTAAGCTCAGGGATCTTGTCTTGCGACGGTACAACCAGCACATCTTCCATCGCCAATTCCCATGCTTTCGCCACCTCAGGCTCTTGGGGCTCACCAATCAGACTCATGTAGAAGCCTGTACGACACCCCATCGGCGAGATATCAATGATCTCCACCTTGTCGCTGTTGAGGTGGTTACGCATAAACCCAGCAAACAGGTGCTCGAGCGTGTGGATCCCTTTTTCCGTCAAGTGCTCTTCGTTAGGACGACAAAAACGAAGGTCAAAGACGGTAATCGTATCACCGCTAGGGGTCTGCATCGTTTTTGCAACGCGCACAGCCGGTGCATGCATGCGCGTATGGTCAACCGTAAAACTATCTAATAGTGGCATCTTACCTCCTTTATTCCTCGCGGCGACCCTTAAAATGGCCACCAGCTCAGATTATCCTCGAGTCGTTGTCGGCAACCTTTCAGCTGCCAACCGTAGTCCTTTGCTTGTTGTTCGACTTTGCGCGCCACGCGTTTTAACCCAGGTTTCCCCTCAAACGAGCCGCGCTGAAATCCACCTCTACCTTCATGGTAAGCCAAATATTGGCGATACACATCCCACTTTGACACCCCGAGTTGGCGGTAGGTTGCATCGGTATACCAGCCAATAAACTGTAACGCGTCGGCAAAGTCAGTACGGGCGCCGCCATTATCTGTGGCTTTTTGATAATCGGACCAAGCCGGGTCTTGCGCCTGCGCATAGCCATAAGCACTGCTCACTCGCCCCCACGGCAAGATGCCTAACACATAATCACGCGGGGGCAAAGCATCATGCACAAATGCACTCTCTTGCTTTACGAACGCCATAGCCACTTGGATGGGCGTCCCCCATTCCTCTTCCATATCCACCGCCGCTTCAAACCAGTCGGGGTGTTGGTCGAAGATCGCACAGAGGTTGTTGGGATTATCCGGCGGTGGTGTGGCACATCCTGATACCATCACCACGGTGAAAAGTGCACCAATATGACGGGAAAAGCGCTTCCTGCTCATCGTCGTCCGTCCAATTACCAGCTTTCAGCCATGGGCACATCTTTAAAGTAAGCATTCAAAAACGCTTCAAAGCTTTGTGTATCACTGTCTTCTACCGCTTTTTGACGCGCAACGCTTTGTTTGGCTTCTTGTAAAAAGTCGGCATCACTGTGGATATTGTAAGGCACCTCCGCTAGCGCCGCTTTGTGGTCACGCGCAAGGCTTAGCCCTAGGCCGCCAATTCCACCTTGCGCTATCACGTCAGCGAGAACACGGCCAGATAGTGTGAGCTCTGGGTTATCAAAGCAGGTGATCATCTTGTCACAGACGGTCTCATAACGATGATCCCCAACGGCTTGATCCATCACTTTCGCCAACTGCTTAAGCTCACCCATTACTTGTAATCCCCACTCTGCTTGCGTGAGGGTCTCGCCTTCGCATCCTGTGGTCAGGGTTAACCCTGGTTTGCGGCCTTCGAGTACAATTTTGTTCCAATTGTCACGCCAGCAATTGAGTTCAGGATCAGTCATCGGCTCAGAGGGGGACAAGGCACACCAGGCGACGAACAGATCAAGGAAATGAATCTGATCCTCTTCAATCCCCACCGCGCTGTATGGGTTCACATCCAAAGAGCGGACCTCGATGTACTCGACACCGCCTCGCTCAAGCGCTTCGGTCGGCTTTTCACCGCTTTCGGCATTCCGCTTAGGGCGTATGGGGGCATATAGCTCGTTTTCAATTTGCAGCACATTGGTGTTGAGCTGACGATACGTCTCGCCATCACGAATACCTAGCTTGGCAAACGCGTGTGAGGGGGTACGAATCGCGTTTCTTAAACCTTCAAGATATTGCTCTAGGGTGTTAAAGCCAATTTTTAAATCCGCTTGCGCATTGTTGGTATACCCCAAATCACTCAAGCGCAGCGACGTTGCATAAGGCAAGTAACACGTCCCTGACGGCATATGCTCAAAGGGCAATTGGCTTTCCGCATGCTTGATAAACGAGCCACATAAAGCAGGTGACGCACCAAATAGATAAGGGATCATCCAACCATGGCGGTAATAATTACGAATAAGATCAAAGTACCCTTGGGTGACTGACGCTTGGCTTACCGTGTCTGAGTGGTACAAATGCTGCCAAAATGTCTCAGGCAAAGAGATGTTAAAGTGCACTCCTGAGATCACTTGCATGACACTGCCATAACGATGCTTGAGCCCTTGGCGATACAAGGTCTTCATGCGGCCGATATTTGACGTACCGTATTGCGCCAAGGTGATATCGTCTTCCGATGCCACCACGCATGGCATTGACATGGGCCACAATTGTTCGTCGCCCATTTGCTGATAGGTAAAGCGATGGATGTCCTGCAACTCATCCAGCATCCCTTTCACCGAGGTGTTAACAGGCGTAATAAACTCCAACAGCGATTCCGCAAAATCCGTCGTGATCCAACGGTGTGTCAGCGCCGATCCAAGTGTCTCTGGATGCGCCGTCTGCGCTAAGTGGCCTGTTGGCGTAATGCGTAATGCCTCGCGCTCCAATCCGCGGCCAATCCCCTTTAAGGCATCTGGGTTTTGCGCTAAACGCGCTAACCGTTGGGTAAAGTCAGTCAAAATGTATCTCTTATTTTTTTAAGCTGCGTGGCGGTCAATATAAACAAGCTATTGCTCAAAAGCCATCACGCAGCGGAGTAAGTTTATCCAAATAGGCTTATCGATAATCAAGCGCTAACCTGCGCACTGGCAAGCCAAGTTGACGTAAGCTATCGCTAAGGCGAGACGCATCCCCGACCACAATAATTTGATAGTCGTTTGGATCAAACCAACGTGTCGCTTGGGCATTCAGCTGTTGCAATGTGATTGATTGCAATAAGGCTTTTTGTGCCTCACGGTAGTTGTCGTCTAAATCAAAGGCCTCAATATGCGCGATCAAGCCTGCTTTTTCCCATGGCGTTTCATAACGCAGCGCATCACGCTGACCACTCGATTGGCGTAAGTAAGCCAATTCTTGTGCGGAAAAGCCATTTTCTTGTGCATGCGCCATTTCTTGCCATAGCGCTTTAATCGCATCGTGTGTCGCATCAGCGCGCACATCGGTACTGACTTCTATGGTGCCTGTCTGCCGGCCTCCATAAACACCGCTATGCGCACCATAGGTATAACCTTTATCTTGACGCAAGTTTTGATTCAGGCGCGCATTAAAATTGCCTCCTAAATTAAAGTTGGCTAAGCGGGTTTTAAACATCGGGCCGGTGGCATCGTAGGGCATACCATGGCGCACCATACGAATACTGGTTTGGGGGGCTTGCGGTTTATCCACCAGCCAAATTTGTGCCTGGTCGTAGTCTTTCGGAACGGCACGCGCCACCTGAGCCGTCGGTGGCATTTGCGCTTGCCACGGCGTGATCCGGTTGGCGAGATTGATCGCATGTTCACGCGAAAGATCACCCACCACAATCAATTGGCTGCCTTGCAATACGTAGTGCTGGCGATAGAAGTGTTTCACATCGTCAAGTGTCATGGCCGCAATATCTTCCGCGACACCTCCCTCTGGGGCACGGAAGGTGGCATCTTGATATAACAGCTGGTTTGTCGCTTGGCTAGCTAACCAACCGGCATCATCAGCGCGAGAGGCCATGCCCTCCAATAACTGGTTTTTGACACGATCAAAATCTTTTTCTGCAAAAGTCGGCGCGCGCAAGGTTTTATTGACCAGTTTCAGGGTCTCACCCAGATGCTTTTTCAGTGATGTTACCGTGATTTGTGTATGGTAACTGTCTGCGTCGACATTGACTTGACTGCCCAGCTTGTCTAGCGCTCGAGTCAGCTGGGCGGCTGACATACCTGCCGCGCCCTCGGTCACCATGGTGGCCGTTAAGTGAGCGATGCCTCGCTGATCGTTAGGCTCCATTAAGGTGCCGGCGGGTAAACGAAGCTGCAAGGTGACCGTGGGTGTCTCGCGGCTCACTGTGCCTGCCAAGTGAATACCATTGTCTAAGTCCGCCCGATAAATGCGTGGCACATTCACCGTGACACTCCCATTCGGAGCCGGGATCTGGGTGCGATCGAAGTCTTCTGGCGTATCACGTCGCGCTAACGTGTCGTGCGGGTTTTGCGTCTGTGCCTGACCATAATCTGGACGTTGATAGATAAAATTCGCTGGCGCCGCCACCAAATCCGTCCGCCCAACGGGGACCACACTGGTGTTCACTGCGGGCTGACCTTTTATCCATTGCCGATAGCTTTCCATCACCTTGTCAGGGGTTACCGCATTAAGGCGTGCAAGGCGCTGATTCATACGGTTTGCATCACCGTAGAGCGTATAATCTCTGGCCAGCTGTGAGACCTTGCCGTCGACACTTTGCAGCGCAAAGATATTATCGGCTTCCACCATGGATTGGATTTGGTCGATATCCTCGTCACTGACTCCTTTTGCCTCAAACTGCGTCAGAGTTTGCGTTAACAAGGTACGGATCTCAGCCAGTGATTGGCCTTGGCGGCCGACACCGTAGATCTCAAACGTACAGGCCAGCTCACCGCACTGATGCGATGCGCCTGCACTTAACAGCTGCCCCGTTTGCACGAGGGACTGATAAAGCACACTGTCACGCCCTTGCCCCAATACATTGGCCAGCACGCCCAAGCGCGTCGTGGTATCCGTCTCAGGCACACTGGTAGGAAAGGTCATTACCAATACCGGTTGCGAGACCTTATCTTCCAATGTCACAAAGCGAGGGCCGTCCAGCGTGACCGGTTGAGGTTTCGCATCTGGTATTGATGGGCCTTGAGGAATATCACCAAAGTATTTTTTCACCCAAGCAAGGGTTTGCTGAATATCGATGTCGCCACCAATGGTGAGGGTGGCATTGTTCGGCCCATACCAACGCAGAAAGAATTGCTTGAGATCGCCGACATCGACACGGTTAAGATCCTCAACGTAACCAATCACCGGCCATGAGTAAGGGTGACTCTCAGGGTAGAGTGCTTGATTAATCGTCTCGTTAACACGGCCATAAGGAACATTGTCTATCCGAAATGCGCGTTCGTTTTTCACCGTGTCACGCTGCACTTCAAATTTGCGTTGAGAGACCGCATCGAGCAAAAAGCCCATGCGATCAGATTCAAGCCAAAGGACACGCTCAAGCTCGTTAGCCGGCACGGTCTGGTAATACTGGGTGGTGTCACGGTTGGTTGAGCCATTGTTATAGCCCCCCACCTCTTTAATACGTTTTCCGTGATCATCTACGTGCTCTGAGCCTTCGAACATCATATGCTCAAAAAAGTGTGCGAAGCCAGATTTCCCCGGCTCCTCCCGGGCAGAGCCCACGTGATAACGCACATCAACGTTAACAAGAGGGTCAGAGTGATCCTCATGTAACAGCACCGTCAGTCCATTATCTAATTCAAATTGTTGATAAGGAACTTGGGCACTGCCCGCTGGGGGCGAGACAGTTTTGATCCACGTAATGCCCTCAGGCGTTTGAGTGGGTGAGGAGCCAGTCAGTTGGCACCCTGACAAGACAGATAATAAGAAAAATGTGGCGAGCAATAAACGTGGCATAGAATCATTCCTAACCGGCTACCCAACGAAATGAAATCACAATCACTAGGTAGCGCGATGCTTTTGCAACAAAGATAATCAACCAGCACCAAGATTGGCGAAGGCGCAGCCAGCCGGCCACCACGCAAAGCGGATCACCCATAATCGGGACCCAACTTAATAGCAAGGCAGCATAACCATAGCGTTGCAGCCCAGCGAGCGCTCGGCGGTGCCATGATTGACGCGGTTGATAATCGGGCAGCCAACGCCCAATGGCGTAGTTGGTCATACCACCGAGCGTATTGCCGACCGTGGCAATCGCCACAACGATCCCATCCGCGAATGAGTGCTGGGTTAATAAATACACCAAATTGGCTTCAGAGCCACCAGGCAATAAGGTCGCACTTAAAAAGCTGGTGGCAAATAAGGTTGCCAGCAGCATCCAATCGTCCATTCGACCTCATACAGTATCATTGGTTCAGCGCTTACGACAAAGCGCTCCCCCGGGGTGAATAGCTAAGTCGAGGGCATTTCCAACACACGCTTACCACGTGTATGACCTGTTTCTAACGCTTTGTGCGCCTGTGCGCCCTGTTCAAGCGGGTAGACGGCCGCGATATCTATTTTCAGATCGCCCTGATCAAGCATGTCGAGCAAGCGCTGAGTCTGCCAAGTATTTGGATCAACCAACATACCTGTCGCCTTCAGCCCTCGCTCGGCAGCCGCGGAGGTAATGGTATCGCGCGTATTAGTGGGGACGGTGACAATACGCCCACCTGTTTTCAGGCCTGCTAATGCATCAATGGCGGTGTCTCCTCCCACCAAATCAATCACCAGATCAAACTCACCATTGGCGGTAGCCCAATGCGGTTGATGGTAATCGATCGGTGTCGCATCCAGTTGACGTAAAAAGGCATGATTGTTTTCAGAAGCCGTGGCAAAAACCTGGGCCCCGAGACGAACGGCTAACTGTACCGCAAGGTGCCCGACGCCGCCGGCGCCGGCTAAAATCAATACTTTTTCGTCACGCGCCAGTTTACCATGCTCAAGTGCTTGCCAAGCCGTCAGCCCTGCCAATGGCACTGCGGCGGCATCCACCATAGGCACACTCGGCGGCACGGTTGACAACAAGCCAGCATCGGCGACCACATATTGGCTGTATCCCCCGCCTTCGGTGGGAAAACCAATCATCCCAGCGACACGATCCCCCACATCAAACTTGCTTTCATTGGTGCCATTCGCCACCACGACCCCGGCAACGTCATAGCCAGGCACCCAAGGCAAATGATCGCGATTATGCTCAGCAGCCCAACCAAGCCCTGCTCGCGTTTTTGCATCAATGGGGTTAACCCCTGCCGCTTTTACTTGAATCAACACCTGCTCTTCAGAGGGCGACGGAATCGAACGGTTGACTGGGGTAAGTACCTCTGGTGCACCAAATTCAGTGATTGCAAGTGAGAGATTATTCGACATATTGACTCCTTTCGCATGCCATTGTGCTTATGCTGGCGTATCTATTAAAAGTATTCGCCTTGACGACGAGATAAAGCACAGAGCCATTGCAAAGCGTAAACCTCTAGTCTTAACAAAAAAAGCGGCAGACTCAATGCCTACCGCTATTTTCTTTTTATCGACTCGGTATCAAATCACTGAAGGCTAGCCGACCAAAGCCAGCAAAATCCCGGCCGCGACCGCTGAGCCCAATACGCCAGCCACATTGGGTCCCATCGCATGCATTAATAAGAAGTTATGCGGGTTGGCATCGAGTCCTACTTTGTTAACCACTCGGGCCGCCATCGGAACGGCTGATACACCGGCTGCCCCAATCAATGGGTTGATAGGATCGCGGCTAAAGCGGTTAAGGATTTTGGCCATTAATACCCCAGTTCCGGTGCCGATGCTAAATGCGACGGCGCCCAATACCAAGATCCCTAAGGTTTCAAACTGAAGAAACTTATCGGCTTCCAATTTGGAGCCTACCGCCAGACCAAGGAAAATGGTGACAATGTTGATCAGCTCATTTTGCGCCGTTCCCGATAAACGGTCCACCACGCCACACTCTCGCATCAAGTTGCCAAGACAGAACATACCAACCAGCGGGGTCGCCGAGGGCAAGAACAAGATGGTCATCATCAGCACCGCCAGCGGAAACAGGACCTTCTCTGTTTTCGACACATGACGGAGTTGCTTCATCTCAATCTTGCGTTCGCTGTCAGAGGTAAACAACTTCATGATGGGTGGCTGAATAATGGGTACCAACGCCATATAGCTATAGGCTGCGACGGCAATGGCGCCGAGCAAGTCCGGTGATAATCGACTGGCGAGGAAGATAGCTGTCGGCCCATCCGCGCCCCCAATGATGGCGATGGAGGCCGCATCTTGGAGGCTAAACGCCATGCCTGGCACCAAGTTAAGTAAAATGGCACCAAACAAGGTAGCAAAAATACCAAACTGTGCCGCGGCACCGAGCAACAAGGTGCGCGGGTTAGCGATCAGCGCGCCAAAATCGGTCATCGCCCCCACCCCCATAAAGATCAGCAGGGGGAATACGCCAGTATCAATCCCGACATGGTAGACATAGTAGAGCAGGCCGCCTGGCTCGTTAAAACCGGCATTGGGTATATTCGCCAATATGGCGCCAAAACCGATAGGTAGGAGCAACAGTGGCTCAAACCCACGTCGAATCGCCAAAAAGAGCAATAGACAGCCCACGGCAATCATTACCAACTGTGGCCACTGGAAGTTTGCCAGTCCAGTTTCCGACCACAGGATCATTAATCCTTCCATGCTGCCCTCTTATCCTAAGTGCAATAACGGCATGCCGACGGTCACAGCATCGCCTTCTTTCACTTGTACGTCTTGGACGGTGCCCGCATGGGCAGCTCGCACCTCGGTTTCCATCTTCATCGCTTCCAAGATGATCAGGACATCGCCTTCCTGGACATGCTCCCCTGGGGTGACCATCACCTTAAAAATGTTCCCTGCCAGAGGGGCCGTCACCGGCTCAAGGTTGCTTGGCGCAGCTTGAGGGGCTGGCGCACTCGTCGATACTGGCGCCTGACTCACTGGCTGAATATCACCCAGCGCCCCATCTGGCCCTACATCGACCTGATAGACCTGACCGTTAACACGCACGCTGTAGGTTTCCACGTCACCCCTGCCTGATTGCTCAGGTACGGCGGGTGCAGGTGTTGGCTCCCCGATTGGTACTGGTTCAAACGCTTCAGGGTTACCTCGGTTTTGTAAGAATTTCCACCCCACCTGCGGGAACAGGGCATAGGTCAGCACATCATCAATGGTCTGATCCGCTAAAGTGACATTCTCGGCCGCGGCTTTGTCGGTCAGTGCTTGAGTCAGCGCGTCCATTTCCGGCTCCAACTTATCAGCAGGGCGACAGGTGATTGCCTCTTCGCCATCTAACACTCGAGCCTGAAGTGTTGCATTTACCGGCGCGGGGGCTTTTCCATACTCCCCTTTGAGTAATGCAGCCGTCTCTTTGGTAATGCTCTTGTAGCGCTCACCGGTCAGCACGTTAATCACCGATTGAGAGCCGACAATTTGCGAAGTCGGGGTGACTAAGGGGATATAGCCTAAATCTTCACGGACCCGGGGAATTTCCTCCAACACTTCGTCCATTTTGTCGGCCGCCCCCTGCTCTTTAAGCTGGCTCTCCATATTGGTCAGCATGCCGCCGGGCACTTGTGCAATCAAAATACGTGAGTCGACGCCTTTAAGCTGCCCTTCAAATTGCGCGTATTTTTTACGCACGGTGCGGAAATAAGCGGCAATGGACTCAAGCTTATTCAGATCGAGGTTCGTTTCGCGCTCAGTGCCTTCGAGCATCGCGACCACGGTTTCCGTCGGCGTGTGCCCGTAGGTTTGGCTCATTGAAGAAATGGCGGTATCGAGCACATCCAGGCCAGCTTCAACCGCTTTGACGGCGGTGGCCGTCGATAATCCCGTGGTGGCGTGACAATGCAAGGATAGGGGGATATCACACGCCGCTTTGATACGGCTCACCAGCTCATGGGCTTCATAAGGCTTTAGCAAACCAGACATGTCTTTAATGCACAACGAGTGACAGCCAAGATCTTCCAACTGTTTAGCCAAGTCGGTCCAGGTGTCCATGGTGTGCACGGGACTGGTGGTATAAGAGATGGTGCCTTGCGCATGCGCACCGACTTCCACCGCCGCGCCCACCGCTGCTTGGAAGTTGCGCACATCGTTCATCGCATCAAAGATCCGAAACACATCCATGCCATTTGCATGTGCGCGCTCGACAAACTTGTGTACCACATCATCGGCGTAGTGGCGATAACCCAACAGGTTCTGACCACGCAACAGCATCTGCATCGGCGTATTTGGCATCGCTTTTTTGAGCTCTCGCAAGCGCACCCAAGGATCTTCACCCAGGTAGCGAATACAAGCATCAAAGGTCGCCCCACCCCAGGTTTCCAGTGACCAAAAACCAATTTGATCCAGCTCGGCGGCAATCGGCAACATATCGTCCAAACGCAGACGTGTGGCAAACAACGACTGATGGGCATCACGCAATACCACATCGGTAATAGCTAACGGCGTAGACATAACAAACTCCTTTTTTATATGTGCCTGGCCACTCAACGGTGACGTTGGCGGTACTGCTGAACAGCGACAGTGATCGCGGCAATCACATCCGGTGAAGGCTGCGATACGTCAGGTGCTGCTTGGGCTTTGGGCTGAGCGGCTGCTTTCGCCGCGGCAGGGGGGATAGGGTCACCAAAACGTTCCAGTTGGCGGACCAAAAAAATTAATATCGAAAGAAATACAAATACCACAACCATGCCGGTTAACATCAGCATCGTTGCCTGTTCTAAAAGCGGGCCTAAATCCATGGTTTTTTCCTTGTCACACTCACTATTGCTTACTTCTAAGCAGTGATTGCCCCCATTATTATCCATTTATTTTGGTGGCAAACTCATCAACGGCGTTCAAAATACTAACAATTCGTATCAATGACAATCTGGCGATTGCGTTTTTGTTACCTCATAACGCCCATTAATGGGCATTTTTAGCCACTTCGCGATCAAACCAAACAAACTAAGTGTTTATATACAATTACCGTCAATACAGGGCCGAGAGCCACTGACGCGAGCACCGAATAAAATGGGGAACGATACCAATTTTCAGACTATCGCACTTTTGGAAAAAACCTTTTTCCTATCGTGATTATTTGTATCAACTGTCAAAACGACGTACTGAGCGTGACAACCAAGCAATCAAAACGTAAAGGGAGATATAAAAAAAACGCGGAGAGACATGAAGAGGTCAACGATAACTATCGAAGCGATAGGAGTAAACAAAGGATGGTATGCGACAAGGCAGAGAAGCGAGCAAAATGGCGCGTCCGGGAGGATTCGAACCTCCGACCGCCTGGTTCGTAGCCAGGTACTCTATCCAGCTGAGCTACGGACGCGCTGACGGATTTGCTTAAGATTGAAGATGGCGCGCTCGGGAGGATTCGAACCTCCGACCGCCTGGTTCGTAGCCAGGTACTCTATCCAGCTGAGCTACGAGCGCGTGTCGTCAATCTTACGTTCATCATGAACCGTGTTGCGGGTCTTCCGTGAAGAGATGGCGCGTCCGGGAGGATTCGAACCTCCGACCGCCTGGTTCGTAGCCAGGTACTCTATCCAGCTGAGCTACGGACGCACATCTTAATACAAGGCAGGCTTGTAAATCATGGCGGTGAGGGAGGGATTCGAACCCTCGATACGGCTACAAACCGTATACTCCCTTAGCAGGGGAGCGCCTTCAGCCACTCGGCCACCTCACCGCAAGTTATGGCGCGTCCGGGAGGATTCGAACCTCCGACCGCCTGGTTCGTAGCCAGGTACTCTATCCAGCTGAGCTACGGACGCGCATCTATCTTGCTGCAGCAACATGGCGGTGAGGGAGGGATTCGAACCCTCGATACGGCTACAAACCGTATACTCCCTTAGCAGGGGAGCGCCTTCAGCCACTCGGCCACCTCACCGTCGCTGCGGGTGCACATATTACTTTGAGCCACATATATGTCAAACACTTTTCTGGCAAAAATAGTCTTGCCACCAACAAATGGACAATTATCACCCAAAGCCCAATTCTATTGTTGGATTTATCGCCGTTTCATTCTGATTTTACGGGAAAAGCAGGGATAAAAAAGGCCGACCTTTGGTCGACCTCTTTTTGCCTTGTTAGTAGTCGCTCTGACCACCTGCAGGTGCGCCTTTTTCGGCCTGAATACGCATGTAGATCTCTTCACGATGTACCGAAACATCTTTCGGTGCATTCACACCAATACGGACTTGGTTACCTTTTACACCCAATACAGTGACAGTGACTTCATCACCAATCATCAAGGTTTCGCCCACACGGCGAGTTAAAATCAGCATGCTTCTACTCCTTGAGTATCAATCTTTTACTTATTCAATTAGTGTCTGAGCCAGATAACCCGCCAGCGTATCGGCCCGTTACCTGTGATCGTTGGATTCTTTCCCTGCTCATGATGCCAATACGGGCGCTGACTCGCGTCCGTATTCCACACTATGGTCGAATTATCACACCATATCCAGAAAAGGGCAGAGAAATTTACTGTTTTATCATCATGCCGTTAGCCGTGGAGGCGATTGACCTGAGATAACAGTGTAAGAGAAATCTGTACGGCATTGGCCAGCATGGTGACAAAATCTAACCAATATCACGTCTTACCGCTGACACCGCTTAAGGCGTTGCACTATACAGAATCAGGAAAAAAGTGCAATTATTAATCTAGATCACAAAAAAGGGTCGCGATACGCGACCCTCTTGACTTTTTAAAAAAACAAAAGCGACTTATAGTTGCTCAGCGAGCCAGGTCTCCGCGGAGGCTAACGCACTCGGCAGTGCACTCACATCACTACCGCCGGCTTGTGCCATATCAGGACGACCACCGCCTTTGCCACCCACTTGCTGTGCGACAAGGTTGACCAGCTCACCCGCTTTTACCGTGCCGGTTAGATCCTTGGTGACACCGGCAATCAGGCCGACTTTATCATTGGCCACGTTACCGAGTAGCACAATGCCACTGCCCATTTGGTTTTTCAGATCATCCACCATGCTACGCAGAGCTTTGTTATCCGCACCATCAAGCTGGCTAATCAGCACTTTTACCCCGTTTAGCTCACGGACCTGATTGATCAGCCCAGCACTTTCTTGTGCGGCCAGTTTCTGTTTAAGCTGCTGAATTTGTTTCTCTAACGCTTTCGCTTTGCTCTGGGCTTCGTCAAGTTTGGCTTCATAGTCAGCCTGTTGCTGATAAACGCTATCAATGGCCGCTTGCCCGGTAATGGCTTCGATGCGGCGTACACCGGCCGCGATACCCGCTTCAGAGACGATTTTAAACATGCCAATGTCGCCCGTACGCGTCGCGTGTGTCCCGCCACACAGCTCGATAGAAAAGTCACCCATGCTTAATACACGCACTTGGTCATCGTATTTCTCACCAAACAGTGCCATCGCGCCTTTTTGCTTGGCGGCTTCGATATCCATCACTTCTGTCTGCACGGGGCTATTTTCACGGATTTGTTGATTCACGATCCGCTCAACCGCTTTGAGTTCGTCAGCAGTGACCTGCTCAAGGTGTGAGAAGTCAAAACGCAACCCATCAGGCCGGACTAGCGAGCCTTTTTGCGCAATGTGCTTCCCTAGTACCTCACGCAGTGCGGCGTGCAGCAAGTGAGTCGCGGAATGATTCATCGCTACCGCGTGACGACGCGCGGCATCCACGCGAGCGGTTGCTTGTGCCCCGACACTCAGTTGCCCTTCCGACAAGCTACCGTAATGTGCAATGGCTTGCCCCGCTTTCTGGGTATCCGTCACGGTAAATCGCCCTTGGTCAGTGTCAATCACCCCTGTATCACCACATTGGCCACCGGCCTCGGCATAGAAAGGCGTGTGATCAAGGATCACCACCGCTTTATCGCCCGATACCAAGCTATCAACGGTGTCACCGTCGACAAAAATCTCAGTGATCTGGCCTGTGCCTTCTGTCCCTGTGTAACCACAAAAATCAGAGCCATGCTCCACTTTTATGGCTTGGTTGTAGTCAGTGCCAAACTGACCGGCTTCGCGCGCGCGCTGACGCTGGGCTTCCATCGCCGCTTCAAAGCCGGCTTCATCAATGCGATAACCGCGCTCACGCGCAACATCATTGGTTAAGTCTGCCGGGAAGCCGTAAGTGTCATAGAGTTTGAAGACGGTTTCACCATCTAACTCGTCACCCTTAACCTTGTCCAAGGCCTCTTCCAACATCAACATGCCACGCTCAAGCGTGCGACCAAAGTTGTCTTCTTCAATCTTAAGGACTTTTTCCACCATGGTTTGCTGCGCACGCAGATCTTCACCGGCCGTCCCCATGATGGTAGCGAGAGGGCCAACCAGCTTATAGAAAAACGCCTCTTTGCTGCCAAGCTTGTTACCATGACGAACCGCACGACGAATGATTCGGCGCAACACATAGCCTCGTCCTTCGTTAGAAGGCATCACACCATCAACAATCAAATATGCACACGAGCGGATGTGGTCAGCGACTACGCGCAAAGACTGGTTAGTGAGATCTTCAACCCCAATGATGTCAGCGACTTGCTTAATCAATTGCTGGAAAACATCGATTTCATAGTTAGAGTGCACGCCTTGCTTAATTGCCGCTATGCGTTCAATCCCCATCCCGGTATCCACTGACGGCTTAGGCAGATTTTCCATGGTGCCGTCTGCTTGGCGGTTAAACTGCATAAAGACGATATTCCAGATCTCGATGAAGCGATCCCCGTCTTCTTCTGGCGTCCCTGGCGGGCCACCCCAAATATGCTCACCATGGTCATAGAAAATTTCGCTACATGGTCCGCATGGCCCAGTATCGCCCATTTGCCAGAAATTATCTGACTCGTAAGGCTTACCGCCTTCTTTATCGCCGATACGCACAATGCGATCCGCTGGGACACCGATTTGCTGATGCCAAATATCAAATGCTTCGTCATCGGTTTCGTATACGGTTACCAACAGCTTTTCTTTTGGCAAGCCAATGGTTTCGGTCAAAAATGCCCATGCGTATTGAATCGCATCTTGCTTGAAGTAATCACCGAAGCTGAAATTGCCGAGCATTTCAAAGAAGGTATGGTGGCGCGCGGTAAAACCGACGTTTTCAAGGTCGTTGTGTTTGCCGCCCGCCCGCACACAACGCTGTGCTGACGTTGCACGCGTGTAGTCACGCTTTTCAACCCCTAAAAAAGTATCTTTAAACTGGTTCATCCCTGCGTTGGTGAACAAAAGCGTTGGGTCATCGGCAGGCACGAGCGACGAGCTAGGCACAATCTGGTGCCCTTTGCTTTCAAAGAACTTGAGAAACGCTGTACGGATCTCATCAGTGCTCATATACATTGGCTAATCCTGATAATCGAATATTGCGTTAGCAACCAGATATGGTCGTGACGCGATGGAAGCATGGTTTTATTTACGCCATTGTAAACAACCGATCGCGTGCGGAAAAGAGACAGAGTGGGATTGGTTTAGAAATGCGTGTCCGAATCGTCGTGACTGAGTGCGTATTGGATTTGATCAAAGTTGAAGCCACGTGACTGTAAAAAGCGCATGCGTTTGGCTTTTTCCTTTTGCTCGGCTGGCGGAAGGCGGCCATCGAGATCGGCATATTTACGCTGTGCGGTCTCTCTGGCTAGCGCATACCAGTCAACCTCTTGCTCTTGTTCGGCACGTGATAACAACTCAGTGTCGATGCCCTTTCGCTTGGCATCTTGACAAATACGTAGCCAGCCATGATGTTTGCTCACACCTTGGCGCAACAAGCTGGCCGCAAAACGGGCATCATCTAACCAACCACGCGCGAGACACTCATCAAGGGTCAGCGCAATGGTGTCTTGATCAAACCCGCGTTGAATCAGTTTTTGTTGCAGCTCGTGAACAGAATGGTCACGGCGGGCTAACAAGCCCACCGCAACGTCTTGGCACGATACGGCCATTACAGCTGATCGTCCTCGGCTTCTGCCTCCGCGTTCGCGTCGACCGCTTCGTTGTTGAGGCCAGGCTGCAGCAACATCTCACGCAAGGTGGTGTCAATTTCTTCCGCAATGTGTGGGTTTTCTTTCAGGTATTTACATGCATTGGCTTTACCTTGGCCAATTTTATCGCCTTTGTAGCTGTACCAAGCACCGGCTTTTTCTACCAGCTTGTGTTTCACGCCCAAGTCTACTAATTCGCCTTGCAAGTTAATGCCTTGGCCATAAAGGATTTGGAATTCGGCTTGTTTAAAGGGCGCAGCCACTTTGTTTTTTACCACTTTGACGCGGGTTTCGTTGCCCACCACTTCGTCACCTTCTTTAATCGCACCAATGCGGCGAATATCCAGGCGAACCGAGGCGTAGAATTTTAACGCGTTACCCCCAGTCGTGGTTTCTGGGTTACCAAACATCACACCAATTTTCATGCGAATTTGGTTGATGAAGACCATCATGGTATTGCTGTTTTTGATGTTGGCTGTGAGCTTACGCATCGCTTGTGACAACATCCGCGCTTGCAGACCCATGTGTGAGTCGCCCATCTCGCCTTCAATCTCAGCTTTAGGTGTCAATGCCGCCACTGAGTCAATCACGATCATGTCGACAGCGCCCGAGCGTGTCAGGGCATCGGCAATTTCCAACGCTTGCTCACCGGTATCTGGCTGAGAGACCAAAAGGTTATCGATGTCGACACCCAGCTTGCGCGCATAAATAGGGTCAAGGGCATGCTCAGCGTCGATAAAGGCACAGGTCTTACCCATTTTTTGTGCTTCGGCAATCGCTTCTAGCGTCAGCGTCGTTTTACCTGATGACTCTGGGCCATAGATTTCGATAATACGACCAAAAGGCAACCCGCCGGCACCTAGGGCGATATCGAGAGACAAAGAGCCGGTCGATACGGTTTCGATGTCCATGGTGCGGTCATCACCCAGACGCATGATTGAGCCTTTGCCAAATTGCTTTTCGATTTGCCCGAGTGCGGCTGCGAGCGCCTTTTCTTTGTTATCGTCCATTTCAGTCTCCAGGAAATAAACCGCTATCTATGCGATGAAAGCTATCAGTCATTGGGGCTAAGTATACTGTCCATACATACAGTGTCTAGCCCTGTATAGAAAAAATCTGTGTGGTGCGACACGTCTCCAGTTACGGAGACAAGCGCCTTAAAGCATGGGACAACACATGCGCGACCGTTTGTTCACGAACCGCGCGCCTGTCCCCCTCAAAATGACAGACTTCTGTGTCAATTTCGCCACCATGCCAAGCCCATGCGCACCACACGGTGCCCACAGGTTTATCAGCACTCCCCCCCGATGGGCCAGCCACGCCACTCACGGCAATCGCCAAGTCTGCTTCTGCCTCTTGGCGCGCACCTTCCGCCATCGCCATCACCACAGGTTCACTCACCGCGCCATATTGTGCTAATAGGTCATCTGGCACGTGCACTTGTTGGTGTTTGGCTGGATTGCTGTAGGTCACCCATGCTTGCTGAAACCATTGCGAGCTTCCTGGCACGTCCGTCAAGCAGTAAGCGATACCGCCCCCGGTGCAAGACTCTGCGGTGGTCACTGTCAGCCCTGCATCCAATAAGGCATCGCCGAGTTGCTTTGCTAGCGAGAATAACTGTTCCACCATGCGCTCCTTTTGTTGAGGGGGAAGAAACCGGTACCGCAACTTTACCCTTTGCCGTACGATCACGTATTCTACCTACCCTTTTCAATGTTCCATTTTGCAGGTCTAGTCGTGACAGTACAAGCGCTCGAAAAGCACACCCCGATGATGCAACAGTACCTCAAACTCAAAGCGCAGCACCCTGAAGAGCTGCTGTTCTACCGCATGGGGGATTTTTACGAACTCTTTTACGACGATGCCAAACGCGCCTCTCAGCTTTTGGATATATCACTGACTAAGCGCGGCAGCTCAGGCGGTGAGCCGATCCCCATGGCGGGTGTGCCCTTTCATGCCGTGGAGGGATATTTAGCGAAGTTAGTGCAATTGGGCGAGCCGGTGGCGATTTGTGAGCAAATTGGCGATCCGGCCACCAGTAAAGGCCCGGTTGAGCGCCAGGTGGTGCGAATCGTCACCCCCGGCACAGTATCCGATGAAGCGCTGCTTAGCGAGCGGGTTGATAACTTGGTTGCCGCACTGATTTGTGATAACGAGCAGTTTGGCTTCGCCACCTTAGATATTACCTCGGGGCGATTTGTGCTGACCGAGCCTGCTACCTACGAGCAAATGCAAGCCGAGCTGCAACGCACGCAACCGGCTGAGCTGCTTTATCCAGAAGACTTTCCCTACCCTGATTTACTCGCAGCGAGCCGCGGCGCAAGGCGCCGACCGATTTGGGAATTCGATCTCGACACCGCTCGCAGTCAACTGACCAGTCAATTTGGCACCCGCGATTTAGTCGGCTTTGGCGTGGAAGACTGCGTGCTGGGGCTCAGTGCCGCCGGCTGTGTATTACAATACGCCAAAGAAACCCAGCGCACTGCGCTTCCCCATATTCGTGCCATCATCAAAGATCAGCAAGACACCTCTGTGGTGTTGGACGCCGCGACACGACGTAATTTAGAGATCACCCAAAACCTCGCTGGCGGCACCGACAACACCCTGGCTGACGTTTTGGATCGCACGACAACGCCAATGGGCAGTCGCTTACTGAAACGCTGGCTCCATCAACCCCTGCGCGACCCTCAAGTGCTCAACCAACGTTTGGATGCGATCGGCGCGCTGCTTGATAGTGGCCTATACACCGAGTTAAGCGCCGCACTCAAACCGGTTGGCGACATCGAGCGCGTACTGGCTCGCTTGGCGATGCGCTCTGCTCGCCCCCGCGATATGGCAAGGCTGCGCACCGCATTGGCGCAGCTGCCTGAGGTACAAACGCTGCTCACCGAGCTAGATCACCGTGCGTTTTGCGATTACCAAACGGCCACCACACCGATGCCAGAGCTGCAAGATTTGCTCACCCGCGCGGTGGTCGAGAACCCGCCGGTAGTGATCCGTGATGGCGGCGTGATTGCGCCAGGGTACAACGCGGAACTGGATGAATGGCGTGACTTATCTGAAGGCGCATCACGCTACTTAGAAGAACTCGAAACCCGCGAGCGCGAGCAATATGGCATCGATACCCTGAAGGTGGGTTATAACCAGGTGCACGGCTTTTACATTCAAATCAGCCGCGCGCAAAGTGACCGAGTACCTGCACATTATATCCGCCGGCAAACGCTTAAAAATGCAGAGCGTTACATTATCCCCGAATTAAAAGAGCACGAAGATAAGGTCTTAAGCTCTCGGTCCAACGCATTAGCGTTAGAGAAACGGTTGTGGGAAGAGTTGTTTGATTTATTACTGCCACATTTGGCCCAACTGCAACATGCCTCTGAGGCATTGTCTGGCCTTGATGTGCTGTGTAATCTTGCTGAACGCGCTGAGACGCTCAATTATCATCGCCCAGTGCTTACCGACAAACCGGGCATCGATATCGAAGCGGGCCGCCACCCAGTGGTTGAGCAAGTCATGAGTGACCCCTTTATCCCTAACCCCATCGCCTTAAGCCCTGCGCGGCGGATGCTGATCATTACCGGGCCGAACATGGGGGGTAAATCCACGTATATGCGTCAGACGGCATTGATCACCTTGCTGAGCCATATTGGTGCGTATGTGCCCGCTGATCGCGCTACCATTGGGCCTGTTGATCGGATTTTTACCCGTATCGGCGCCTCTGACGATCTCGCTTCCGGGCGCTCAACCTTTATGGTGGAAATGACGGAAACCGCCAATATTCTCCATAACGCGACGGCAAACAGCTTGGTGTTAATGGACGAAATTGGCCGCGGCACCAGTACCTACGATGGTTTGTCTTTAGCATGGGCCAGTGCGGAATGGCTGGCAGAAAAAATTCATGCAATGACCTTGTTTGCCACCCATTATTTCGAACTCACCGAACTGCCAGGGCAAATGGAAGGCTTGGTGAATGTGCACCTTGATGCCATGGAGCATGGCGATGACATTGCGTTTATGCACGCTGTGCAAGAAGGCGCAGCCAGTAAGTCTTATGGACTAGCCGTCGCGAGTCTCGCAGGGGTTCCCAAACCGATAATACGGCGTGCTAAGCATAAACTGGCACAACTCGAGCAAAACGGCCAACATACCATTCATGCTGAACAAACGGTCGGTGATCCCGCGCCCGCTCAGCTCGCCTTACTGCCTGAGCCTAGCGAACTGGATAACGCGGTCGATGCCTTAAACCCCGATGAGATGACCCCACGGCAAGCCTTAGACGCCCTCTATGCGCTCAAAGCGTTACAGCAATCTCGCTAATCGACCACGCCATCATCCTGTGAGCCGTCATGCCAGCTTCGCTGGGCAAACAAAAAGGGACAGCCATCGCTGTCCCTTCATTAATATCTATGACTGTGATTCTCGCTCTATGAATGATGCGACATTAACAGGCTGATTATTGCTCTACGTTAAAGAGCGATTCGATGCTCAGCCCTTGATGCGTCAGCATGTCGCGCAGGCGGCGTAACCCTTCCACCTGGATTTGACGTACCCGCTCGCGGGTTAGGCCAATCTCACGTCCCACATCTTCCAGCGTTGATGCTTCATGGCCGAGAAGCCCGAAACGCCGTGACAATACTTCGCGTTGTTTTGGGTTAAGCTCTTGTAGCCACTGGACAATCGACTTTTTCATGTCATCGTCTTGTGTGGTGTACTCTGGGCCGTCTTGCTTCTCATCTGGAATGATGTCTAGCAAAGCTTTTTCCGAATCACCGCCAATGGGATTATCCACGGAGCCAATACGCTCATTGAGACGAAGCATCCGATTCACATCTTCTACCGGCTTATCGAGCTGCGCCGCGATGTCTTCAGCGGTCGGTTCATGGTCAAGCTTTTGTGCCAGCTCGCGCGCGGTTCGCAGGTACACGTTCAGCTCTTTGACGACGTGAATCGGCAGACGAATGGTGCGCGTTTGGTTCATGATGGCACGTTCAATGGTTTGACGAATCCACCAGGTTGCGTAGGTTGAAAAGCGGAAGCCGCGTTCAGGGTCAAACTTCTCCACCGCGCGAATCAAGCCAAGATTTCCTTCTTCGACCAAATCGAGCAGCGCTAAACCACGGTTAGAATAGCGACGTGAAATTTTCACCACCAAGCGAAGGTTACTCTCAATCATACGCTTGCGAGCAACCTCGTCACCGCGCAACGCTCGGCGCGCATAGAGCACTTCTTCTTCAGCGGTAAGCAGCGGTGAAAAGCCAATTTCGCTGAGGTAGAGTTGGGTGGCATCAGAGGCCTTTGAAGTGGCCGCTTGTTGCTGTACTGCCTCTTCGACTTCTTCGAGCACCTCGTCAGCTTGTGCTTCCACGGTGTCGAATTCAACGTCTTGGTTCAAGCCGTCCAGTTTCTTTGCGGTATTTGTTTGGCTCATAGCGCCTCCCTAATGACGTAGCAGCTAAGCAGAACTCATTTCTGCTTATACCGGCCCCGTCACATTGGTGGCTGCGGCGATATCACCTTGGTTACCCTGTGCTACCGCTTTGGCAGATAATGTAACGGATTGACCGATTTTCCTTTGTAGCGAATTTCAAAATGCAACCGAACACTGTTTGCACCAGAACTGCCCATGGAAGCTATTTTCTGCCCCTTTTTGACAGCTTGGCCTTCTGAAACATAAAACGAATCGTTGTGCGCGTACGCACTTAGATAATCATCATTGTGTTTCACTATTATTAACTTACCGTAACCTCGAAGTGCGCTTCCGGCGTAAACGACTTTTCCATCTGCCGCTGCCTGAATGCCCTGTCCTCGTTGTCCAGCAATATCTATGCCCTTATTGCCTCGCTCTGTGCTAGAAAATCGGGACACCATTCGGCCTCTGGATGGCCATTGCCAGCTGATCTGTTGGTTAGATGCGCTAGCGGTCCGCTTGTTAACAGCTTGTTTACTTTTGTCTTTAGGTTGACTGTACCTCGACGATGACCCCGATTCAACGCTTTTTGTGCGTTCACTCGCGGTTTTTGACTTCTTTTTTTCCTCGAATTTGCTAGATTTAGCGCCTTTTCTAGAAGAAGATGCTGCCACGCTCGCGCTTGCAGCTGACGCCGTGGCAGAGGCCACATTTGTCGCGCCTGATGTGGATTGAGCCACATCAGGACGTTGATAGGCGGGCTTCCACAGCGCCAGTGTCTGCCCGGGATAAATGGTATAGGGGGGCTGTAGATTATTGTGTTCGATGATGTCGTCGATATCACGATCCGTGATATAAGCGATATAGTAGAGGGTATCGCCCTTCTTAACTTCGTAATAGCTGCCGCGATAGCTGCCTCTATCGACGCTGGTATAGTCGGGTGTCACGCTGGATACCGGCGCCGGCCCTCGCCAAGAGCAACCAGATATAACCACTAGCAGTGAAAGAAAAAGCGCGATTTTCATCTGTTTTTAAACACAGCTCCATCTCTGAGACAGTTTATGCCAGCTCACCTGCCACCAGGGGAACAAACTTAACCGATTCAACCGTCTCGGTGTGAAAAGTGGTGCCTTGGCGAGTGACGCGCATCAATGTTTGCTCATCATCACCAATCGGAATCAAGATCACGCCGCCGTCATTAAGCTGATCGCACAACGCATCGGGCACGTGCGCCGCGGCTGCCGTTACCATGATCGCATCATAGGGGCCCTTCGACGGCCACCCTTGCCAACCATCTCCATGTTTTGTCGAGACATTATAAATATCTAGCTGCTTTAAGCGCCGTTTGGCTAGCATTTGTAGTGGCTTGATCCGCTCGACAGAATAAACATGATCCACCAAGTTAGCGAGGACCGCCGTTTGATAACCGGATCCGGTGCCAATTTCCAAAATGCGACTATCGCGTCGCAAATTGAGCAATGATGTCATCTTAGCCACGATATAAGGTTGTGAAATAGTTTGTCCCCACCCAATGGGTAACGCATTGTTTCCATAAGCTTGGTGGGTCATGGCTTCAGAGACAAATAAATGCCGAGGCACAGCCTGCATGGCGTTTAGCACATGGGTGTCAGTCACACCTTGTTGCTGCAAAAATTGAATAAGTGATTGCGCTTGACTCAACGTCTGCTTCCTTTATCACTGAGTATAAGTCTATTGAAACGGCCGCCGCCTCAATGCGGCTCACCAACGATGGCGTATCTGCCGCCTACTCGCTTAACCATTGTGAAAACACGCCCAGGGTATCATGCGCGGTTAAGTCTACCTGCAGTGGTGTTATAGAAACGTATTGCGCCGCAATGGCGTGAAAATCGGTTCCTGGTCCTGCATCTTGGGTTTGACCGGGCGCCCCCACCCAGTATATCGGTTTACCCCGTGGATCGCTTTGCTTTATCACATCTTCGGCGTGATGACGGGCGCCAAGGCGTGTCACTTTCCACCCCTCTAGGCTATCGATTGGCACATCGGGCACATTAATATTAATGAGGCGATGACTGGGCGCGGCATGGCGCTGGTTCTTGGCTAAGAATTGTTTCACGACGTGCGCAGCTGTCTCAAAGTGTTGGTGGCCACATAGTGAGACCGCAATAGCCGGCGCGCCCAGGAAAAAGCCCTCTGTCGCCGCGGCCACTGTCCCCGAGTAAAGCACATCATCACCGAGGTTAGCACCATGGTTAATCCCAGTGATCACAAAATCAGGCTCCCAGGGCACCAATTGCCGTAGCGCCAAATGCACCGAGTCTGTGGGGGTCCCCTGAACCGCATAACGCTGCGGTGCGAGTTCGCGCACGCGCAAGGGGTTTTCTAATGTGAGTGAATTTGACGCGCCTGAGCAGTTGCGATCAGGCGCGGCCACCACCACATCTGCAATGGTCGATAACGCCTCGGTCAAGGTTTGGATCCCTTGGGCGTGATAACCGTCGTCGTTACTAATCAATATTCGCATTGTGCTCTCCTTGTGGGGTCGCGACGACTAACTCTCGCATCACCGCGGTGGCAAATGCGCCCGCGGGTAAAAAGAAACGCACGGTTAAGGTGTCAGCATCGTGTGTCCAGGTCATCGCTTGCGGCAGTAAACACAGCACACGACGGTCATGACGCATGCGATTATCACGGATCACGCCTAATAGCTCAGGCTCTTTGTCGACCACCGCTTGCTCAAAGTCCTGTGCTTGCCCCTCGGTGGGTAACGCATTGTCGCCCGTTAAAGGGCCGGTAATGCCAGGCTGATGACGGCCTTCTTGCTCAACCAAGTGGGTTTGCTGTTGTTCATCGAGACATAGGTCGCCGCTCAGGGTAGAGGCAAAGACGCCCGTTTCTATCCGTGCAGACACCACCTGATTAAACAGCAGCGACCGGGCTGCTGAGAGATAAAAGCTGCGCTTGCTCTTGTCACGGACTTTTATTTCTCCACGCCCCCAGGCGCGCGCCATCTCGACATTATTGCCATCACGACCAAAGCGCTGCGCACCAAAGTAATTGGGCACGCCCTGCTTTGCGATAGCCTCTAGCCGCGGCACTAAAGCCTGTGGCGACGCCAGATCGCGAATACAGAGCGTGAACTGATTGCCGGTCAGATCGCCAGGGCGCAATTTATGCTGATGGCGGGCTGTCCATTCAATGCTCACAACGCCTGGGTGGTTTTCGACGAACGCCGCTAAGTCCGGATCCGCTTTGCCTGGCAGGTGAACACTGAACCATTGCTCAGTCACGGCGTGACGATCTTTAAGGCCCGCCCAGCTCACTTGTCGCGAGCTAACCCCACAGGCTTTTGCCAGCTCATTGGCCACGTATTTGGTATTTTCACCACGCTTTTTAATCCGTACTAAAAAGTGCTCGCCTTGACCTGATGGGGTGAAACCTAGGGACTCCGAGACAATAAAATCGTCCGGTGACGCTTTTAAGGTGCCTGGCTGTGTTGGTTGGCCATGTAAGTAAGCCAAGGGCGCGAGTAAGTCTGTCATACGGCCTCTTTGTTTAATAGCACCACCGCCTCACAGGCAATGCCCTCTTTGCGTCCGGTAAAGCCCAAACGCTCAGAGGTGGTGGCTTTGACGTTAACCGCATCTACCGTCACACACAAATCACTGGCGATGGCTTCACGCATGGCGTCGATATGTGGGCCCATTTTCGGCGCTTGGGCGATAATAGTGATATCAGCGTTACCTAATTGATACCCTTTTCGGCGTACTTTGCTGTATACATCGCGAAGAAGCACACGGCTGTCGGCACCTTTCCATTCGTCACTAGTGTCGGGAAAATGTTGACCGATATCGCCCGCCGCTATCGCGCCCAGCAGGGCATCACACAGTGCATGAAGCGCCACATCACCGTCTGAGTGCGCGACCAAACCTTGCGCATAAGGGACACTGACCCCGCCGATAATGACAGGGCCGTCTCCGCCAAATTTGTGTACATCAAACCCATGTCCAATTCGAATCATGATTTGCCTTCTTGTTGTGAAAGGTAAAACTCGGCCAAAAACTTATCCTCAGGGTGGGTGACTTTAATGTTGCTGGCACTGGCAGGGACCAGCACAGGCTTCCCCCCAAGCGCTTCAACGGCAGACGCTTCGTCAGTCACCTGATCTCCTGCCACATTAAGTGCCTGGATTAGCGTTTGGGTTAAAAACATTTGTGGGGTCAATGCATGCCAAAGCGCCTCACGCTCAACAGTGTGAGCCACCTGTCCTTGCGCGTCTGCACGCTTCATGGTGTCTCTAACCGGCGCGGCGAGCAAAGCGCCATCGGGGTGAGATTGCGCCTGTTTAATCAAGGCATCGATATCGGCATGCGACACGCAAGGGCGTGCGGCATCATGCACCATCACCCATTGCGTATTGACCACGTCGAGTCCAGCTTGCACCGACGCGGCACGCGTTGCTCCACCCAAGACCACACGCACATTTGGACGCTCACTCAAGCGAGTGTCCGCAAAGTAGCGATCGTCCGCACCAATGGCGATGATCACGTCAGCCACGGCAGGGTGAGAGAGCAAACGCTCAACGGTATGCTCAATCAGCATTTTGCCGGCGAGAGGGAGGTATTGTTTCGGGCAGCTAGCTTGCATCCTGCTGCCGACACCTGCGGCAGGGACCACGGCGCTTATTCCGGGTTGTAAAGCGGTGTTGTGCTGCAAAGGGGGTTGTTCGACCACAAGTTATCTTCTTTGGTTGTACCGCCAGCAACGGCTGTCAGTTACTGGGATTTATCGACTAATCGGAAAAATGTCTCGTCCGGCTTTATCATGCCCAGCTCATTGCGGGCGCGCTCTTCAATCGCTTCTTGCCCACGCTTCAAATCGGCAATTTCTGCGTACATTTGCTGGTTACGCTTAACGAGTTTTTGGTTGGCTTGTTGCTGTACGGCGACATTGGCTTCAATTTGCCAATAGTCTGTCACGCCATTTTTACCCAGCCACAGTTCATACTGCAGCCACACCAGCGTGAGAAACAGTGCAACCGATAGCAGCCTCATACCTGTACTCCTTCCAACATCGGCTCAGGGTATTCATACCCTGATTGACTAACCGCATAGGCTAGCGGATCCGCTGGCTGGTGTCATGGTTTTCCTAAATGAAAAAAGCCGCCCCGTTAAACGGGACGGCTTTTTGGTAAAAAGTGCTTACGTGCCGATTATTGGCCTTTCACTTCTTTTAGACCATTAAATGGTGCTTTTTCACCCAGCGCGTCTTCAATGCGGATGAGCTGGTTGTACTTAGCCACACGATCAGAACGGCTCATCGAACCGGTTTTGATTTGGCCTGCAGCCGTACCAACCGCCAAGTCAGCGATGGTGGCGTCTTCAGTTTCACCTGAACGGTGAGAGATCACGGCTGTGTAGCCTGCGTCTTTCGCCATCTTGATCGCCGCCAGCGTTTCGGTCAGAGAACCGATTTGGTTGAATTTGATCAAGATAGAGTTCGCAACCCCTTTGTCGATACCCTCTTTAAGGATCTTGGTGTTGGTTACAAACAGATCATCACCGACGAGCTGGAGTTTGTCACCCAGCAGTTCAGTTTGGTGCTTAAAGCCGTCCCAGTCAGACTCGTCGAGGCCATCTTCGATAGACACGATTGGGTATTCTTCAGCCAGTTTCGCCAAGTAGTGGTTAAACTCTTCTGAAGAGAAGGTTTTACCTTCACCCTTCATATTGTAGATGCCTTGCTCTTTGTCATAGAACTCAGACGCCGCACAGTCCATCGCGAGGGTGATATCTTTACCTAGCTCGTAGCCTGCTTGCTCGACCGCTTCTTTAATCGCGGCCAGTGCAGCGGCGTTTGAATCTAGGTTCGGTGCAAAACCACCTTCGTCACCTACGGCTGTGCTTAGGCCTTTGGCCTTCAGTACTTTTGCGAGGTTATGGAATACTTCCGCACCGATGCGCAGTGCTTCTTTCAGGGTTTTCGCACCCACAGGCTGGATCATGAACTCTTGGATATCAACGTTGTTATCCGCGTGCTCACCACCGTTAAGGATGTTCATCATTGGCAGAGGCATTGAGAACTGACCGGCTGTGCCGTTGAGTTCAGCAATGTGCTCAAACAAAGGCATGCCTTTCGCCGCCGCGGCTGCTTTCGCGTTAGCAAGAGACACCGCCAGGATAGCATTCGCACCAAATTTAGATTTGTTGTCAGTGCCGTCGAGATCGATCATCACTTGGTCGATATCGGCTTGGGCTTTCGCATCTTTGCCTTGTAGGGCTTCGGCGATTGGACCGTTAACCGCTTCAATCGCTTTTAGAACGCCTTTACCCATGAAACGTGACTTGTCACCATCACGCAGTTCTAGCGCTTCGCGAGAACCCGTTGATGCACCTGAAGGTGCTGCCGCCATACCGACGAAGCCACCTTCTAGATGGACTTCTGCTTCAACGGTTGGGTTACCGCGTGAATCAATGATTTCACGGCCTAGAACTTTAACGATCTTAGACATTGTGATTCCTCTCGTCTGTCATTGTTTTTAAAAATAAAAGCGGCTGCCCATTTTCAGGCGACCGCTCGAATCTCGTTTATAGCTCACCGCGCTGTTTTTTGCCTGCCGCCGCAACGAATCCGGCAAACAGTGGGTGGCCATCACGTGGTGTCGACGTGAACTCTGGGTGGAACTGGCACGCAACAAACCAAGGGTGCTCAGGGTTTTCAATGATTTCCACCAGCTTTTTATCCGCAGACAGGCCTGAGATTGACAGCCCCGCTTTTTCTAGCTGCGGACGCAATAAGTTGTTGACTTCATAACGGTGGCGATGACGCTCGTGGATTTGCGTGTTGCCATAAAGCTGATGGGCTTTAGAGCCTTCGGCAAGGTGGCAAAGTTGAGCACCAAGGCGCATGGTACCGCCAAGATCAGAGGTTTCACTGCGCTCTTCCACTTTCCCTTCTTCATCGACCCACTCAGTGATCAGTCCCACCACCGGGTATTTGCTCTCTTTGTTAAACTCGGTCGAGTTTGCCCCTTCCATCCCCGCGACATTGCGCGCGTATTCAATCAGAGCGACTTGCATACCGAGGCAGATACCCAAGTAAGGCAGTTTGTTTTCACGGGCATATTGTGCTGCCAGGATTTTACCTTCCACACCTCGGTCACCAAATCCACCGGGTACCAAGATAGCATCCAAATCTTGCAGCAGTTCTGAGCCGCGTGTTTCAAGATCTTGCGAGTCTACATACTTGATGTTGACGGTGAGACGGTTTTTCAACCCACCGTGTTTCAAGGCTTCGTTGACGGACTTATACGCATCCGGCAGCTCGATGTATTTGCCCACCATACCAATGGTCACTTCGCCCATAGGATTGGCTTCTTCGTAGCTAACTTGCTCCCACTCTGACAGGTCAGCTTCCGCCGCTTCAATGCCAAAACGATTACAAACCAGATCATCCAGGCCTTGAGAGCGAATAAGTGATGGGATTTTGTAGATAGAATCTACGTCTTTCATGGTGATCACGGCTTTTTCTGCCACATTACAGAACAGCGCAATTTTCGCGCGCTCATTAGCCGGGATCGGGCGCTCACTACGGCATACCAGCACATCAGGCTGGATACCAATTGAGAGTAGTTCTTTTACCGAATGTTGCGTTGGCTTGGTTTTCACTTCACCTGCTGCCGCCAGATAAGGCACCAAAGTCAGGTGCATAAACATCGCACGCTCGCGGCCAACGTCCACCGTCAGCTGGCGAATCGCTTCCAAAAATGGCAGCGACTCTATATCACCGACGGTACCGCCGATTTCCACAATCGCAATATCGTGACCTTCACCACCGGCGATGATGCGGTCTTTGATTGAATTGGTGATGTGCGGAATCACCTGAATGGTGGCTCCCAGGTAATCTCCACGGCGCTCTTTGCGCAGCACATCCGCATACACACGACCAGAGGTAAAGTTATTACGCTTGGTCATTTTGGTGCGAATAAAGCGCTCATAGTGACCGAGGTCAAGGTCGGTCTCTGCGCCGTCTTCCGTGACGAATACTTCTCCGTGCTGGGTAGGGCTCATTGTCCCTGGATCCACGTTAATATAAGGGTCGAGTTTCATGATGGTGACATTGAGGCCACGCGCTTCAAGAATGGCTGCTAATGAGGCTGCAGCAATACCCTTACCGAGGGAGGATACAACACCGCCCGTAACAAAAATGTAGTTCGTCGTCATGCTAAACCTGAGAGTTGGATTTAGAGGAAATTAATGAAGTTCTGGACGGGATATTATGATACCAGACCCCACTGACTCCCACAATGTGAAAGCTACCACACACCCTGGTGTTTTTAATTGTCACAAATCAATTATGCCAATTACAGGATATTTACTTATTCGCCTTTTTGACGGCCTGCCACGCCGATTCTAGTTCATCTAGCTGACATTGTTGAATATTTTTTTCATTATCACGTAAGTGCTTTTCAACACCACGAAAGCGAGCTTCAAACTTTTGGTTGGCACGGCGCAACGCGTGCTCGGCATCCGTCCCCAGATGGCGCGCCAAATTCACCACCGCGAATAACAAATCCCCGACTTCTTCATCCACACGCGCCTGATCAACAGAGGCTTGCGCCAGTTCTTGCTCAACCTCTGCAATCTCTTCCTGCACTTTATCTATCACAGGAGCCACCGTCGGCCAATCAAAGCCCACTCGTGCACAACGCTTTTGCAATTTGTGCGCTCTTGTTAAAGCGGGTAGTCCTTGAGTCACCCCATCCAGCACACTTTGCGGTTGCATAGAGGCTGCGCTCTCGGCGCGCTCTTGCGCTTTGATGCCTTCCCAGTCTGCAGCCATTAAGGGCTGTCCCTGCGGATCTTTGGGGCCAAAAACATGAGGGTGACGACGGATGAGTTTGTCACAAATGCCACGCACCACATCCTCAAAATCAAATTGGTTTTTTTCCCGCCCCAATTGACTGTAGAACACAATTTGAAAAAGTAAGTCACCTAGCTCATCTTTTAGGTCTGACCAGTTTTCACGCTCAATCGCATCCGCGACTTCATAGGCTTCTTCTAAGGTATGAGGCACGATGGTGTCAGCAGTCTGCGCCCTATCCCACTCACAGCCGTTGTCTGGATCACGTAAGGTGGTCATGATGGTCAGTAATTGCTCGATGGCTGCCATGAAAGAGTTCCTTCTAAAAAAACGCCCTGTCGAGACAGGGCGAGAAATAATTAGCGAAGACGTTTAGCCTCAACCACGTCTTTCACTTGTTCAAGCCGATTAACCACGCGGCTCAGGGTGTCGAGATCGGAGATTTCTAAATCAAAATCCATGATAGACATTTGCTTTTTGTAATCCACGCGACTTTGCATGCCCGCTACGCGTGCTTTCTCATTGCTCAACACGGTATTAATATCTTTCACCAATCCGGTGCGCTCATTAGCAGATAAGCGGATACGCACATGGTATTGGCCAATGTGCCCTTTGCCCCAAACCGTGGCAATAATGCGCTCGGGCGCGTGGTGACTCAGTTCGTTGAGTTGCTCACAGTCAGCGCGGTGCACAGAAATGCCTCGCCCTTGAGTAACAAAACCTTTGATCTCATCACCCGGTAGTGGCTGACAACAACGCGCCAAGTGAGTCATGAGGTTATCGACCCCTTCAACCACCACTGCATCACGGTGTGCCTTGCCCGTATTCGGCTTTTGCTCGCTTTGTTGTAGTTTTTCTAATAGCTGCTGCTCTTCTTCTTCCAAGCTTGGCTTGTTAATCAGGCCATTGATATGGTTAACCACCTGATTAATACGCAAATCACCGCTACCTATCCCAGCGTACAATTCATCTAAGGTATTCACGTTAAAGCGTTTTAGCGCCAAGTTTGCATCTTTACTGGTACCGCCAATCTTTTGCAGCTCGGTATCCAAGATCTCTTTACCCGCGGCAATGTTCTTGTCTTTATCTTGTTTGCGGAACCAGGCATTAATTTTGGCACGTGCCCGGCTGGAATTCACAAAGCCGTGGCTGGGATTTAGCCAATCTCGCGAGGGGTTGGGCTCTTTTTGGGTAATGATCTCTACCTGATCGCCCATTTGAAGGTGATAGGTGAACGGAACAATACGCCCTTCCACTTTGGCACCGATACACCGATGCCCGACCTCGGAGTGAATATGGTAAGCAAAATCCAACGGCGTGGCGCCGCTGGGCAAGTCCACCACATCACCGCGCGGAGTAAAGGCATAGACGCGATCGTCAAACACTTGGCTGCGCAATTCATCGAGCATTTCCCCCGAGTCTGACATTTCTTCTTGCCATGCCAACAGTTTACGCAGCCAGGTAATTTTCTCGTCGTACCCACTGCGACCACTGGCCGCCCCTTCTTTGTACTTCCAGTGTGCCGCAACCCCAAGCTCTGCATCATCGTGCATTTGCTTGGTGCGGATTTGAATTTCTACCGGTTTACCTTCCGGCCCTAACACCACGGTATGGATGGATTGATAACCATTCGGTTTCGGATTAGCGACGTAGTCATCAAACTCTTTGGGTAGATGGCGGAATTTGGTGTGCACCGCCCCCAATGCGGCGTAACAGTCTTGTAACTCTTCAGCGATGATGCGTACTGCACGCACGTCAAACAACTCGTCAAATTGCAGGTTCTTTTTCTGCATTTTGCGCCAAATACTGTAAATGTGTTTAGGGCGGCCATAGACTTGCGCATTAATGTTGGACGCTTCCATCGCCTGCTGCAGATCGTCGACAAAATCAGTGATGTAGTGTTCACGATCAATCCGCCTTTCCGCGAGTTGCTTGGCGATTTGTTTGTAGGTTTGCGCATGCTGGTAACGGAACGCGTAGTCTTCCAACTCCCACTTTAATTGGCCAATCCCTAACCGGTTGGCTAGCGGGGCGTAGATGTTCGCACTTTCTTTTGCCGCTTGTTGGCGAACCGATTCCGAGGCATCTTTCACCTCACGCAAGTAACAGATACGCTCCGCCAGTTTTATTACCACGCAGCGAAAATCTTCCACCATCGACAACAGCATACGCCTAACATTGTCGACCTGAGACGAGGTTGCTTCTGTCTCGGTTTGGGTGTTTAAGTGACGGATAGCGGCCGTCTGTTGCACCCCTTCAATCAGGGAAACGATCGACGTCGAATAGGTGTCAGCAAGGGTCTCTAGGCTGACGAGCTTGGCTTCCACCACGGGAAAGAACAGGGCAGCCAACAAGGTATCGGCATCCATGCTTAAGGTGACGAGAATTTCGATCATCTCTCGGCCACGCCACAATGGTTGGCTAAGATCTGACTCCTCCTCGCTCAATGCTCGGCAGTATTGGTAAGCATCCACCAGCGCTTGGGTGGTCGATGCGTCTTGCCCTAACCGCTTTACCCAAGTGCTGAGTTCAAACGCTTCGTTTTCATGTAGGTGGGCTTCTCGTACCGCAACCATAACCGTTCCTATCCTTATCTCTCAAACTGACCAGAGAGGCGTATCCGTATCGATCGGCCACAAGGGCCACGCTTATTGATGCCTATTTTTTCTTTACCGGCATAAACAAGGCCATCGACTCCATGTGTCCTGTTTGTGGAAACATATCCAACATACCCAGCTTCACTAACTGATAGCCGTTATCGAGCAGTACACGTGCATCACGTGCCAACGTGGCTGGATTACAAGACACATAAACAATATGTGAAGCATTAGATTGTGCCACAAAGTCTATGACACCAGCAGCCCCTGCGCGTGCCGGATCGAGTAAGATTTTGGTAAAATCCTGTTGCACCCACTCACCCATCAGCTGGTCGCTGTTTAAATCGGCTTGATAAAAAGAGGCGTTATCACACTGGTTGGCCGCTGCGTTATCCGCCGCTTGATTAACCATCGCCTGTACGCCTTCAACGCCAACCACTTGGTTAACATGCTGAGCCATCGGCACACTAAAGTTACCCAAGCCACAAAAAAGATCCAACACGCGATCGTCTTGCTCCAGTGCTAACCACTCGCGTGCCTGCGCCACCATTTGTTGATTGACCCTAGCGTTCACCTGAATAAAGTCACTGGGGGCAAATGCCAATTGGCAACCAGCCACTTGATAGTAGGGGGCTGGCCCCGTCAAACGCTCGGCATCCCTATCACCTTGGTGCAAATACAGTGTGCAATCTTGTGCCTGCGCCCATTCCATTAAGGTATGGCGGTCATCACTGTGTAAAACCTTGGTGGTGCGTAGCGACACCACACGCGTATTATCGGCTTCGATAAGATCCAAATGGCCTAAAATTCGGCGACCACGCAAGCTATCTAAACAGGCGCGTAATCCAGCCAAGATGTGATTTAATGGCTCGCTTAACACCGGGCAATGACTGACATCGATAATGGCGCTGCGCTGACGCGCACGAAAGCCCATTGCCAATGCGCCTTTTTTATCAACTTGTAAGCTGATACGCGCACGACGGCGATAATGCCACGGCGCATCCTCTATCGGCGTTGACAGCGTGATCTCATCACCGGCAAATTTTTGCATTAATTCATTCAGCGCTTGCTGCTTGTGCGCCACCTGCCCTTGATGACTCAAGTGCTGCAGGCTGCAACCGCCACATTGCTGATAGAGCGGGCAACCAGGCTCCACGCGCTGCGCCGCATGGCTATCCAACTTAATAAGCTGACCGCGCGCATATTGGCGCTTTTGCTCGGTCAATTGCACCAGGGCTTGCTCGCCGGGCAAGGTGCCTGGGACAAAAACAGGCTTTTTCTGCCAAAAACCGACGCCGTCACCATGATGATCCAGGCGTTTTATCGTCAGTAGTTGATGCTTTTGCTCAACCTTTTTCTTTTTCTCGGGCTTAAAAAAGCGCGCCATGATTTATTCCAGTGTTAAAAGCTTGTCATCAAGCCAGTCAAGAGATCCTGCCAGTGGGAGTTGTGATAGTTCGCTGACTATTTTGTGATTGAATCATGTACACTGGCGGCTAAATGTCGTGATTATTTTCCCATAGTTTATCTAGCATGACCAAATATGGCCTCCGCACCCGTGTCTCCGTTCTGACCATCGCTCCGACCCTCATTGTCGGCTTACTGCTGAGTGCGTTTTTTACCAGCACCCGCTACCAAGACCTCGAGCAACAACTCACTGTCACCGGCTCTGCGATCATTGAGCCGCTGGCGATTGCCAGTGAAGTGGGGTTAAAAAATGATAGTCGTGAAAATGTGCGTCGGTTGATTGGCTTTGCTCACCGCCAACACTCGCAATTTGTGCGCAGTATTGCGGTGTTCGATCGTCGCAATGAGCTGTTTGTCACCTCGAACTATCATCGCGATCTGGCCATGCTCTCGGTTGACAGTGGCCAACCCATCCCCACACAACTGCAGATAAGCCAACAGCAGGATACCTTGATTCTGCGCGCCCCCATTTTGGAGATTGGTCGGTTTACCCCCGGGCTCAATGTTGAGCGCCCGCTGGGCTATATAGCCATGGAGCTGGATTTAAGTTCGGTGCGGTTAAAGCAATACCAAGAGATGATCACTGCACTGGTGATGGTTGCTTTAGGCGGGATATTGTCGTGCTTTTTTGCCTATCGCTTAATTGCGGATGTCACCCACCCGATTGGTAACATGGTGACCTTGGTCGATAGAATTCGGCGCGGCCATCTTGATGTCCGGATTGAAGGTGAGCTACTCGGTGAGTTGGATACCTTGAAAAACGGCATTAATGCGATGGCGATTTCGTTGTCAGAGTACCACTTAGAAATGCAGCAAAGCATTGACCAAGCAACCTGTGATCTGCGCGAAACCCTCGAACAGCTAGAAATTCAAAACGTTGAACTCGATATCGCCAAGAAAAATGCGCAAGAAGCGGCGCGGGTAAAATCAGAATTTTTGGCCAACATGTCTCACGAGCTGCGTACCCCTCTAAACGGGGTGATTGGCTTTACCCGTCAAATGCTCAAAACTGAGCTCAGCAGCAGCCAGCGTGACTACTTGCTCACCATTGAAAAGTCGGCCAACAACCTACTCACCATCATCAATGACATCCTTGATTTCTCTAAGTTAGAAGCAGGTAAATTGCTGCTGGAAAATATTCCCTTTGATGTTCAGGACATGCTTGATGAAGTGATGCGCCTGCTTGCGCCAATGGCACACGAGAAAGGGTTAGAACTTACCCTACGCACCGATGCGCGCATTCCCACCGGAGCTGTGGGCGATCCACTCCGTATTCAACAAGTACTGATAAACCTGATTGGGAATGCCGCCAAGTTTACTGAACGCGGCAATATTGATGTCAGTGTCGATCTCAAGCAACTTCACGATGAAACTGTCGAATTACAGCTCATGGTGAAAGATACCGGTATTGGCATTTCCGAACGCCAGCAAGCACAGCTTTTCCAAGCCTTTAGGCAGGCGGACGCCAGTATCTCACGCCGCTATGGGGGAACCGGCCTTGGCCTGGTGATCACACAGAAGCTGGTCCAGCAAATGGGCGGCGATATTGGCTTTACCAGTCGTCTACACCAAGGCTCAAGTTTCTGGTTTACCCTGCAGCTCACCCAAACCGATTTGCCAGTGTCACAGCCGCTTGACATTGAACCCTTGGTGGGGCGCGACATCGTGATCGTTGAGCCGAATGCGCGTACCCGCGAGATTTTGCGCAAGCGACTGACGCAAGTGGGGCTGAATGTGGACACCGCATCTGGCACCAATGTGCTGACAGACCGTCATTATCACTTTGCCCTGCTCTGTTTCGATGCGGGAAGCATGCCGGATCTGGATGCGATGCAACAAGCGGTACAGGTCTGCGAGCAGCAAGCACAATCCGTGGTGGTGTGTTTGCCTACCACGGAACTAGAAGCCTCTGAGCATCTCTTAAAAGCCGGGGTAAGCGCTTGTATTGCCAAACCTATTCCACAACGTAAGCTGTTGGAGGCATTAATCGGCTCGCCTGACGCCACGCCGCTTCCTCTGCCCAAACCCAGTGCATCACAAAAAGCGCCTTATACGGTGATGACCGTCGATGATAATCCAGCCAACTTAAAACTGATCACTGCCTTGCTCGCCGAACGGGTCGAGAAGGTGATCACCGCAGAAGATGGAGTCAAAGCGGTCGCGCTTGCCCACCAGCAAGCGTTTGACATTATTTTGATGGACATCCAGATGCCAGAAATGGACGGTGTCACCGCCAGCCAAGAAATTCGTAAAGCGGGATTCAATCAACAAACACCGATTATTGCCGTCACCGCCCACGCGATGCCCGGAGAGCGTGAGCGACTGCTCGAGGCGGGAATGGATGATTATCTTACCAAGCCGATTGAAGAAGCCATGCTGGAGAGTACCCTCGCACGCTGGCTGCACCTTGATGACGCGGCTTCTCAAGCGCAGAGCGTGCCATCTCCAAGTCCTTCAGCGAGCCAAGACCAAAGTGCACGACACCTAGATTGGCAACGGGCACTGCATCAAGCAGCAGGGAAAACCGACTTGGCCAAAGAAATGCTCGCCATGCTGCTTGCCTCGTTTGAGTCGGTAAACGAGGCGGTTGAGCAAGCATTGGCGGGAGAGTTAGAGACGGATCCGTTATGGCACGCTATTCACAAGCTCCATGGGAGTTGCGCGTATAGCGGTGTCCCGCAGCTAAAAAGCTTATGTCATGAGCTAGAGACTCAATTAAAAGCCGGGGCGGATATTGCCACCATTGAGCCAGAGCTGTTAGAGCTGCAAGATGAAATTGCGCACATTGAGCAGTTGGCACCACAATACTTGGATGCTTCACAAAACGACTAAAAAAGGATGGCAGTGGGCCCGGAGAGGCCCACCTCAACACACCCAAAGTCACACCGCGTGAAGTGTCACCTTATAGGCAGTAAGATTATGCGCGCTCTAACACCACATGCGCGATAGCATACGCTTTTTCATCGGATAGCGTCAGCCAGTAATGTGCGATACCACGCGCCTGCGCCAGTTCCGCCGCGCGGCCCGAAAAGTGCAATGCCGGCTGGCCCGAAGCCTGATTGGTAATGGTAAAATCGTGAAATGTCACGCCGTTAGCAATACCGGTGCCCAGCGCCTTGGCAGCGGCTTCTTTGGCGGCAAAGCGCTTAGCCAGGAAACGGCCGGGCGCGTGATGGCACGCCAGATTGGCTTGCTCAGACTCGGTCAAGATCCTGGCGGCAAAACGTGGTTGACGCGCGAGCACTCTCTCAACACGCGCAACCTCAACGATGTCTGTGCCAATCCCTGCTATCGCCATTTATCGACGCGCCGCTTCCATGATCGCTTTCATGTCCGCGACGGCTTTTTGCAAACCATCAAACATGGCACGGCCAATGATGGCGTGACCGATATTCAGTTCATGCATTTCTGGCATCGCCGCAATCGGGGTGACATTATGGTAGGTTAAGCCATGACCGGCATTCACTTTGATCCCCAAATCGACCGCATAACTGGCGGCCGCGGAAATTTTCTTCAGCTCGGCTTGGCGATCATTGTCGGTCGCAGCATCGGCATAATGCCCCGTGTGTAGTTCAATAAACGGCGCTCCACACTGGTGAGCGGCTTCAATTTGCTTACGGTCAGCATCGATAAATAAAGACACTTTAATCCCTGCGTCCGTCAATGTTTGGGTCGCCGCTTTGACTTTATCCAGCTGGCCCGCGACATCGAGGCCACCTTCGGTGGTCAGCTCTTCACGTTTTTCAGGCACCAAACAAACAAATTCTGGCTGGGTCTCCAACGCTATCTCGACCATTTCATCGGTGACCGCCATTTCCAAGTTCATCCGGGTTTGCAAGGTTTCTTTGAGCAAACGAACATCACGATCAGTGATGTGGCGGCGATCTTCACGCAAGTGAACCGTGATCCCGGCCGCGCCTGCACGCTCTGCCAACTCAGCAGCATGAACCGGATCCGGATACGCGGTGCCACGCGCATTGCGCACGGTCGCGATGTGGTCAATGTTCACACCCAAGTAGATTTTATCCATGATTATTTCCTTCTAAACAATTCTCTGCTTTTGAGCGGCTTGGGGCCAAGGTAGGGCTTAAGCGCCATACGCGTAAAACGCTTGGCAGCACGTAGCTGTTCGACCGTCTCAAAGTGACGCATCGCTAATGCACGTAGATCGGCCCCCGTAAATTGTCGGTGTTGGCTTTTCATAATCGATGCCACAAAGCCTTGCTGCTCGCGATATAAGTACGTCATGTTATCGTTAATCGGGTCACCGCTGCCAGCACAATGAAGAAAATCAACCCCATAGCCCAATGCTTCTAACACCGCGAGCTCAAAACAACGCAGGGCTGGCTCGGGATTATTGTAGCGAGCCAGCTGGGTCAGTGCGGTCACATAGTCATGAAATAGCGCGGGATAAGGCGTGTGAGGCTCCAATACACGCATTACCAGCTCGTTGAGGTAGAAGCCGGAATACAGGGCATTGCCTGATAACGGCAGGGCGAGACCTGTGGCTTCGGCACTGCGTAAGGTGCGCAGTTCACCACGTCCGCCCCATTTGAGCAATAAAGGGGTAAAAGGCTGCAAGGCCCCTCTTATCGCCGAGCGTGGCCGACGTGCCCCTTTGGCAAGCAGAGTAACGCGCCCCTCGTGCTCAGAAAAGATATCCAAAAGCAGACTGGATTCACTGTAAGGGCGTGTATGCAATACAAAGCCGCGTTGAAACCCGTCCACTCAATCCCTCCTCGCATCGCGACTGGAATCCGTCGATCGCTTAGAGATCGTCAATATAGCCGAGGCTACGCAGGGCACGTTCATCGTCGGCCCAGCCTGACTTCACTTTAACCCAAAGCTCAAGATACACCTTGCGCTCATACAGCTCTTCCATATCTAAACGCGCTTCACGGCCAATGCGCTTGATCTTCTCACCGCCTTTACCAATGACCATTTTCTTTTGGCCATTGCGCTCAACCAAGATCAACCCATTGATATGAAAGCCGTCCGTTTCTGGATTGTAGTCAAAGCGCTCAATTTCGACGGTGACCGAGTAAGGCAGCTCTTCACCGGTAAAGCGCATCAGCTTTTCGCGGATAATTTCGGAGGCCATAAAACGCTGAGAGCGGTCAGTGATGTATTCTTCAGGAAAGTAAAACTCACTTTCCGGTAAAGCATCACGTACCTTCTGCTCAACCACATCGATATTGGTGCCGTGTTTCGCCGACACCGGGATCACGTCAACAAACGCCATCTTCTCCGACAAGGTTTGTAGGTGTGGAAAGAGCTCGGTTTTCTCTTTCACATTATCGACTTTATTAACCAATAAGACCGTTGGCAGACCAGAGCGTGCCAACTTGTTGAGCACCATCTCATCGTCTTTGGTCCAATGGGTGCCATCGACCAAAAATAACACCAGTTCAACATCGGTTAACGAGCTATTCGCCGCGCGGTTCATCAAGCGGTTGATCGCGCGCTTTTCTTCGATATGCAGCCCTGGGGTATCCACGTAGACCGCTTGATAATTATCACGGGTATCGACCCCCATGATGCGGTGACGTGTCGTTTGCGGTTTACGCGAAGTGATCGACAGCTTTTGCCCCACTAAGCGGTTTAGTAATGTTGATTTGCCGACGTTCGGCCGGCCTACAATGGCAATAAAGCCACAGCGCTGTGTATCAGTCATTATGTTAACTTCTGTAACGCGAGTTCTGCAGCCGCTTGCTCTGCCTTGCGACGACTGCTGCCTTTTCCAATCACAGAACACTCCAGTCCTGATACCTGGCACTCTACCGTAAATTCTTGGTTATGTGCCTCGCCGCGCACCTTCATCACCGTGTAGGACGGCAAGGGTTTGCGTTTACCCTGTAGGTGCTCTTGCAATCGGGTTTTCGGATCCTTTTGACTCGCGCCAGGTTCAATGGTCTCGAGACGGTGTTGATACCAATTTAAGATAATGGCTTGTACCCGGTTGATATCACTGTCCAAAAAGATCGCGCCAATCAAGGCTTCTACGGCGTCAGCGAGAATCGAGTCACGACGAAATCCGCCACTTTTAAGTTCTCCTGGGCCAAGTCGCATCACTTCGCCCAGAGAAAACTCGCGCCCAATCTCTGCCAAGGTGTTCCCCCTGACCAAGGTGGCCCGCATGCGGCTCATGTCGCCTTCGTCCACTTTCGGAAAACGGTGGTAAAGATCCTCGGCAATTACAAAGCTCAAAATCGAGTCGCCTAAAAACTCAAGACGCTCATTATGGGTGCCGTTGGCACTGCGGTGCGTTAACGCCAATTCGAGTAACGCAGCGTTGCTAAATTGGTAGCCGATATCACGCTGCAACTTATCTGTTAGTTTTGTCATCATAGTCCAGAATTAATCAATTCCACCAATACGGTTAAAGCGAATGCCTGTCGGTACCCACGATGGTAGCCAGCTATCACTGGAGCGCTCAAATTCAAAGCTGACCCAAATAGCGACGGCTTTGCCCACGAGATTGCGCTCAGGGACAAAGCCCCAGAAGCGACTATCGGCGCTATTATCGCGGTTATCTCCCATCATAAAGTAGTGTCCTTCTGGCACGACCCAGCGGTTGACGCCAGGGCGTGGCTGGTACGCACTCACGCGGTCACGTTTTTTCGGATGGACAAGGATCTGGTGAGACTGTTCACCCAGTTGCTCCTGTGCTTGTACCAAGTTAATGCCCGCTTGAACAAACGCGCTTGGCTGGATGTCGTCAATCGGCACCGGCTGGCACTGGGATTCGCCCTTGGGCTGAATACATAGGCGCTTGTCTTCATACACCACGGTATCGCCGGGCAGCCCCACCGCACGCTTAATATAATCAATATTGGGCTGAGGTGGGTATTTGAACACCACGATATCACCACGCTCTGGTTTGCCGGTTTCGACAATTTCAGTGTGGAAGGCAGGATCGCGTAAGCCATAGGCAAACTTTTCCACCAAGATGAAGTCCCCGACCAATAAGGTAGGCATCATCGAACCGGATGGAATTTGGAACGGCTCATAAATAAACGAGCGCAGCACCAATACCACCGCGATCACTGGAAAAATAGACGCCATATTTTCAACCCAGCTCGGTTGAGGCGCCACTTTAGCGACTTGTTCAGCATCCAGTTCACGCGCTGACACCTTGAGGGTTTCCCCTGCTGTCTGACGACGACGCGGTGCCCAGCGGTATTTATCTAACGCCCAAACAATGCCGGTGACCAAGGTCACCAGCACTAAAATCAAAGAAAACGTATTGGCCATAATGGAGTCCGTCGTTATTTATCTTTGCCCACGTGCAAAATGGCCAAAAAGGCTTCTTGCGGCAGCTCGACATTACCGACCTGCTTCATTCGCTTTTTACCTTCTTTTTGCTTTTGCAGAAGCTTCTTCTTACGACTCACGTCACCACCGTAACACTTCGCGGTCACGTTTTTGCGTAACTGTTTCACCGTCGAACGGGCAATAATATGGTTGCCAATCGACGCTTGGATAGCAATATCAAACTGTTGGCGAGGAATAAACTCTTTCATTTTTTCCACCAACTCGCGACCACGCGGCTGTGCGTGCGCACGGTGAGTGATAATCGCCAGCGCATCGACACGTTCACCGTTAAGGAGGATATCCACCCGCACCATGTCAGAGACTTCATAGCGCTCAAAGTTATAATCTAGCGATGCATAACCGCGCGACGTTGACTTTATCCGGTCAAAGAAATCGAGGACCACTTCAGCCATCGGAATATCATAGGTCAGTGCCACTTGGTTACCGTGATAAACCATATCAACCTGCACACCACGCTTTTCTACACACAGTGAAATGACGTTACCGACAAACTCACTCGGCACCAATATATTACAACGCGAGATCGGCTCACCAATCGCCTCAATATCATTGATTGGTGGCAGTTTGGATGGGCTGTCAACGTAAATGATCTCGCCATCATTTTGGGTCACCTCGTACACCACAGTCGGGGCGGTGGTGATAAGATCGAGGTTATACTCGCGCTCCAACCGCTCTTGGATGATTTCCATGTGCAGCATGCCAAGGAAGCCACAACGGAAACCAAAGCCCAGTGCCGCCGAACTTTCCGGCTCAAAGAACAAAGAAGCATCATTCAGGCTCAGCTTATCCAAAGCATCACGGAAGCTTTCGTAATCATCCGATGAAATCGGGAAAAGTCCGGCATACACTTGCGGCTTCACTTGCTGGAAACCTTCGATGCGTTTTTCACAGCCGTTTTTAGCATGGGTGATTGTATCGCCCACTGGTGCACCGAGGATATCTTTGATCCCGCAGATCACCCAGCCAACTTCACCAGTTTGCAGGCCATTAAGCTCTTTACGCTTAGGCGTGAAAATACCAATGCTGTCCACGTTCCATTCTTGGCCCGTGCTCATGATTTTCACTTTGTCGCCTTTTTTCAGCGAGCCTTCACGAATACGCACCAAAGACACCACGCCCAGGTATTTATCAAACCAGGAGTCAATAATCAGCGCTTGCGTTGGCGCATCAGGATCCCCTTCTGGAGGCGGGATCTGGCGTACAATGTCTTCAAGAACATCATCAACACCCATGCCGGTTTTCGCCGAGCAGCGAGTCGCTTCAATCGCTTCAATACCGACAATGTCCTCAATTTCTTGCGCCACGCGATCAGGATCGGCGGCTGGCAAGTCAATCTTATTCAGAACAGGTACCACTTCCAGGTCCATATCAATGGCGGTGTAGCAGTTGGCGAGCGTCTGTGCCTCAACCCCTTGTCCTGCATCGACCACCAGCAAAGCACCTTCACACGCCTTGAGCGAGCGTGACACCTCATAAGAGAAGTCAACGTGTCCTGGCGTATCGATGAAGTTGAGCTGATACACATTGCCGTCTTTGGCTTTGTAGTTCAGTGTCACACTTTGTGCTTTGATGGTGATACCGCGTTCACGTTCCAGATCCATTGAATCAAGAACTTGATCTGCCATTTCCCGGTCAGTTAGGCCGCCACATACTTGAATCAGTCGGTCAGAAAGCGTCGACTTACCGTGGTCAATATGGGCGATGATCGAAAAGTTACGAATATGCTTCATGTGTTGGTGTGACTTACTCGTTATCAATAAGAATGGGATCCTAAGATCAAGTGAGCGCGATTCTACCGAAAATAGTGGCTAGTCGCTATCCTGCTGTGTGGTATTTATGACGGACAAGTCTGAGACCGGCTCCCCCATCACGCGTAAAAGCAGAGGTTGTTGCTCATCTTGGGTACCGATACGCGGTGCGAGGTAACGGGCGAGCGCCACACCAACCGCGCCCAGCCCTAGACTTAATGCGATCACCCCGCCTTCTCCGCTGCCGGCAAGTGTGGCGAAGAAGAATTGCCCGAGCAATGCCCCTATTAGCATCATCGCCAGAGGGACCATGTAGACCAATAACGCGGAGCGTAACAAGGTCGCTTCACCCAAGCCGATTTCAACTAAGGTGCCGGCTGGCAAGGGTTTTGGCGCGCGCACTTTGAGGTGTTTAACCTTACCCGGAAGGGCTTTGGATACAATACCAGTGCCACATTGGCTTTGTGACTGGCAGCTACCGCAACTGGTTTGCTGCTGGCAGGCCAATGACAACCAACCATCTTGGTAGCTGGTGACTTCTGCCAATGCTTTGATCATGGTTGGACCTCCTGCTCTGACTGACTCGCGGGCATATCAATAATACGGACAGACTCCGCCACCCGTTTAGCGGTTTCAGGAGGAATATCGCCGACCACCGTAATTTCTGCATTGCCACTGGTCACGCTATGCAGTGTGCGCCGACCTTGGCGAACAATTTGCTTACGCACCGAGACATCATCGGCTTTAGCAAGATACACAGAAAAGCTGAATAGGCCATCACTAAACATCTGACTCTCCACCGCGCGCTTGGTCATCATCAAACGGTGGCGATTGCTGTACACAGGCTCAAATCCCTCGGGTAACGCAGTGACCTGCCAATCCAAGTCGGAGCGCTGCGTGGTTTGCGGCAAGGTCAGTACCGGTGGCAGAGCCAGCTCAGCCAGCTTTTGCATTGAGGTACTGATTTGTGACGAGACGACTAACGACAACGCACGATATTGCTCAAGCGGATCGCCATCACGGTCGAGCAAATCCGCTCTAACAGGGAGTTTGCTTTTCTCATCTAACCATAATACGTACGAATAGCGCTCCCCGTCTTTCGGTGTAATTCGAACTACTTGGCAATCCATCCCCGCTTCACGCGCGTGCCCCATAGAAACAAAATCATAATGGTTAGCCAGCACATCGATATCGGCTTGGATAAGCGTAGGCAAAGGCGCAACCATATGATCACTGGCAATGGTGAAAGGGTCGTAGCCGGGTTCAAAATAACTGATTTCACCGCCTCGACGGATCACTTCTCGCGGTGGGCCACTGAGATACATAAGGTGGCCATAAGCATCATCCCCAACTTGAGCATGACGAAAGCGAAGAGGTTCGAGGCTATTTTTACCTACCAAGATGTAGGACACTTCATAATCTAGGGTGTCGCTTGCGGTATCCATTTGATGTAACAAAGCCTCGGCAGAGGGTTCGGCCGAGGCTTGCGCAGACATCAAACTGACCAGCGCAAGCGCACCGATCAGAGTTTTTTTCATTGATTATTACTGCTTGTCGACGGTGCCATTGTCTGATGGTTAGACAGCCTATCCTTATTCAAGCGAAGCTGCAATTCATAGTCTTTGAGCATGGCATTGACGCGGCGACGCTGCTCCATCAACTCGGCCTCAGAAGGCGTGGCACGTAGATCGTCACGACTCAAACTCACGGGTTCAGCCGCCCCTGCAAAAGGAATGGTTTCGAGTACGGGCGGCTGGGTTTGCGTACTGGCCACCGGCGAACTCGCATCAGACTGATTATAGTGCTGCACACCCACGATCACGGCCAACGAGACACACGCGGCAACGCTTACCTGCGTCAGTTGCTGCAGCCACCCTGGTAAGTGGCGACGCGCCTTTTCCGGACGCGGCTGTGACTCGTGCATCGGGTGCACATTATTATCAAGATGATCGCCTTGATAAGCAGGTTCTGCTTCCAGCGCGGACGCTACAGAATCGGCAATGTGCCATTGCAACGAGCTGGGTGCCTCACCACGCATCACATCGCGAATGGTGCTAAAACGCCCCCAAGCCTGTTGCGCGTTATCATCTCGCTCAATCTCGTGGATCACTGACGTATCCACTAATTCGCCATCCAATAACGCTGAAATTTTTTCTCTATCCGTCATTCAAGTCACCGTCATGCAGCCAGTAAAACTCGTTACCGTTTCATCAGTGGCCGGATGCGTTTTTCAACCGCTTCACGCGCTCGGAAAATACGCGACCGCACCGTACCGACTGGACAATCCATTACCTGTGCAATTTCCTCATAACTGAGCCCATCGAGCTCCCGTAAGGTAATTGCGGTTCTTAAGTCGTCAGGCAGTGTTTCTATGGTCGAAAATACCACCTGTCTTAACTCATCTGACAACATCAAGTTTTCAGGGTTCGATATTTCTTTTAAAGACCCCCCACTTTCGTAATTTTCTGCTTCGTCGGCATCAATATCGCTGCCTGGCGGACGTCGTCCTTGCGCCACCAAATGGTTTTTTGCGGTGTTCACAGCAATGCGATACAGCCAAGTATAAAACGCACTCTCGCCCCGAAATCCCGGCAATGCACGATACGCTTTGATAAACGCCTCTTGCGCAATATCTGGGATATCGCCACTGTGTGTACCGACATAGCGGGCGATAAGGTTACATACCTTATTCTGATATTTGACGACTAACAGATTGAAAGCTTGCTTGTCACCATTCTGTACACGTTCTATTAGAACCTGGTCGGTTAGCTGCTCGCCCATTCGAGCGTTTACTCCTTGGTTGATCTTTCCGCCCGATTATCGAAATTCTAGGCCCGACGTTGTCAGAGCGCGGTTAAACCCGCTTGCGAGCTTTCGCACACGATTCGATAATCCAGCCGGCGAAAAGTTCCTCACCATGTTGGTTTTATTATGCGTTGAATCACATTACTGTGACGGAATGGTCAAAGACGGTCTCTTTGACTGAGGGCATTGTCGCCCGAACCATGCCATGGTTGCAAACTTTCACCCAAGCGGTACGGGATTTGATCTTACCGCGCGCAGCTACGTCAAATTGGTGTAACATTGGGTGCGCAGAAAGAGGATTAGGGATCATGACGACCACAACCCAGGAACATCAATGTGACGTGCTAGTTATCGGCAGTGGTGCCGCTGGCTTGTCACTGGCGCTCCGCTTAGCGCCAACCCACAAGGTGATTGTATTGAGCAAAGGCCCGCTCAGTGAAGGGGCCACGCTTTACGCACAGGGCGGTATTGCCGCGGTGTTTGACGAGCAAGACTCGGTCGAGTCTCATGTCGAAGATACCCAAATCGCGGGCGCAGGTATCTGCGATACCCAGGTCGTGGACTTTATTGCTCGCAATGCTAAAGATTGCGTGCAGTGGTTAATTGATGGCGGTGTTCCGTTCGATCAAGAAGATAGCGACGACGACACCCCTCGGTATCATTTAACCCGTGAAGGCGGCCATAGCCATCGCCGTATCTTGCATACCGCCGATGCCACCGGGATGGCCGTGCAAAACTCTCTGCAAGACAATGTCCGTCAGCACCCAAATATCACCCTGCTCGAACGGCACAATGCGCTGGATATCATCACCCGTAAAAAAGTCGGATTGGGTGGCGCTAACCACGTGCTCGGGGCCTACATCTGGAACCGAAACCAAGAAGTGGTTGAGACCGTGCGCACTAACTATGTGGTGCTCGCCACTGGCGGTGCTTCCAAGGTGTATCAATACACCTCTAACCCCGATGTGTCATCCGGTGATGGCATCGCCATGGCATGGCGGGCAGGTTGTCGCGTCGCCAACTTAGAATTCAACCAGTTTCACCCTACGTGCCTGTACCATCCAGACGCGCGCAACTTTTTGCTCACGGAAGCGTTACGCGGTGAAGGCGCACACTTAAAACGCCCAGATGGCTCACGCTTTATGTCAGACTTCGACGCACGCGGCGAGCTTGCCCCGCGTGATGTGGTGGCCCGAGCGATTGACTACGAGATGAAGCGCCTTGGCGCCGACTGCATGTATCTCGACATCAGCCACAAAGACCCTGACTTTGTGATCAAACACTTCCCCACCATTTACGAAAAGCTCAAACAATACGGCATCGATCTGACCAAAGAGCCGATCCCTATTGTCCCTGCCGCCCACTACACCTGTGGTGGCGTGATGGTGGATAAAAACGGCACCACAGACCTGCCCGGCTTATACGCGATTGGGGAAGTGAGCTACACCGGCTTGCATGGTGCCAACCGTATGGCCTCTAACTCGCTGCTAGAGTGTGTGGTGTATGCGTGGTCAGCGGCTGAACATATTAAAGCGCACTCAGACCATATCGAGCCCCATACCGCACTCCCCCCTTGGGATGAGAGTCAGGTCATTTGTTCTGACGAAGAAGTGGTGATCCAGCACAACTGGCATGAGTTACGTCTTTTTATGTGGGATTACATGGGGATTGTGCGCTCAACCAAGCGCTTAGAACGTGCTTTGCGTCGCATTGAGCTACTTAAACAAGAAACGCACGAGTACTACGCTAATTTTCGTGTCTCGAATAACTTGCTCGAATTACGTAATTTACTCCAAGTCGCTGAATTGATGGTGCGTTGTGCCATGCAACGCAAAGAAAGTCGTGGTCTACATTACACCATTGATTATCCTGAGCCTAACGAGCAATCCGGTCCCACCGTGTTAACCCCGGACCAGCCCTGCTAGTGGGTTTCGCGCCGTCTGCTGCTTTAACGATAAAGGCCAGCCTCACGAGGCTGGCCTTTTTACTGGATATCATCGTGGTTATTCGCTTTTAAACTCGCTCACTGCACGCTCAAGGTGCGCCGCTTCTTCGGCCACCTTGTGTGCCGCTTCGCGGTTCTGGTTGGCGCGTTCGGTACTGTTTTGCGCGATATCTTGAATGTTGTGCACGTTTTGGTTGACTTCTTTCGCCACCGAACTTTGTTGCTCGATCGCCGTGGCAATGTGGGTACTCATATCCATAATGTTTTGCATATCGGCCATGATTTGCGATAGCTCTTGCGAGGCCGCTTCCACTTTACCCACAGATGTTTCCCCATCTTCTCGGCTTTGCTCCATACGCTCAGACACCGACTGGGTTTGCTCTTGCAACGAGGTGATAATGCCAGAAATTTCATCGGTCGACTCACGAGTACGGGTCGCTAGCTGGCGCACCTCATCAGCGACCACCGCAAAGCCACGCCCTTGCTCACCGGCGCGCGCCGCTTCAATCGCCGCGTTAAGCGCCAGCAAGTTGGTTTGCTCAGAAATATCTTTAATCACATCTAATACTGAACCGATGGTTTCAGACAGCTTACTTAATTCAAGCACCTCGTTGCTGGTATTACTAAGCGTGTCTGCCAATGTCATGATCATTGCCTTGGTGTCGTCGACCACTTTTTGTCCATTTTCGGCCCGACTTAAACTGGTACGCGCATTCTCCGCGGCCTGATCCGTGTTGCCCGCGATATCGCGAATCGTACTTTCCATCTCATTCATCGCGGTCGCCGCATGGGTGGTTTCATCTAACTGGGTAGACAATGCGGACCCGGTAGCTTCAGTACGCGACTCAACTTGCTCTGCACTGTGGTTAAGCGCTTGTATGGCGCGACTCACGTCGACCACCATAGCCTGGACACTGGCGAGCATCTGATTGACATCTTTAGCCATCAATGAGATCTCATCACGCCCGTTTTCATCTGCTCTCAAGGTCAGATCCCGCTGCTTGGTGATGGCGGCCATTTGCTCACTGAACCGGTAAATACGCTGTTGAATGCCACGGTTCATCCACAAAGAAATCACTGTCATGATCAGTGCCAGTATCAATACCGCCGAGCCAGTAAACGTCACGGTTTGGCGCAATGCTTGCTCGATGGCCTGCTCATACTCTTGGCTTAGCACATCAAACATTTCTTCCACTTGGTGAGTTTTGCCACGAATTTGTCCGAGCAAACCTTTGTCCGCCGCTAACCCCAATGTCTTTTTCTGGGCAACAATTTGGTCCACTTGCGCCTGATGCGCTTGAAACAACGCCAGTAGGTCACCACGAAGGTAATCTTCAAGCTCTTGCATTTGGCTTTGATATTCATCGATGTAGTCAAGGTTACTGCTTTGCACAAACAGTTTGGCATCTGCGGCTAACAGGCGAGCGCTACTCTCCAGCACAATGTCATTTTGGGTCGCTGCCACCATTTTCTTGCTCGCGTTTTGCATTTGTCCGCGGATCCCCTGCTCAGGGGTTAACCCCAATGTTTGGTAGCCCTTACCCAGATCACGAAACCCACTAGCATATCCTTTCATCGCGCTTTTCACTTTATCAATGGTCGCGGTCTCTAACCCCAGAGAGGCACTGCGGGCGTGGAAATCACTCAGCAGCTGATTAAACGCATCAACATTATTATCAAAACGGGAGAGGTATTTAGGATCCATGCGCGCGAGAAAGTCTTTCTCATTGCGGCGTAAGTTGAGCAATATCACCTCAAGATCAGAGACTGTGGTTAGCTGATTGTGCATTTTTTGCAGTCGTGTTTCCGCCTTCCACGCAATCGCCGCCACCGCGAGGAGTGCCAACACCGACAGCAAGGTGAGTGACAAAAGTTTTTGTTTAATATTCATAGCGACCCTACAGCATTATCTGAGCAGAATGGATTTTATCCGTGTCCCTTGAATATCGGTGATAAAGTGAAAAAGTAAAGCCACGCAATCAGTTTGTCACAAATATGTCACGTTATATCCCGACCTTGCTGACAGCAGTGCCGATAAATCAGACGAAAATGATAATCTGGAAGGCCATGACGCCAAATATACACGTATTGCGCATCCACACGAGAGGTCAGCACCAGCAGCCATGGGGTCGCATAAACACAGGATAATTTTCGATACTGTCCATTGGGCATCACAGCCCAAGCGTCAGAGGAAAAGCGAAAAGGCCCCTCGCTACCGATGAGGTGAGCATGGAAAAAGCGCAAGTCTCGCACCGCCCAAAGGGTTAGCACAGCACGAGCACTTAAAGGAAGGGAAACATGCGCCATGGCCAGCCAAGTCACCATCGTTCCCAGCAAAACCAGGCAGACAGTGACATAACGCGGGCACTGTAGGTGACTATGTACGTAACTTACTGCGGTTATAAGCGACGACCTTATCGACAACAGACTTCATCTTGGGGTCGTCAGGTTTACCATGCCCCATCAACCACGCAAACAAATCCGGATCTGCGCTTTCCAAAAATGCGACAAAATCCTGCTTTTCTTGTTCATTTAGCGTGTCGTAGCAGGCTTCAAAATAAGGCATAACCAACACATCCAGCTCTAACATGCCACGACGACATGCCCAACGAATCCGCGCTTTATCCTCGGTGTTAACCATTGCTTACCTCTATCAATGATGTCAGTGCTTGCATACTATCAATGCCGCCATCAGGCGACTACTTTTGCCGGAAAACAAACGGTGAATCTGAGAGCTCTCTAGCGTTAATCAGCAAGACACCGTAATAGCCCTACAATACAAAGGCTGACAAGCTTTATCCTCCCTATTAGTATACGGGACAGAGTCTATATTTTCTCAACAGAGAGCGTGAGTGTTATGAGCGAATGGTATCAAACCGTGGCCTTTGAGCCTGCGGATACACACCCCAGTGACCCACAGCCTGAACTGGCGATAGTTGCTCTTGATAACTGGGCAATCACTAAAGTGAGCGGCGACGATACAAAAAGCTACTTACAAGGTCAGCTCACTTGCGACATTGCCAGCCTTGCAGAGGATAAATCGACCCTTGCCGCTCATTGCGATCCAAAAGGCAAAATCTGGTCGGTGCTGCGTTTTTTCCATTACCAAGACGGGCTCGCCATGGTGCAACCGGCCTCGATTGAAGCCACCCAAGTTCAAGAGGTGAAAAAATACGCCATCTTTTCAAAGATTGCGTTTGAAAAAGTCGATGCCGTACTGCTCGGTGTGATTGGCACGCAGGCAGACAAATGGGTGGCCGATCACTTTGGCCCGCAAGGTGACGTTCGCCAAGGGCAAGCGGGCACCGCCGTATACATTGAACCACACCGCTGGTTACTGGTGGTTGACCCGGCCAACGCCACAGCGCTTATCAATCAAGCCTCTGCGACCTTGCTCACCCATGAGTATTGGGATAAGTGGGATATTGATGCCGCATTACCCCGTATTGAGCAGGCCACCAGCGGCGAATTTATCCCGCAATCGTTAAACCTTCAGGCGCTGGATGCGATCAGCTTCACCAAAGGCTGTTACACCGGTCAAGAAACTGTGGCGCGAGCCAAGTATCGAGGCATGAACAAGCGTGCCATGTACAAACTCAGCGGCCAAGCCAAGCACACACCTGTTGCAGGCGATAAAATCGAACGCGCGGTGGGCGACAATTGGCGTTCAGGCGGGACAGTTATTGCTGGCTATCGCGATGTGAATGGTAATGCGAGCGTGTTAGCCGTACTGCCAAATAACCTGGACGACGACACCGCTTTCCGCCTGGCTGAGTCTCCCTCACATGCATGGCACCGTGAGCCACTCCCCTATTCACTCGAAGACGACGATTGAGCCGTGCACACGGATCCTCATTGGCAAACACCCGTGACTGCCGCACTCGATAGCGCCGATATTCGCTACCAAATACTGTGGCAGTCACGCGCGACCCAATCGATTGAAGACACCGCTGCACAACGGGGGATTGATCCTGCTCAGATGCTTAAAACCATGGTGTTGCGCGATATGGGCGGGCGTTATGCGGTGGCCTGCGTACCAGGCGACCAACAAGTGAGCCCGCCCAAAGTCCGCCAGCTGCTGGGATACCGACGAATGACGCTTGCCAGTGCACAACAAGTGCAAAGCACAACCGGCTACGCGCGTGGCACTGTCGCGCCATTGGGACTGTCACCGGATCTGGCGTTGGTGTTTGATGAGCAGATCTGGCGCTATGAAACGGTCACCATTAGCAGCGGTGATCCTCACGCCGGATTATGGGTGAGAGTGAAAGATCTTCTCGTACTTTGCCAGCCTCTGCGCGGCGACATATGCCGCGTTCAAGACGGTTAGATGTAGGAGTCACGCAACGGATGGCGCAAAAATACTGGCGGAAATACGATCTCAACTTGTTGGTGACCTTTGTCACTTTAATGGAAACCCGCAGTGTGACTGGGGCTGCAGAGCGCCTATCTCTGGGTCAATCAGCCATGAGCCACAGCTTGGCGCGTCTGCGTACGATGCTCGACGATCCCCTTTTTGAGCGGCGCGGACACCAAATGGTGCCCACCGCCCGCGCGCTCGATATCGCCCCTAAAATTGAGGCGCTACTCGACACACTCGCCACGGACGTGCTGACTCCGCCCGCTTTTGAACCTGCCCTTTTTGATGGTCAGATCCGCCTTGGACTCACCGACTACGCGGAGCTTATCTTCGCGCCGGCGTTGTTCGATACCCTCAACCAACAACTTCCTTTAGCACAACTTAGCTTACGGCCAGTCGATCGTCGCCACTGTCTGGATGCGATTAAAAATGATGATGTCGACGCGGTGATCGGCGTGATCCCGGAAAACAGCGATATTCTCGACAGCCAGGTATTATATCGCGAACAACACGTGTGTCTATTTGACCCTCAAAGTACAGGACTGGATGCCCCCATCAGCGTGGCCGATTTTGTCGCCACGCCGCACGCCTTGGTGAGCACTTACGGCCAGCTTTCTAGTCCGATAGATGCGCGTTTAGAAGCGCTAGGCTATCATCGACAAGTGGTGATGGGATCGCAGCGCTTTTTAACCGTAAGGCAGTTGCTAAAAGGGCGACAACTGCTGTGTACCGTGCCAGAGCTTATGGCGCGACTTGATACCTTTAACGATGCTAACCATCTGGCATTTAGCCCACCTCCTATTGATGTCCCAGGGTTTGATATTGGCTTGGCATGGCGACATCAAGCCAGCGGTCACCCCAAAATGCAGTGGCTCATTGGCCAGATAACCACCATTGTCGATAAGCGCGTCGCTTCCCTGAAAGCGTTATCTACCCAGCCTCACGCGCAAGAGGAAACCTAATGAACATCGTCTCTCTGTCGATCCTTAATCCTGCTTACGTTGCTCAACGGGTCAGTGAAACGTTCACGCATAGTGAGGGGGCCGATACCGGCGAAGTTATTCATCACTTAATCGATAAGCTGCTCGGTGAAACGCCTCGTGAAGACTGCCATGGTTGGGGGATGCTTGACGGTGAGCAGTTAGTGGGTGCTGTCTTTTTCTCACGATTGACCTACCCACATACGGACAAGGTTGCACTGCTCTCTCCGATGGCTATCTACCCTGATTATCAGCGCCAAGGACATGGAAAAGCATTAATCAACGCTGGACTCGAACAGCTACGTACATTGGGTTATCAAGCGGTGGTGACCTATGGCGACCCCGCTTTCTACACTCAGCTTGGGTTTCATCCAGCCGATCATATCGAGGTGGTGCCACCCCATACATTAAGCTACCCACACGGTTGGCTGGCGCAATCGCTGATTGATAGCGACTTACCGGCATTAGGCGCGAAACCGTGCTGCGTCGATGCCTTCAACCAAGCGGATTTATGGTAAGGATAAAGTGATTATTTCTTTAGGCAGTGTCATCACGGCGACATAAACCCACTTCACAATCGGTGCCGTTTTCACACCCCTATAGGGTGACAACCACTCACACCAGTAAGAAGAGGTTATGCGCGTTTTTAATCGCTATTCCCCCAAGCTTGTCGCCAAACATGTCACACGATTATTCTCGGGTCGCGTCTATATTGCAGGAAGAGGCCGATTTGATTTTGATAATGGTTGGTTAAAAGCACCGGATCACGCCACCATCTGTCACTACCGAACCGTGAAGGAAGTTAACGGGTTGATTCGAGATGTGTATCAGGACGGGCTTCGAGAGCCAGAACAAGCTGGCTCATTGCCGACCGCTTACTGACTTCGCCGTACCATACAAATAGGGGCTCGTCAGACGGGCCCCTGTTTATTATTTAGATAAAAAGGACAGGCATAGCATACGAGCTTACCCCTAACCCTTTAGTCTGCGTCTTGATCGCCTAACGTTTCTTCATAGCTTTGCGCATCGAGCAGGCTATCGATTTCAGACTCATCTGTCGCTTGAATCTGGAACAACCAACCATCGCCGTATGGGTCGCTGTTAACCAGTTCAGGGGCGCTATCTAACTCTTCATTGACGGCCACGACTTGACCAGAAATGGGCGCATAGATATCCGACGCCGCCTTGACCGACTCTGCAACCGCACAATCGTCACCCGCATCAAAAGTGTCATCTTCATCAGGCAAATCGATAAACACCATATCCCCCAGTAGGGCCTGGGCGTGATCAGAAATGCCAATGGTAAATAGGCCTTCCCCTTCAGGGCGAACCCATTCGTGTGTAGCGGTAAATTTTAATTCAGATGGGATATCACTCATAATCTTGTTCCTTGTTACACCCAATGACAACTCACACCGTCAATCGGTACATTCAACATCTCTCACAACCTGATCGCATGCCGACTCGGCAATGGTCTTTGTGCTATTTAGCATATTCTCTGTTTTTCGCCAATTTCAGCCATCACGCAATCATCAAAAAGTGGTCGTGCGCGTCGTAGGCTTTGCCAGATCAGGCAGGTTCCCCTCCAACCCTAACGCCCGCGCCATAAACGGCTGCTTGGCGCCGGGCAAATGATTGACCGCACGCATGCCCACGCCACGGACGAGCTTTTTCATCGGATTATCGCCTGCGAACAAGCTGCGGAACCCTTGCATCGCCGCAATCATCTGCACCGCTTCCGCTTTACGCCAACGCTCATACTGGCGTAAGCCGGCGTAATGCCCAATATCTTTCCCTTTGTCGGCGAGTGACGTCAGTGTTTGCGCCAAAGCGGCCGCATCGAGCATCCCCAGATTCACCCCTTGCCCAGCCAGAGGATGGATAGTGTGCGCCGCATCACCGACCAGAGCCAGGCGCTGCGCCGCAAAGTGTTGGGCATAACGCATGGTAAGAGGGTAACTGGCGCGTGGGCCTACTACCTCGCACAAGCCGAGTTGCACATCAAACGCAGCGGTTAAGGCACGGTTAAAGGACGCTGAGTCCACCGCGACGTAATCCGTCGCTTGTTCTGGGGGAACAGACCAAACAATTGAACATAAATGCGGGTCTGAAAGTGGCAAGAAAGCAAGGGGGCCGTCCGGTGTAAATACTTGTCGTGCAACGCCCTGATGCGGCTCCGCCGTGCGCACCGTCGCCACCACCGCATGATGACCATAGTCCCGCTGTACCAAAGGGAAGTCGGCTTGCTCACGCACCCAGGATCGCGCTCCATCAGCCCCCACGACCAGTTTCGCCGTCACGCCGTCCCCAGACGCGAGTTGTAACCAGGTTTCGCTCTCTCCTTGCAGCATGGTTTGGCATTGCGCCGGCATCAACACAGTCACATTGTCCTGCGTTTGCACTTTATCGAGCAAAGCCAACTGGATCACACGGTTTTCAACAATATGGCCGAGGTTTTGCTGGCCAAACGCCTGCGCATCAAAATGGATGTCGGCAAAACTGTCTTTCTCCCACACCCGCATCTGTTGGTAACAGGCCGCACGCCGTGAGGCGATGCCCGGCCAGACATCCAGGGTGCGCAGTATGTTTTCACTCGCTCGGCTCAAGGCAGAGACGCGGTTCTCTGGTACGTCGTTTAAGGTCGTTTCCGGCGCTTTACCTTCTATCACCACCACCCGCAAATCCGTGTCGGCTAGAGAGGCGGCAAGTGTGAGCCCCACCATGCCGCCACCGACAATGGCCACATCGGCATTGATCATTTTCATCTCGGTTCTACCCATCCTATGGTGCGTTGCACAAGCGGTTGTTTCATACTCTCTAATGCTGACATTAATCCTAACCCGGCATTACGTGCCCCCGCCAGAAGCGGGCTATCATTGGAAAAGAGGTGAACCAACCCTGATGTCAATGCCACTGTGGCATCTCGGTCTGGTGTTCGTTGTTTGGCGTACGCCATCAATGTTGGCATCGCACCGATATCATCACCACGCGATGCCGCCTCCGTCAGCGTGTGAGCCAACGTCATCACATCTCGCAAACCAAGGTTAAAGCCTTGTCCGGCAATCGGGTGTAGGCTTTGTGCCGCATTCCCCACCACGGCCACACGATGACTCACCGGGCGAACCACTTGGTTGAGCGTCAATGGATACGCATGACGCTCTCCAACGTGCAGCAACTTGCCTAAACGCCAGCCAAACACCTGCTGCAGGCGATGAAGAAACGCATCATCACTCACTTGCATCAGCCCTTGTGCTTGCTCGGCTGTCATACACCACACTAACGAGCAACGCCCTTGCGACATGGGTAACAGCGCCACGGGGCCGGTTTGGGTAAAGCGTTCAAAGGCGTGGCCTTGATGAGGCAGTGCGGTTGATACATTGGCAATCACTGCCACCTGACCAAAATCGTGTTGCTGACGCGGAATATTGAGCTGCTGGCAACAAGACGAGCGCCCACCGTCAGCCGCAATGAGTAGCGAAGCAGTTAGAGATTGTCCCTGCTTTAATCGCACCGTTACCGCCGCCGGCGTTCGCTCAATCGCCATCACGGCATCCGGGCAAAACACATCGATCGCCTCGCGGTGTTGCAACTTTTGGTGAAGCACCGCTCCGGCATCCGCCAACTCGATAACTTGGCCAAGATAAGGCACGCCCTGCGACTGTGCGTCAATATGGGTTTGTCCGGCGTGGCCACGATCAGACACATGAATATGCTGAATCGGCGTGCCAAAGGGGACGAGTGAGTCCCACAGCCCTAAGCTCGCAAAGGCTGCACAACTGCCTTGTGCTAATGCGATACTGCGTGCATCGTAACCTGGATGCTCGCGATGATCGGGCACCATCGCCTCGACCACGGCAATACGCAGTGTGCCGCCACTCAATGTGTCTAAGGCCAGTGCGGCAGTCGCCCCGGCCATTGCGCCGCCTGCGATCACTATGTCATAGGCTTTCATCCCACTCTTTCCTCACCCTGAGTCACTGACGCCTCAATCTGAACGCGTCATTGAGATTAATGCAATGTTTTAGGCGTATCGTCACTGTCCGGACGCGCCCCAAGTTCGGCATGCACCACCATGCTGCACACGCGCACATGTTCGACAACCTGCTCAAGCAACTCTGCTTGCTCTTGCATGTCGCCATCTTCATCGACACCCAGCTGCGCCACGTCTTTAAGATCGCCCAACGCTTCTGTCACATCCTTAGATAAGGTGCGACCTTTGGTTCCGATCAATCCCACACCGGCTAAAAACGCGTTGATCCACTCCACCAGTGCTTCGGCTCGAGCCACGACACCGGATTGCTCGTCGTCAGGGACATAAATCTCTAAATCAAGATCACTGCCGGTAAGCTGTGCTTTTAGCTGGTGATAGCTTTGCATGGCAAGTGTCTTAGACTCTGTTGGCCACCCCATCCCTTGATGGGTGTAATCATAAAGCATGGTTAGCCAGCTACCATCTTCCAGCTCTAGCCCGCCACTGAGCATGCCAGCGATTAAACCGTGCATTTCTGCAGGCGTTACCGCCAAACTATCAGCCCTCAGTGTGTCTGCTGTTGTCGCATAAGCGGGTAAACGGGTATCAGTCACAATCTTGCCCCTTGCTGTGCCATCAAAAATAAGAGGCTTAGTTTAGCATTTCACACCACTGGGCTGAATCACTGCGATTAAAAACGATCTCACGCCGATGCAACGGCCACGCGATACATTGCGTGTTGGGTGGCTGGTTGATAAGCACAGTGTAAAGGCATCAACCAGCCAATCACGATGACAAGGATCAACCCACACCGGCGGGAGGCTTTCCTCTTAGCGAGCCAATTCACAGTTCTGTCTAAAAGCTGAAACACTCAGTGAATGATAGGCACGGCTGCCGTCATATTATCGCCCTTAAAGGGTTGTTATTGTTAGACCTATGCGTCGTTTGAATACCACTTTTTGATTAAATTCGCGGCACCAGTGGCGGAGATGGTTTTCGATGTAGTGTATTCACCAGAATAATTGCTAGAATAGCGCCATATTATTGTGTACTGGGCCCTCGACAAATCGGGCCGTATGAGGAGCCAGCGTGGGACTATGAGCACACAACCGGTTGAAATTAAAATTCTAGATCGTCTTGTTCGCGTCAATTGTCCACCCGGGCAAGAGCAAGCGCTTAAAGATGCAGCAAGCGAGTTCGATCAACGGTTGCATCGGCTGGCTGAGCGCACTAAAGTAAGCAATACAGAACAGCTAATTGCCATTGCCGCTCTCAATGTTTGCCACGAATTAAATGATGCCAAACAGTCATTAGAGACACTGCAAGATCAGGTAACGCAACGGACCGCCCTGATGACATCACAACTCGATAAAGCAATGGCAGCGCAAGGATCGCAAGAATAACCCAATTCCCTGGGGTGTTTGTCAGCGGATCTACGTCCCTGAGCCGATAAGCAAAACTAAGGGTGCGTTGTTATAAGCTACTGAGCAAGCTCGGCATGCACCGAGAAGCCTACGGTTTATACTACCCACCCGCCTTGAACCAGCGGGTTCAAGGGCCATCGATCCCAACGGCACCCCGGGGTCCTCTTCACCACCCTTTGGCTAGCATCAAGGACAGTTATGCAGCCTAGACAACACATACGACACGCCATCCGTGACGCACGTCGTCAGCTCTCTGTTGAGCAACAAACGTTCGCCGCAGAGGCGGTGACCAAACGATTTATCGCGCTGGCTGATGTTGAACAAGCTACAAACGTTGCCCTGTACCTCTCTTTCGATGGCGAGTTAGATACAACACCTGTCATTGAGGCGTGCTGGAGGGCGAACAAAAATGTCTACTTGCCCGTCATTCATCCCTTTAGCCGTGGTCACTTACTGTTTCTCCACTACACCCCGACCACCCCAATGCAGATTAATGGTTATGGGATTGCTGAGCCCCAGCTCAATATTCGCACCTTGATACCGAGTAGAAAACTCGACGTGATTGCCACACCTTTGGTGGCGTTTGACGCTAAAGGACAGCGCCTTGGCATGGGAGGGGGCTACTACGACCGTACACTCGGCTTATGCGCACCGGATGCGGTCGCGGTTGGACTCGCGCACGATTGCCAGCAATGGCCCGCGTTACCGACCGAGCAATGGGATGTGCCTTTACCCCATATTTTGACCCCCAGCCAACATTGGCAATGGCCAACGCGTATTTCGCGACCTAAACCCTGACGCCATCTATTGGCTTCGCTATAATCACGCCCAATCCCCTAGATTCAGGAGTTAGCATGACCCAAGACGAAAAGAAAAAAGCCACGGGCGAAGCCGCGGTGGAATATGTCAAACCCGGCAGCATCATTGGTGTGGGAACGGGGTCGACCGTGGACTACTTTATTGATGCCCTCGAGCCAATTAAAGAGCAAATCAAAGGCGCGGTGTCTAGCTCAGAAGCCTCGACCGAGCGACTAAAAGCCTTGGGCATTGAGGTACTCGACGCCAATGAAGTGGCGAGTTTAGATATCTATGTTGATGGTGCAGATGAGATCAATGCGCGCAATCATATGATTAAAGGCGGTGGTGCTGCCTTGACGCGTGAGAAAATCGTCGCGGCAATCGCAGACAAGTTTGTTTGTATTATCGACGACACCAAACATGTGGATGTGTTGGGTGAGTTTCCACTTCCCGTTGAAGTGATCCCTATGGCACGCTCTTATGTCGCGCGTGAATTGCTCAAACTAGGGGGCGACCCGTGTTACCGTCAAGGTGTGATCACGGACAATGGCAACGTGATCCTCGACGTACACAATATGAAAATCCAAGATCCCAGAGGGTTAGAGGACGCCATCAATGCGATTCCTGGTGTGGTGACGGTTGGCCTGTTTGCCAATCGCGGCGCAGACATCGTGTTAACCGGTACCGACACTGGCGTGAAAAAAGTGGCAAACTGAGTGCATAACACAGCAAATCAAATGCTTACGCCCCACGGGGAATAACAAAAAAAGCCAAACGTTTGCGCTCAATGTAATCAATAAGTTAAAAGCACCTTTTTCAAGGTGCTTTTTTTATGGTCTAGAACGGATAATTCTTACCCCTTATGGGAATTTTTGTTATCTTGGTCACTGTTCTGATACCGGCACATCGCCTGCCCTGCGGTCTTTTGACGTAAAAGATCACGCTAATGACCAGGTCAATCAACCGCCACTCCTCTTCGCCACCCACGCGAGGGAATAAGGTACGATGCGCCCCGGCACTCAGGCGCAACATTGCTACCATTATTGTTTCTAAGGAAGAGAACAGCCCGCATGTCACACTATTCACTGGACAAGAATAAAATCAAAATCCTATTACTCGAAGGCGTCCATCCTACTGCTGTTGAAGCGTTCAAGCAGGCCGGATATACCAACATCGAGTACCACAAAGGTTCACTCACTGGTGAGGATCTCGAACAAGCTATCCAAGATGCACACTTTGTGGGGCTACGCTCTCGCACCCAATTAACGGAAGCTGTCTTTGCAAAAGCGAAGAAGCTGGTCGCGGTTGGCTGCTTTTGTATCGGCACCAACCAAGTCGATCTTGATGCTGCGGCTAAGCGCGGGATCCCCGTTTTTAACGCGCCTTTCTCCAACACCCGCAGTGTCGCAGAGCTGGTTTTAGGTGAGATCCTGCTGCTCCTACGCGGGATCCCCGAAAAGAATGCTAAAGCGCATCGCGGCGAGTGGCAAAAGTCTGCTGACCGCTCTTTTGAAGCGCGCGGTAAGGTACTGGGCATTATTGGCTATGGCCATATCGGTACCCAGCTGAGCATCTTGGCGGAAAACTTAGGGATGCGCGTGTATTACTATGATGTCGACAACAAACTCTCGTTAGGCAACGCGATTCAAGTTAACTCGCTCACAGAGCTGCTTAATCGCAGTGATATTGTCTCGCTCCATGTCCCCGAGACGCCAAGTACGCAGAATATGATTGATGCCGAGGCCTTTGCCCGCATGAAACCAGGGGCAATCTTTATAAATGCCTCACGCGGCACCGTGGTTGATATCGATGCCCTATGCGGGGCGCTAGAAAGCAAGCATTTGGCCGGTGCGGCGATCGATGTTTTCCCGGTTGAGCCAAAAACCAACAAAGACGCATTCAGCTCTCCGCTACAAGCGTTTGATAATGCGCTACTCACACCGCATATCGGTGGCTCAACGCAGGAAGCACAGGAAAATATAGGCTTGGAAGTCGCCAGTAAGTTGGTTAAGTATTCTGACAATGGCTCGACTCTGTCATGCGTCAACTTCCCTGAAGTATCACTGCCAGAGCATCAAGGCCGCTCGCGCTTGCTGCATATACACGCCAACCGTCCCGGGGTGCTGACCAAAATTAACACAACGTTCGCGGACGAAAACGTTAATATCGCGGCACAGTACTTACAAACATCGTCGCAAATTGGTTATGTGGTGATTGATGTCGAAGACAGTGACCATGCCTACAAAGCACTGAAAAAGCTAAAAGCGATCGAAGGCACCATACGCGCGCGGATCCTGCACTGATTCGTGCCAGAAACGAAAAAAGCCCCGACAGGGGCTTTTTGGATGCTTGCTTGTTATCCCTGGCAACACTTATTGCTCGTCGCGCAGAAATACCAACTCGTTGCCTTTTGAGTCCGCTTCACTGAAATAATAGCCTGCCACATTAAACGCTTTAATGTCTGCCACTGAACTCGCGCGCTGATCAATCAAATAACGCGCCATCATGCCACGTGCTTTTTTGGCATAGAAGCTGATCACCTTGTATTGACCGTTTTTATAATCTTTAAACACCGGGGTGATGATGTCGCCGTTAAGCACTTTCTTGTTAACCGCTTTAAAGTATTCATTAGAGGCAAGGTTCACCAATAGCTCACTGCCTTGCGCCGCCAAATCATCATTCAGTGCCTCTGTGATGATATCTCCCCAGAACTGATAGAGGTTATCACCGCGTGGCGTCGACAACTTGGTGCCCATCTCTAAGCGGTAGGGCTGCATCAAGTCGAGCGGCCGCAACAGGCCATACAAGCCGGATAACATACGAAAATGATCTTGAGCCCAATCGAAGTCTTGCTCGGACATTGAATTGGCATCTAGCCCTGTGTACACATCCCCTTTAAAGGCAAGCGCAGCGGGTCGTGCATTATTTGGGGTAAAAGAGGGAGACCATTCAGAAAAACGCACAGCATTAAGACTGGCGATTTTATCACTGACTTTCATCAGCGAGGCAATGTCTGCCGGCGTCAGCTGGCGGCAAACCTCAATCAACGCCTCTGAGTGTTCAGTCAGCTGAGGTTGGGTATAACGGTCTGTCGGCAATGGCGTTTCATAATCCAAGGTTTTTGCAGGAGAAACCACTATCAGCATGTTGCTCGCCCTTTTGTTAAATATCTTTGCTAAGCCTATCATTCCCGTATAAAAAAACCACCGCCCGCCACCGCACATCGCACTGACCGATGGCTAACGTTTGGGGAGTGGCCATGCCTTATCATCAAGCTGACTGTGCAGCTCAGGAAAACGACGACTGTCAAACACAGGCAGTCGCCCCAACGAACGTTGAGTGTGATAATCCTTTGCCAAACGCTTGACGATGCCCGATAACAAAAAAATCGCAATCATGTTTACCAGTGCCATCATCCCCATAGACGCATCCGCGAGGGTCCATACCAGCGGCAGTTCCGCCAGCGCCCCAAACATGACCATGCCTAAGACTAAGGCACGGAAGTACGGCAACGCCGGACGGCAACGCTGATTGATAAACAACAGGTTCGTTTCTGCATACGAATAATTGGCAATAATAGAGGTAAAGGCGAAGAAGAAAATCGCGACGGCCACAAACTGCTCCCCCCAGTCACCCACTTGTGCGCTTAACGCCCGCTGAGTCAACTCGACTCCCGTGATTTCGCCGCCGGGAATGTACTCACCTGATAGCAGAATAATCGCTACGGTAGCGGTGCAGATCACCAAGGTATCGACAAACACGCCGAGCATTTGCACATAGCCTTGCGAAACAGGATGAGGCGGATAAGGCGTCGCCGAAGCGGCGGCATTGGGCGCTGACCCCATGCCAGCTTCATTCGAAAACAAGCCGCGCTTGATGCCTTGAATCATGCCCTGTGCCAAGGTGTAACCCAATGCCCCCGATGCCGCTTCGTGAAGGCCAAATGCGCTCTTTACCACCAGCATGAATACCGCAGGTACCTGCTCAAGATGGGTGACGACCACATACACGGATAACGACAAATACAGGAGTGCCATCACGGGCACAATCACTTCGGCCGTGCGCGCGATTTGGCGTAGCCCGCCATATATGATCAATCCGCTGACCAGCACCAATCCCGCACCAACATAGGCCGGCGGCCATGAAAATGCCACCTGTGCCGCTTGTGAGATAGAGTTAGCTTGCACCGAATTAAACACCAAGCCAAATGCCAGGATCAGCAATATCGAGAAAAGCACGCCCATCCAACGCATGCCTAACCCATATTCCATGTAATAGGCTGGACCACCGCGAAAATAGCCGTCGGGATCCCGCACTTTATACACTTGTGCCAGCGTGCTCTCGGCAAACGCTGTGGCCATGCCGAGGAATGCCATTAGCCACATCCAAAAAATCGCCCCCGGGCCACCCAATGACAGGGCAACCGCCACCCCAGCCATATTGCCCGTCCCAACACGCGCGGCAAGCCCGGTACACAAGGCTTGGAAAGACGAAATACTGCTCCCCTCACGACGTCGACTATGACGCATAATCGAAAACATATGAGAAAAGTGACGAAACTGAATCCCCCCTAATTTTAAGGTAAAAAAGATCCCGCCACCGATGAGCACATAAATGAGCACCGAGCCCCAAATCAAATCATTAATAAAAGTGAGTAGGCTCAATGGACTGTCCCTCGTCGTGATTCAGTAAGGATAATAGCGATGCGGCGCAATCTTCGCGTGAACCACCGCCTAGGTCAATTCAAACCCATCACGGCTGGGGCAACAGTCACTGATTTTAAAAATCAGTGATTGCAGTCTCATAAAAACTTCATCTGACTGCCACAAATGAGAAATACTTCAATTTTACGTTAGGGGGAGCTGTGGTATTTAGAAACTGACCGCAAGGTGAAAAAGAGGTGACTATGGAAAACATTGCCTTTAACGATCTATTCGAGCAAGACAAGCCACAACGCAACGGACGCGCAAAACCAGTCAAACGTAAATGGAGAGAAATTGAAGCGCTGAAAGACAAACAGCGGCTAAAAAAAGAATTGGAAGAAATCGATATTTTTGGCGATTTCTCTCAACTGGACCTCGATTAACTCACCCTCAATATAGGATTGTTAAAAGGTGCTCATCGAGCACCTTTTTTATCCCCCATCAGCGACTTCGCCTACTCCGTCTCGAGATAAGGCTGCCAATCAATGGGCATTTTTCCCTGCGCTTGCAACAGCGCATTGGTTTGTGAAAAGTGCTGACAACCAAAAAAGCCACGATGCGCTGACAGTGGCGACGGATGAGGCGCGGTGAGTACATGATGGCGCTGACGATCAATCGCTTTGCCTTTTTTCTGGGCGTGCGCGCCCCATAATAAGAACACCACGCCTTGGCATTGTTGGTTTACCGCCTCAATGACACGATCCGTGAAGGTTTCCCATCCCAGTTTGGCGTGGGAGTGTGCCTTCCCTTGCTCCACGGTGAGCACGGTATTAAGCAACAACACACCTTGCTCTGCCCAGCTTTTTAAATACCCGTGAGAAGGTGGCGTAAAGCCTTCAATATCGGTGGCAAGCTCTTTGTAGATATTGACCAATGACGGTGGTGTTTTCACGCCTGGACGCACAGAAAAACACAGCCCGTGAGCTTGGTTCGGCCCGTGATACGGGTCTTGGCCCAGAATCACCACCTTGACGTCGCCCAGCTCAGTATAGCGAAAGGCGTTAAACACATCTTCTTTCGGTGGAAAAACCGTCACGCCATTGGCACGTGTTTGTTCAACATAGGCGAGGGTTTCGCGAAAGTAAGCTTGTTGTTTCTCATCAGCCAGCACTTGCTGCCACGTTTGCGCCTGAGTCATGGTTGCTCCTTTTGATCACATTGGCGCTATTCTAACGAGGCAGCTTGGCAAAATCAGTGTGTAGAACGATCTTTTGTTCGTTCGGTATGAGCGTGGTAATGACGCTGACAGCGGCCTTGTACCGCACGGTTGGGGGCCGGTAAGCTCGCACGAGTCATGGTTGGCTTCATCATGGTGCTTTCCTCATCATTATGGATTCATCGTAGACAATGAAATTTTAATGCCAACTTTACAAACGCAATAAAATCATACCATTAGCCAACACCCCGAACAGTATGAGCCGCAAAATGAGCACAAGTGGTGCAAATTTGCCTCTTTTTTGCGCACACACGACGCTTTCTTTTGTAATTTTATTACTACAATTTTCATTAAAGTATTGCGCAAGTGCTAGTCGGGAGGAAGGGCGCGTGCTACAGTAACCGCATTAGATAAATAAAGATTGATATAAGATAAATATCATAACGTTAAGAACACAATAAACTTGATTTAGGTCAATAAAACCCCACTCTAAAAAGGGTATATATAGACACTCAAAATGATGAAATCTTACATCATAAAAAGTCACTATCATAAAAGGGGATAGGCCATGATCACGGGTATTCAAGTAACCTCAGCAGCCAATGATGAACTCGTTAATTCTATTTGGTTGATCGATAAAGACACCGATCAAGCACGCTGTGTCTGTGCCAAACAAGGCTTTGAAGCGGATCAGGAAGTTGCCCTATCTTCTTTGGGTGAATTCGATTACCGCGAAGTGAATATCGAAACACAAGCGGTCAACGAAGGCGGTCAGCACCTTAATGTCAACGTACTCAAGCGTGAGACACTGGAAGACGCGGCTAAGCACCCAGAGAAGTACCCACAGCTAACGATTCGTGTCTCTGGCTATGCGGTACGCTTTAACTCACTGACGCCTGAGCAGCAGCGTGACGTAATCACCCGCACCTTTACCAGCTCCCTATAAGAAGCGGTTCAAGGCAAACCAGAGTGTGTGTCAAATAAAACAGCCCGCAATCGCGGGCTGTTGTTGTATTAATAATCGCGATAACTGGCTAAACCTTAACCATTCACTTCAAGCAGGTAGTCTCGTAGCGTTTGGAAATCAGGCTCTTGCTCGCGTGAAAGCAACGTCATTTGCGCATGCTTCGCCAGCGGCCCAGGTAGAGGAATATCTTTACCGAGGATCGCGTCAACCGATTCTTTAAATTTGGCCGGGTGGGCGGTGCACAAGAAGATCCCCTCTTCCCCTTCTTCAAGCTGCTCCGCCAGCAGCCGGTATGCAATCGCACCATGAGGCTCACACAAGTAACCGGCCTGAGAGAGCGACTTTAAGCTCTCAGCCGTTTCTTCATCATCAGCACGCCCTGAGGCAAGTTCACTCAGCCTCCACTGCTCACGGCGGAAAAGCTCTTCGATACGTGGCCAGTTGTTGGGCTGACTCACATCCATCGCGTTGGACAAGGTGGCGACCGTTTGCTGCGGTGCCCACTCGCCTGAATCGAGATACCGTGGCACCGTATCATTGGCATTGGTACCCGCAATAAAGCGCTTAATCGGCAGTCCCATCGCTTTAGCAAGCAACCCTGCGGTAAGGTTACCAAAGTTACCACTGGGCACCGATATCACCACCTGATCGCGTTTATGCGCAGGGAGCTGCGCCACCGCCTCGAAGTAGTAACAAATCTGGGCCATTAAGCGGCTAATGTTGATGGAATTCGCTGAATTAAGGCCAATGGCCTGACGCAGCTCGCTATCATCAAAGGCTTGCTTGACCATGCTTTGGCAATCATCAAAAGTGCCATTGATCGCGACCGTATGAATATTGCCGCCAAGTGTACAAAAGAGTTTTTCCTGCAGCGGGCTGATTTTGCCTTTCGGGTACAAGATGACCACGTCGATATTATCAATACCGTAGAAGGCGTGGGCAACCGCCGCCCCGGTATCCCCAGATGTCGCCGTGAGGATGGTGATCTTTTTACCATCCGATACCGCTGCCAGCGACTGCGCCATAAAACGGCCACCAAAGTCTTTAAAGGCCAATGTCGGACCATGGAAAAGCTCTAGCGCATGAATATGGTCATCCACTTGTTCAAGTGGCGCAGCAAAGCTAAACGCATTGCTAACCAGTTCACTCACTTGGCTTATTGGCAGTTCATCGCCAATTAATGCGGATAAAATCTTGCTACTGCGCGCCACCAAAGGCATGGCCAGTAATGCCTCGATATCGTCAAAGTAGGGCAAGCTTTCAGGAAAAAATAACCCTTGCCCGCGACCGAGCCCTTGCTGGACAGCTTGCGAGAATGACACAGTTTCACTGTGATCTTTGATGTTGTATAGCTTCATGCCTGACTTCCTATTTCTTTTGCGCCCTGTCCATCAATGCGACATACATGAACAAAGCCATCATTATTTTGTACATAGTGCTCTCGCAACCACTGCGCTAACCGCTCTGCCACCTGTCGATCATCACAAATGCTAAACAGCGTCGGTCCTGACCCCGAGATCCCTGTGGCTAATGCACCACAACTGGCGGCATAGTCGCGAGCGTCCGCAAATCCCGGTAACAGTTTTTGCCGATACGGCTCGGCAATCACGTCGCAAATTAAACTCGCCGCCAATTTAGGCTGTTGTGTGTGGCACGCGTGAATAAAGCCGCCGATATAGCGACCATGAGCGATCACATCTTGCCGACGGTACTGGGCGGGCAAGATGGTACGTGCTTCTGCCGTCGACACCTTGATGCCCGGATAGGCCATCACCCAATACCAGTTTTCAAAGTGCGGCACCGCTTGACTGATCACCCCTTGGCTTTCCAGCATGAGCTGAACGCCACCCAAATAACACGGCGCGACATTGTCATAATGTAAGCTACCGGAAATGGACGCTTCCATCTCTCCCATCAGCGCTAACATGCGGCTCTTATCGAGCGCATGGTCATGAAAGCGATTTAACGCATCGAGCGCGGCGACAATCGAGCATGCACTGGAGCCAAGTCCTGATCCAATCGGCATATTCTTTTCAAGCACCATCGCCACCGGCTTCACCGCCAAGTCACGGGTTTTAAGTACCTCGGCATAAGCCAGGTACGCTTGATAAACGATATTATCCTGCTCGTTCGCAGGTAGCTTATCGATAAATCGGCCTTGGCAGCGCAATGAAAACGCCTGGTTTCCACCGTCTGCCACTTCTACCACATCACCCAATAAACTGCCGTCGATAGGGCTCACCGCTGCCCCCAAGACATCAAACCCGACACTCACGTTACCAATCGATGCGGGTGCATAAACACGGACTGCCATGACTAGACTCCTAACTTCCAACCTAGGGTGCGCATTAAGTCCGCAAACACCCCAGCCGCGGTCACGGCGGTTCCCGCGCCATAGCCTCGCAGCACCAAAGGAATCGGCTGATAATAACGGCTATAGAAGGCCAACGCGTTCTCACCCTCTTTGATTTTATTCATAGGATCATCATCGGATACGGCTTGGATTTTGACAAAGCAACGTCCGTCTTCAATACCACCAATATACCGCAAGACTTTGCCTTCTTTGGCGGCTTCCTCTGACCATTGTTTAAAATAGTCATCGGCTTGCGGCAAACGTGCCATGAAACTTTCGACATCGCCAGATTGATCAAAGCCAGGCGGAAGCGCAGGTTCAACCTCAACATCGTCAAGCTCAAGTTCCATGCCGGCTTCACGTGCCAGAATCAAGAGCTTACGTGCTACGTCCATGCCCGACAGATCGTCACGCGGATCCGGCTCGGTAAAACCGTTTTCACGTGCGACCTGGGTCGCCTCGCTAAAGCTGGCGCCATCATCTAACTTGCCGAAAATGTGGGAAAGCGATCCTGATAAAATCCCAGAAAAGCGTGACAGCTCATCCCCGGCCGCAATCAAGTTTTGTAGATTTTCAATCACCGGTAAACCTGCACCCACCGTGGTCTCATACATAAATTTGCGGTGAGTCGCGCGGGCCGCCTGACGCAACTGGTGATAGTAAGCCATGCTACTGGTATTGGCTTTCTTGTTGGGAGTGATCACGTGAAAGCCTGCACGCAAGAAATCAGCATATTGCTCGGCGACCTGCTGATCGGCGGTGCAATCGATCAACACAGGGTTAATGATGTGATTGCGCTGAACCAGCTGGATCATCCCCGCGAGGCTAAACGTCGATAGGTGGTTGGGAAGTTCATCGCGCCAGCTATTCAAATCAATGCCTTGGCTATTCAGCCACATCCCTTTGCTGTTCGCTAAACCACAGACCCGCATCACAATGCCTTGTTGCTGGAGCTTGGCTTGCTGACGACGGATTTGCTCAATCAGCTCACCGCCCACGCCACCGACACCGACGATAAATACATCCAAGTGATGTTGGCTATTAAATAAGTTTTCATGACAGGCTTTAACCGCTTCAGAGACCCGCTCTGAAGGAACAACCGCAGAGATAGCACGCTCCGATGAACCTTGAGCAATCGCAACGATATTGACGTTTACCTCCGCCAACGAGGTGAAAAAGCGAGAGGCAACACCTTTCGAAGTGCGCATACCATCGCCTACCAAGGAGACAATCGACAAGTTATCCATAAACTCGACAGGCTCGAGCAGACCATCTTTCAGTTCAAGCTCAAAATGGTTACTCAGCACCTTATCGGCTTTTTCTTTGTCCCGGCTTTGAATACAAAAACTGATGCTGTATTCAGAAGAAGATTGGGTAATCAACACAATTGACACCCCCGCCGATGACATCGCACCAAACACGCGTGATGCCATCCCTACCATACCTTTCATACCCGGGCCTGATAGGTTGACCATACTCAGATCGCTTAACGTAGTGATCCCTTTAATGGCCAGCTTATCCTCACCACTGTCTTCGCCAATTAAGGTGCCTTCGGCTTGCGGGTTGGCGGTATTTTTGATTAAACAAGGGATGTGGAAGCGTGCGATGGGCGCAATGGTTTTGGGATGCAATACTTTGGCGCCAAAATAAGACAGCTCCATCGCTTCTTGATAGCTCAATGATTTAAGCAAGCGCGCATCCGGTACGAGGCGAGGATCACAGTTGTAAACACCGTCGACATCCGTCCAAATCTCGCAACACTCGGCACGTACACACGCCGCGAGTACCGCCGCCGAGTAATCAGAGCCATTGCGTCCAAGGGTCACCAGCTCGCCATTTTCGTTTCCCGCCATAAACCCTGGCATCAGGCCAATGTGCTTAGCTGGAACGGGTGATTGTTTGAAACGTTGCGATGAGGCTTCGATGTCTACTTCAGCACTTAGATGGCTCCCGGAAGCGGCAAAGTATGCCACTGGGTCGATATCAAATACCGCATAGCCACGCGCTTCGAGCAACGCATGCATTGCGGCGACTGATAAACGCTCGCCTTTGCTGACCACGCGCGCATAAGTGCTATCGGGACAAAGGCCCAACAAACTCATGCCATGCACATATTGACGAAGTTGGCCGAGACTACGCGTTAATTTATCGAAAAGTGGCTGGGTATCAAGGTTGGGCTGCCGCTCAGCAAGACCATGGAACAAATCGGCGAAAAGCTGCTCGAGCTCTTTAAGCGGCAACTCCGCTTCACCATGTTTGACCGTATTATCGACCACAGAAACGAGAATGTTTGTGACTTTCGCGGGGGCGGATAACACGGCAGATACATCGCTCTGCCCTTGGTTACTGACAATGATATCGGCAGCGCGGCTGAAGCGCTCAGCATCGGCAAGCGACGTGCCACCAAATTTTAAAACTCGCATCCGTTTGGAACCTCTCTCTACGATAAAAAAAAGCCCGTACCTGAGAAGGTACGGGCTTTTTTGGAAATTCTGTGCGTATCAGCCCGCACCAACACACGTTGTGCCAGTAATAATAATGGTGGTTGTGGTGGTCTGGGTGCTGATCGTTAGTTGCATGTGTGTTGCGTTTATCATTTGTTTTGTTTGATTCTCTCTAGGTGTATCGAATCATGTTGCTTAGGTCAACAAAAAAGTGATCCTGATTGCTTTTTCAACAAAACTCTGCGAGCTTGAACAAGGGAGCAACCAGATCGCAAGGAGCGCGAATGACCCAAGAAGCGATGGCTCAGTTAGTCGCCAATACCATTCTACAAGGCTCGGATGCTATGTATGGCCGGTTTCTCGATGTCACCTCCGGTGCGCAAGAGCGCTTTGAGCAACAAGACTGGAAAAGTGTTCAACAAGCGCTTAAAACGCGTATCCAGTTCTATGACCATCATGTTGCCCTTGTCAGTCAGCAGCTAGGTGCCATGCTGGGAAAAGAACATGCCACACGCTCCTTTCTAATGGCAGTCAAAGCCGCTTACGTCACCTTGCTTGATGACTACCCGAGATACGATATCGCCGAGAGCTTTTTTAACTCGGTTTATTGCCGGATCTTTGAACACCGCAACATCCGCCGCGATAAGCTATTCGTGCAAAGCTCCCAAGGGGGACGGATCCCTAAATACCCCACTCCCTTGTTAAGGCGCTTTCAATCGCAAGCAGGCATTTACGCCACTTTAGAGCGGATGCTCGATAGCACGCCGTTTACCCTACCTTGGCGGGATAAAAGTGGCGATCTCAAGCGTATCACCCAAATACTGCAAGCACGGTTTGGTCCGCAGCTTACCATGAGCTTTACCCTCGAGATGGTGCGTCAGCCTTTTTTCCGCAACAAAGGCGCTTACCTTATCGGTCGACTCGATATGGCTAACCAACGTCGACCTTTAGTGCTGCCGCTGGCGATTTCCGAGCAAGGGGAGCTGTACATCGACGCGTGTCTTACCGACAGTGATGATGTCAGCATCGTGTTTGGTTTTGCCCGCTCGTATTTCATGGTGTATGCCCCTGTCCCGGCGGCATTGGTAGACTTTCTTAACCAGTTGATGCCCAATAAAACACCCGCCGAGCTTTACACGGCGATCGGCTGCCAAAAACACGGTAAAACCGAGCTATATCGCGAATTTCTTTACCACCTAGATAACTCAGATGATTTATTTGATATTGCGCCTGGGGTTAAAGGGATGGTGATGTCAGTGTTTACCCTGCCTTCCTATGGGTTCGTGTTTAAAATCATCAAAGACAAATTCGCGCCACAAAAACAAATGACCCACGCCCAAGTCAGGGAAAAATACCGCTTGGTAAAAGAGCACGACCGAGTAGGACGCATGGCCGACACCCAAGAGTATAGCAACTTCATTTTTCCACGAGACCGTTTTAGCGATGCCTTGATTGACGAACTCCTCGAGGTGGCCCCCTCCTGCGTCAACGTCACCGACAACGAAGTGCGCATTCGTCACCTCTACATGGAACGACGGATGATCCCGTTAAATATTTATCTCGAGCAAGCCGAGCCGGACGCCATCACCCAAGCCGTACAAGAATATGGTGACGCGCTTAAAGAACTGGCCGCCGCTAATATCTTTGCTGGCGATATGCTGTTTAAAAACTTTGGCGTCAGTCGTCACAACCGAGTTATTTTCTATGATTATGATGAAATTTCTTACCTCACCGAGGTGAACTTTCGCCGTATTCCGCCGCCTCGCTACCCAGAAGATGAGCTGGCTGCAGAGCCTTGGTACAGTGTGGGCGACAATGACGTGTTCCCGGAAGAATTTCGCACGTTCTTACTGGTTAATCGCACCGTCGCCGACGAGTTTGACCGACTTCATCCAGAGCTGTTCGAAGCCGGTTATTGGCAGCAACTGCAAAGCCAGGTAAAGGCCGGGCATTTTCATGATGTTCGCCCCTACAGCGAAGAAAACCGATTAGGACATACGACGCTCTCAGCAAAAATGGCCTAATCGTTGCTTAGTCATCGTGTATTAACGGCACACGGGAGAGTTACCGTCTTTGTGCGCCAATACAATGGCGAATCGTCAATACATTGACATCTTGGTCTATCGACCCTCTTCGTGAGGCGTGAGGCGTGAGGCGTGAGGCGTGAGGCAAAATTCGGCAGCAGTCTCTATTTTTTGTCTACACTGATCGCAGCGAATCAGCATCTTCGTAAACTGCGCTACGCCTAAAAAGAACAATGAGGCACAAGATTTGAGTATAAAACAATTAGGACTGTTGACCCTCGTCTTGCAAGCTGTGGCAGCACCTGCGTGGGGCCATCCGTTCACTTGGCAAACGCTGCCGACAGGGATGTCTGATCACTTCTTTATTCAGTCTATCCCATCGGCGACACAAGGCTTTGACAGTTGGACCATTCAATCAGGTTATCGTTACCCACTCAGCAATGTGTCTGTTTATATGGGCACGCAACTGAAAAGCGAAAACGATCAACACACCACGCAACAGGGGTTATTAAGTGGGATTGAATACCGTTTTACCGACAAGCTGCGCCTTTCGAGCCAAATTAGCCGTGATAATGACGATACGCTGATCAACCAGTGGGGCGTAAGCAGTCGCTACCAGTTGAGTGAATCGATTGATGTCAATGCCGGGCTCGATGTCGAGTTTCGTCCCGAAAACTCCCCCGAATCGATTTACCAACTCGGGGTTGGATTGCACTTTTAGCTCGCGGCTCAGATTAGCCGGTCAGTGGCTCTGCACACACCACCACGCCATTAGCATCGGCGTATAGGTAATGCCCTGCCATCACTGATACCCCTTCAAGTGCCAACGCCACATCGACCTCACCTTGATCCCGTTTTTGTGTTTTAATTGGGCAGACACCCAAGGCTTTAATGCCAATCGGCAAGGTCGCTAACGTCGCCGCATCGCGAACCGGCCCAGCAATCACCACCCCTGCCCAGCCATTATCTACCGCACTTTGCGCGATAAGATCGCCCAGCAAAGCTCTATCCATCGCACCAGAGCCATCCACCACCAGCACTTGCCCTTCACCGCGGGTTGCCAGCATCGCTTTCACTTTGGAATTATCGTGATGGCAACGTACCGTGCGCACCCGCCCTTCAAAACAGCGCTTGCCACCATAGTCTTGCCACTGCACAGGTAGCCATTGCACCGCTTCTGGGTGGTTATCACATAAGTCCGGCAATTTATCGTCCATGATTCCTTTCTCCTTTTTTCGTCGTGAGGAAAATTTAGCGAGTGGGGGCCGTCAACAAGGATGAAAAACGCACGTTCAGTGATTGCGGTGTAAACGTATCCATCAAAACAGGCAACAACCACAAGCTATCATTCTCTACCCAATAGATAGCATTTTGCTGCCATTGTTGCGCCAATAACATCGCTTCGTGCTTATCTAAAGCAACCGCAAAACCCGGTTCATACCAACTCCCATCTGGCGCACCGCCATTCATTGGCCAATAGCGTATCCCTTGTTGCACCATGGCACTTTCCAGCTGATCATTACGCGATTGATTCTCTTTCTCAGATAAAGGTTGGCTACGCGGGTTAAATGCGGTAAGAATAGCAAATGCGTCGGCATCTGGCGCTTGAGGGGCGTGAAACGCGATCGATTGGTAAGTTTTCCACAATTCTTGCTGGTTATCAGGATCACACATTATTTACACCTGCTTGTGACTCATACTATGCTTAATGACTAATTATGCGCGAATATTCATAAAGTTAAGTTAAAACGCGTCGCTAACTGACACTTAACATGCTTTTGATTGGGGTCAATAAAGGATGAAAAAAATCATCAACCCTTATCCTAATATATTGTTAGCGTGCTGTTAAATGAATACAATTGGCGATAATTAATGGATATCAGAGTGATTGGCTTGGTGGTCAACGAACGCCGCCACGCCCCGTCTTAAGCTGGAACTCACGGTGCGTTGTCTAGCATCGACGAACACTTCTCTATGGATGGCGTACCATATGTTAGTTGCGAGGTTCGCGGTAGACACTCCTCGCATTTTTGTAAATTTTTTTCACAGGCTAGGCGGTCTAGACTGTGAAGAGCAACCGGATTCTATTTAGATATTAGGTATCGCCAATGCAAACCCCGCAAATTCTGATTGTAGAAGATGAACAGGTCACACGTAACACGCTGAAAAGTATCTTTGAAGCGGAAGGTTACAATGTGTTTGAAGCCAGCGATGGCGACGAAATGCATCAAGTCCTGTCTAACCACCATGTTCACCTAGTGATCATGGATATTAACTTGCCAGGCAAAAACGGCTTGCTGCTCGCACGTGAGCTGCGTGAACAAGGCGACATGGCGTTGATGTTCCTCACTGGACGTGACAATGAAGTTGATAAGATCCTCGGACTCGAAATCGGTGCTGATGATTACATTACCAAGCCGTTCAATCCACGCGAACTCACCATCCGTGCGCGTAACCTGCTCACGCGTGCCATGAGCAGTGTCAACGACAGCGACGAAAAGCGTAATGTCGACGTGTATGTCTTTAACGGCTGGACGCTCGACATCAATAGTCGCTCGCTCATTAACCCGGAAGGGGAAACCTTTAAGCTGCCTCGCTCTGAGTTCCGTGCCCTGCTTCACTTCTGTGAAAACCCAGGCAAAATTCAGACGCGTGCCGAGCTGCTGAAGAAAATGACGGGCCGTGAACTAAAACCGCACGATCGTACCGTGGATGTCACGATCCGCCGGATCCGCAAACATTTCGAATCGCACAATGACACACCTGAAATTATTGCGACCATCCATGGTGAAGGTTATCGCTTCTGCGGTGAAATTGAAGAGCAATAACTTGCCTGTTTGAAAACGTGCGGTGAACGCTCCGCAGGATGCAAATAGAGAGCGAAAAGGCGCCTACCCAGCGCCTTTTCTCTTTTTAGACGGGTGAGTGTACCCACCTCAATCCCGGTTACTCTTGCTCATCTAACCAGGCTTTAAGCACATCCAGATCGTGCTGATAACCATCTTTGATTTCATCAATCCAATCAGCAATGTTTTCCCACCAAGCAGGTAATTCGGGGGATTGTGCTTTCTGCGCCACTTTTTGAATATGCTTGAGTCCCACTGATCCCGCGGCACCTTTTATCTTATGCGCCTCAGAAACAATGCCCTCTTGATCTCTTGCCGTCATATTCGAGTCGAGAATGGCGATGTACTCTGGCATGGTTGACTCAAACATTTCAATGCTTTGCTTCACAGGGTCTACCCCTACTAACGCCACGTAACCGGTAAGCATGTCCATATCGAGCAGTCGCTCTGCTTGTTCATTCGCAATAGGACGACTGGGCACAGGATCACTCGCTGTCTCGACATCCGTCATCGTGGTGGATGATAGCGCATGCTGTTCAATCACCTGATTAAGTGCACTCACACTAATGGGTTTACTGATCGCATCGTCCATTCCGTTGGCGAGATAGCTATTTTTATCATTGATAACATTGGCAGTCAGTGCAACTAAAGGAGGCAATTGTACGTACTGCTCACGCCAAGTGGCCGCGATATCAAACCCAGTCATATCGGGCAATTGAATATCGAGCAACGCCAGATCGAACGCGTCAGGCGAGAACACATCTAACGCCGATTGCCCATCACGGGCGACGGTCACCTGATGCCCCAGACTTTCCAGTAAACTGGTGGCAACGGTAACATTGAGTTCAATATCTTCTACCAATAAGATGCGTAGCGTATTCTCCACAGGTGCCAATGCCGGGGTCTCGGCTTCCCCAGGATCGCTCAGTGGTACACGGAGTGTGACCGTAAAGGTACTCCCCTCGCCTTCTTCACTGTCGAGGGTAATATCTCCCCCCATCAAACGTGCTAATTTGCGCGAGACCGCCAAGCCAATCCCTGTACCAACGGCATGCAGGTTTTCTCCCGCCTGTTTGACTTGGTAATACATGGCAAAAATCTTGTCTTGTTCATCCGCGGGGATCCCGATGCCACTGTCTTCGACTTCGAAACATAAGTCGGCATGATCCCCTGTCACGTCAGCGCTGACTGTCACGATCACACAGCCTTGCTTGGTAAATTTGACCGCGTTACCGACGAGGTTCCATAGGATTTGTCGCAGCCGCGTGGTATCAACCGCCACATAGTCAGGCAACTCAGTGACCCGTTCAAGCTCAAAGCGTAAGCCCTTTTGCTCGGCCATTAACTCGGAAATATTGTCGATTTCGGTGACAAATTCATTGAAGTCCACGCTGGTGGGATGCAGAGACAGGCGCTTGCGATCGGATTTATCTAAATCAATGATATCGTTAAAAATATTGCCCAGCGTGATCGCACTGACATAAATCGTCCGCAGATAATTACGTTGCTTATCATCCAGGTTTGACTCCAGCAGCATGCGACTTAGACCAACAATCCCGTTAAGCGGGGTGCGTAATTCATGACTAATGGTGGAAATAAACGCGGTTTTTTCTCGGCTCGCTTTTTCCAGTGCATCTTGGTAACGCTTACGCTCGGTAATTTCTCGCCCAAACCCAAGCAGCCCAAGGTGCCGGCCATCTCGGGCAAAGAAAGGCACTTTGCGTAATTCAAAATAGGCTTTACGCCCGTCTTGATATTCAAGCCATTGCTCATAGGTTATCGACACATTGGCGTCAAACACTTGCTGGTCGGTTTCGACCACTTTTTCAGCAATATCTTCGCGATAAACGTCCCAAGGTGTCAGCCCTTTGAGTGTTTTCTCGTCATAACCGGTTAGCTCTTCCATCGCTCGGTTACAGCCCGAGAACTGGCCATCAGCATTGCGGTAATAAATCAAATCCGGAGACGCATCGATAAAAGAGCGTAGTAACGCGGTTTGCTCTGCTAGCTCAAGCTGTGCTTTTTCACGCTGATAGACTTCGTTTTCTAGATCTTTAATCGCCTGCTGGCGCGCACTTTCTGCTTTCTCTCGCTCTTCAATTTCCGAGTTGAGTTGCTCAATATTTTCGGTCAGTTGGCGGTTGAGGCGCATATCACGCGCGCGCATCTCTTCCAACTTGGAGACCAGTTTTGATAACCGCTGACGAGACTCTTCCAGCTGATCGACCACCACCGACAAAAAGTAGACTGCCCACGGCGTGATCACCAGGCCAAAGAAAACCGAGCGGATGATATCAATATTTTGAACCGTGCCCTCAAGGACTAAGGTGATCCCCACTTGCACCACCACCGCCAGCGCCACAAGCGCTAAAGCCAGTAGCATGCTAAAACGTACAATCCCTAATTTGACCAGTAAGTCGACGTAATATTGGGCAAGGACTTTAAGTTGTTTCATATAGGCTTATTAACCGCCAGGTTCGAAGTGAATAGATTCAGCCACCGAGGCTCGTTGCGTGGTTGATGGGCGTGAATGAGACGCACCTTGCCGCACACTCACACGATTGCGGCCATGTCGTTTGGCTTGATATAACGCGCGATCAGCAAATTGTACCAAGTCACCATAATCTTGTTCCGGCGCTGGGATCATACAGGCCGCCCCCAGGCTCATCGTTAATTGCTGGGTTGATGCCGCATCCAAGTGCTCGATGTTCGCCGCCAATATCGCTTGCCTCGCCCTTTCGGCCACATCCATCGCGCCATTTAGCCCTGTTTGTGGTAAGACAATCGCAAATTCTTCCCCCCCATAGCGGGCAACCATATCCATCGGGCGATGAACGGACGATTTGAGCGCCTTAGCCACTTGCTGTAAGGCCCAGTCACCTTGCTGGTGGCCATAGTGATCGTTGTAAAGCTTAAAATGATCAATATCGCAGAGAATAAACGCAAGCGGTGTCTGCTCTCTGGCGTGTGAGCGCCAGAGTGTGCTTAATTGCTCGTCAAGACTGCGTCGGTTAGCCACTTGCGTGAGACTATCAACAAAGCTGAGAGCTTGCAGTGCCATGATGGCATCGGCTAACTGTTGTTGTGTCTCTTTCCGCTCGGTAATGTCTCGTGCCATCAGCAGCACAGCCGGAGCCAAGGTCACTGGATCTTGAATGCGTGATTTGGTCACCTCATACCAAGTTTGCTCGCCCGAATCGGTTAAAATGACATCTTCATAGGTAATGGTTCCACCCGTTTCCAGCACCTGCTTATCGCGCGCTTTGTGCTGATCAAATATCTCCGGATCCACCACATGTTGCGCGGGAGCATTCTCGAGTGCGTCAATGGTGGTGCCAAGCGCATCCGCATACGCTTGATTGCAAGCAAGGTGGTAATAGTCTTGATCAAAAATGCCGATAGGGTCGACACTGGCTTGGAAAATCGCACTGAGCAAGTTACTTCGCTGCTCCAGCACTTGCTCAACCGAGTGACGTCGTTGTGCTTCTTTTTGTAACCGCTCCTGCATCTGGTGCCAATTGGTCACATCATGGCTGATACTCAATGTGCCTATCACTTCCTGCTTGTCATTTTTTAGCGTCGTAATATTGGTTTCCAACAAGCAGCTTTCATCGTGAGGTTGTGTCGCCCAGGTACGCACGGTTCGCGGCTCAGAGAGCGGTTCACCGGCTTGCCAAAGCACAGCCTCCTGCTCACGTCCTTGCCAGAAACGATCAAAGGCGGCGTTCGTGCCTACCACATTGCCCTCCACATCCTGAAAACAGACAAGCTCCGCCAAGGAATTAATCACGCTTAAAAGCACACCTTGTTCTTGTTGCTGCAGGTGCCATTGCGTGTTGGGTTCAGAGGCAGAAAGTGAAATAAGCCAGGCACGCTTACCACAACAGCGGATCGGCAAGCCAGATAAGGTCACCTCAACCCGCACCCGATTTTCGCCCGGGGCGCTTACCTTGGCTTCAACATTAGAAAACGGCTGAGGCCAGCGCTGCGCCACAATAAAGGCGCGCACCGCTCGCTGCTGCTTTTCATTGGCGGTTTTAAAGCGGTTATGGCTGCCTACCAGTGAAAAAGACGCCACACAAGAAGCGTTGGCGTACAAGATATCACCATCATCGGCCGCGACAATCGCATGCGGCGTGTCTAACCCAGCCATGTACACCCGCCAATCGGATAACGCCAATGTCGATCGACGCGCGCGCCACCCGTAACCGAGCAACATGCCTAACACTAGAACCAAGCTAAAACTAAAAAACCCCATGCCACTCCTGTCTGCCTAATGACTGTCCTTGATCGTATTGACGCAACGCCTCACCGGCGACGTATTCTGCCACAATTTTGATAGAACGCGTGATTGTCCTGTTCACAGCTTTGTGAATATCATTTGTTATTTTATTACATCAATCGACAGTGCTTTTTGCTATGAAAGAGAAGGCATATAACGCACCCTTCTTTATTTCTGCTCAAAGCTAGAATATCTACTCGAATTCACCTTTTATTTAATAATTATTTAACAAAATAGCATAATTGCGAATAGATATTATTTGGCAGAGTTTCGATAAAAAACACAATAATATCATCTGCTTATAATCAAGATATACGTTGATTGCTATGCATAAAGAATGCATATAAAAATTTGACCTTTGCAAGGTTTGCCGTTAATTTGGAAGGTCGCTGAATAGCGCTTTGCCCGTGCACTCTCTGTCAATCCATCGATAAAACAGTGAGTTAGGGAGTAAATGACCGACTTTTCTCGTTAAAAAATCACAACATAACGAGCGCAGAGTCACAAAGCGAAGCTGTTCAGAGTGGTCAGGAGGATCACGACAATAAATGCAATCACTGCGCGTAACGCAGTAGCAAGGGAGAATTGCAATGTCGCTGTACAACCCAATGTTGGAAAAAGATAACTGTGGTTTTGGCCTTATCGCCCATCAAGAGGGGGAGCCCAGCCACAAGCTGGTTCGTACTGCCATCGCTGCACTTGACCGCATGACCCACCGAGGTGGCATCAACTCTGACGGCAAGACAGGCGATGGTTGTGGGCTGCTGCTGCAAAAGCCCGACCGCTTTTTCCGCCTTATTGCTGAGCAAAACCAATGGAAGCTGAGCCGCCTGTATGCGGTCGGCATGATTTTTCTCAGTGCCGATCCGGCAAAAGCCCAACAAGCCAAACAACGCTTCGAGCAAGAAATCAACGCTGAAACACTATCAGTGGTGGGATGGCGGACCGTACCGACCAACCCAGATGTACTCGGAGACATCGCCAAACAGTCTCAGCCTGTCATTGAACAAGTGTTTGTTAATGGTCCAGCAGGCTGGCGCGCACGCGATTTAGAGCGACGCCTGTATATTGCGCGCCGCCGTGCAGAAAAAGCCCTGGCAGACGATGCAGACTTTTATGTCACCAGCCTATCCACACAAACCATTGTTTACAAAGGGTTGTGTATGCCAGCGGATCTACCACGCTTTTACACCGATCTCGCGGATCTGCGCTTAGAGTCATCAATTTGTTTGTTCCACCAGCGTTTTAGTACCAATACCCAGCCACGCTGGCCGCTCGCCCAACCCTTTAGATACCTTGCCCACAACGGCGAGATCAACACCATTGAGGGGAACCGTCAGTGGGCGCGTACCCGTGCATACAAGTTTAACTCCCCTCTGTTGCCTGACTTACATCAAGCCGCCCCGTTTGTGAATGAATCAGGCTCTGATTCCTCAAGCCTCGACAACATGATGGAAGTTTTTCTCGCCGGCGGGATGGACTTATTCCGGGCGATGCGCTTACTGGTGCCGCCCGCATGGCAAAATCATCCAGACATGGATGATGAGCTGCGTGCGTTTTACGACTTTAACTCCATGCATATGGAGCCTTGGGACGGGCCAGCCGGTATTGTCATGTCAGACGGCCGCTATGCCGCCTGTAACCTTGATCGCAATGGCCTGCGTCCAGCGCGCTATGTGGTCACCAAAGATAAGTTTATTACTCTCGCCTCCGAGATTGGGATCTGGGATTACGCGCCTGACGAGGTGTCAGAAAAAGGCCGCGTCGGGCCCGGTGAGCTTTTAGTGATCGACACCCGCGAAGGGAAGATTTGGCACTCGGGTGAAATCGATGATGAGCTAAAAAGCCGTCATCCGTATCGCGAGTGGTTAGATCAACATGTCCGTCGTCTTACCCCATTCGAAAACTTGGATCCTGATACCAGTGAAGGCAGCCGAAACCTTAAAGATGCCCAGCTTAAGACCTATCAAAAGCTGTTTGGGATGTCGAATGAGGAAGTGGACCAGGTCGTCAAAGTGCTGGGCGATATTGGCCAAGAAGCCACTGGCTCCATGGGGGATGATACGCCCATGGCCGTGTTGTCGTCGCGTCCACGCTGTGTCAGCGATTACTTCCGGCAAAAATTTGCCCAGGTGACTAACCCACCGATTGATCCTTTACGTGAAAACCACGTGATGTCTCTGGCCACCTGTATTGGCCGTGAAATGAATGTGTTCTGCGAAACCGATGGCCACGCTGAGCGGGTCGCGTTTAAGTCTCCGGTGCTTTTGTTCTCGGATCTGGTGCAACTGCTCGAGCTAGACGATACCTATTATCGCAACACCATTTTAGATATTAATTACGATCCGAGTGAGAAAGATCTTCACCAAGCCATCCTCGATTTATGCGATCAGGCCGAGCGCTGTGTCCGTGATGGGACGGTTTTGGTGGTGCTTTCTGACCGCAGCATCAATAAAGAGACACTTCCGATCCCTGCCGCCATGGCCGTCGGTGCGGTGCAAAAGCGCTTGGTTAACCAAAACCTGCGCTGTGATGCCAATATCATTATCGAAACCGGCAGCGCCCGTGACCCGCATCAGTTTGCGGTGTTGCTCGGGTTTGGTGCCACGGCGGTTTATCCTTACTTAGCCTATGAAACACTGGCGAATTTGGTCGATATTGGTGCCGTCGATAAGCCTTATCGCGATGTGATGGTCAACTTCCGTAATGGTATCAATAAAGGCCTTTACAAGATCATGTCAAAAATGGGGATTTCAACCATTGCCTCTTACCGTTGCTCACAGCTGTTTGAGGCGGTTGGCTTGCACCAAGATGTGATTGAGCTTTGCTTTAAAGGCGTGGCTAGCCGCATTCAAGGGGCCAACTTTGATGATTTCCAACAAGATTTGATCAACCTATCTCGCCGAGCGTGGATCAAGCGCAAACCGCTTGAGCACGGTGGTTTACTCAAGTATGTCCACGATGGCGAATACCACGCATACAATCCCGATGTGGTCACCAACTTGCAAAGCGCGGTGCGTTCTGGCGAGACCATGGACTACAAGACCTACGCCAACACCGTGAACCAGCGCCCTGTGGCGACCTTGCGCGATTTAATGCAACTGAAAAAAGCGGCCTCACCGCTCGCGCTCGAGCGCGTAGAGCCAGCCACGGAGCTGTTCAAACGGTTTGACTCGGCGGCGATGTCTATCGGTGCCTTAAGCCCGGAAGCGCACGAAGCGCTGGCCATTGCCATGAACCGTCTTGGTGGCCACTCTAACTCGGGCGAAGGGGGGGAAGATCCACGTCGTTTCAATAGCGAGCGCAATTCACGCATCAAACAGATTGCATCGGGGCGCTTTGGCGTCACCCCGCACTATCTGACCAATGCGGATGTGCTGCAAATCAAGGTCGCGCAAGGTGCCAAACCGGGTGAAGGCGGACAACTGCCTGGCCATAAGGTGACAGCAGAAATTGCTAAACTGCGTTTCTCCGTCCCCGGCGTGACCTTGATTTCGCCGCCGCCGCATCATGATATTTACTCGATTGAGGATTTGGCCCAGCTGATCTTCGATTTAAAACAAGTGAACCCACAAGCACTCGTGTCGGTCAAGCTAGTCTCAGAGCCCGGTGTTGGCACCATTGCCACTGGGGTCGCCAAAGCATATGCCGACCTGATTACTATCTCAGGGTATGACGGTGGAACAGGCGCAAGCCCGCTCACCTCGGTGAAATATGCCGGCAGCCCATGGGAGTTGGGTCTCGCTGAAACCCAGCAAGCACTGGTTGAAAACGGCTTACGCCATAAGATCCGTTTACAAGTCGATGGGGGGCTAAAAACCGGTTTAGACATCGTCAAAGCGGCTATCTTAGGCGCAGAAAGCTTTGGCTTTGGGACTGCCCCTATGGTGGCACTTGGCTGTAAATATCTTCGTATTTGCCACCTCAATAACTGTGCCACCGGGGTCGCGACCCAGGATGAAACCTTGCGTAGTGAGCACTTCAAAGGCCTTCCCGAGCAAGTGATGAACTTCTTCAAAGGCCTAGGGGAAGAAGTGCGCGAGCTACTGGCCGAACTGGGCGTGGAAAAGCTCACCGACCTGATTGGCCGTACCGACCTCCTGGAAGCCGTCGATGGCTTTACCGCCAAGCAACTGAAGCTTGATTTGAGCCATATTCTCGATGCGCCGACGCCATGGCCCGGTAAGACCTTGTATTGCAGTGAACCGAATACCCCATTTGATAAAGCCGAGCTGAACCAAGCGCTACTTGGTGAACTGGGTGAAGCCATTGCCGCTAACCACAGTGCCAGCATCTACAAATCGGTTCGTAATACCGACCGTTCAGTCGGTGCCAGCTTGTCTGGCGCAATTGCCAAACGTTACGGCAATACCGGGATGGCTGCCAACCCACTGGATGTGCAGCTGCAAGGGACCGCCGGCCAGTCTCTCGGAGTATGGAATGCCGCGGGGGTGAACATCACCCTTATCGGGGATGCCAACGACTACGTCGGAAAAGGTATGAGCGGCGGACAAATAGTGATCCGCCCGCCTGTCGGCTCAGCATTTGCCAGCCACGAGTCCACCATCATGGGTAACACCTGCTTATACGGTGCGACGGGGGGTAAATTGTTTGCAGCGGGTAAAGCCGGTGAGCGCTTTGCGGTGCGTAACTCTGGCGTCCATGCCATCGTGGAAGGCGCGGGCGACAATGCGTGTGAATACATGACGGGGGGTGTAGTGGCCATTCTCGGTCGCACTGGGGTCAACTTTGGCGCCGGGATGACCGGTGGTTTTGCCTATGTACTGGATGAGCAGGGCGACTTCCATGCCCATATCAATCCTGAATTGGTCGAGGCACTGTCACTTGAGACACTCACTATCCATCAAGAGCATTTACGTGGATTGATTGCGCAACATCTTGAGCTGACCGGCTCGGATCGTGCACAACAGCTGCTGGATGCGTTCGATCATTGGGTTCACCGCTTCTACTTGGTAAAACCCAAGGCGGCAGATGTGAACACGCTGTTAGGCCATCAAAGTCGCAGCGCGACCGAGTTGCGCGTTCAGGCGCAGTAAAAGGAGGGACCCATGAGCCAGAACATCTATCAGTTTATTGATGTACAACGCATTGACCCGCGTAAGAAAGCGATTGAAACGCGCAAAATTGAGTTCGTCGAAATCTACGAACCCTTCACCGAAAAGGAAGTATCAGCACAAGCCGATCGCTGCCTTGATTGCGGTAACCCGTATTGCGAATGGAAGTGTCCGGTACACAACTATATCCCTCAATGGCTGGAACTTGCCAACCAAGGGCGGATAATTGAAGCGGTAGAGTTATCACACCAAACCAATAGCTTGCCCGAGGTATGTGGCCGTGTCTGTCCACAAGACCGTCTGTGCGAGGGTGACTGCACCCTCAACGACGACTTTGGCGCCGTCACCATCGGCAATGTCGAAAAGTACATCACGGACAAAGCCTTTGAAATGGGCTGGAAGCCTGACATGTCACACGTCGAGTGGACAGACAAAAAGGTCGCCGTGATTGGTGCCGGCCCAGCGGGGCTCGCCTGCGCCGATGTGCTGGTCCGCAACGGGGTCAAACCCGTGGTCTTTGACCGCTACCCAGAAATTGGAGGCTTGCTCACTTTTGGCATTCCATCGTTTAAGCTCGAAAAAGATGTGATGCGACATCGCCAGCGCGTCTTTACCGAGATGGGCGTTGAGTTTCGCCTTAACACCGAAGTGGGCAAAGATATTGACATGCAAACCTTGGTTAACGACTACGATGCCGTTTTCTTAGGGGTAGGTACCTACAAGTACATGCGTGCAGGGCTGGCTAATGAAGATGCACCTGGCGTCTTTGATGCCCTGCCCTTCTTAGTCTCCAATACTTACAAGGTGATGGCACTGGATAACGCCCCACCGTTCATCGATATGGCGGGGAAACGTGTCGTGGTGCTTGGAGGGGGAGATACCGCGATGGACTGTGTCCGTACCTCAATTCGCCAACAAGCCGCCAGTGTCACCTGTGCCTACCGTCGGGATGAGGAAAACATGCCTGGCTCGCGCCGTGAGGTGAAAAATGCCCGCGAAGAAGGGGTGAACTTTATGTTCAACCTGCAACCGCTGGGGATTGAAGTTGACGGTAACGGCAATGTGAGTGGGGTTACTGTGGTAAAAACCCAGCTCGGAGCGCCTGATGCCGCGGGTCGCCGCCGCCCAGAGCCGATTGAAGGCAGTGAGCATGTGCTGGAAGCGGATGCGGTGATCATGGCCTTCGGTTTCCAGCCGCACGCAATGGAATGGCTAGAACCCTACGACGTCGCTCTTGATGAGCGCGGGCGAATCCAAGCGCCCGCCAAAGGGGATATCTTGTACCAAACTACGAACCCCAAAATTTTTGCCGGGGGCGATGCGGTGCGCGGCTCCGATTTGGTGGTAACGGCCATTGATGAAGGTCGCAAAGCCGCGGACGGCATCATGGACTACTTAGAAGTATAACGCGAGCGATACACCGTTTGATATCCTTCACGTAGACATCGATGTTATCGATCCAGAAGTGCCTCAAAGGAGGCACTTTTTTATTGCCTCATGTACACTAACGGCATTTACACTAACAGGGTTATCAGCATGAAAATCGGTATTATTGGCGCCATGGAGCAAGAAGTCACTCTACTGCGCGACAAGCTGGAAAATAGCGCCACTCATCAAGAAGGCGGCTGCACCTTTTATACGGGCACTTTGCAAGGCCATGATATCGTGTTACTTCAGTCTGGCATCGGTAAAGTTGCCGCTGCCGTTGGTACCAGTTTGCTGCTATCACAATTCAAGCCCGATTGGGTGATCAACACAGGGTCGGCCGGTGCGTTTGAGCCTTCACTCAATCTGGGTGATGTGGTGGTGTCTTCAAAAGTCTGTTATCACGATGCAGATGCCACTGCATTCGGCTATCAAATGGGACAAGTGCCGCAGCAACCAGCGGTCTTCGAGTCCGATGAAGCGTTAATGCAACTCGCGGAAAAAGCCGTGGACAGCCAAACACATGTGGTGCGTGGCTTGATCTGTACCGCCGATACCTTTGTCCACACCGAGGCCCACCGCCAACATATCCATACCCACTTCCCAGATGCGGTGGCCGCCGAAATGGAAGCGGCAGCGATCGCGCAAGTGTGTGCCCAGTTTGCCACGCCTTTTGTAGTGGTACGTGCTATCTCGGATGTGGTCGCCGAAAAAGAGTCACCCATGACCTTTGAAGAGTTTCTGCCGTTAGCGGCCAAAAGCTCATCGGCCATGGTGGAAAACATGGTCACAATGATCGACGCCTAATCGCACGCCCCCATGGATGATTTGCTCAATCCGCAACAATGGATGATCTACGCCGCCGACCAAGGACGCTTATGGGCATTGTGGTTGGCGGTATTCGTGCACTGGCTACTCCCATTGCCCGGTCAATACTCCCCGTTTCAATACTGGCGGCAGTATGCCGACTTGCTCGCGAGCCAAGTCAACAAAGACACATACCCTAAGCGCCAGCGTAAGCTTGCCGGTGCGCTCGCCTTAATCTTGATGGGTGGCACCCTCGCGATTTTTTTAATCGCCACCCGCGAGCTGGTGTGGTCGCGCCCCCTGTTCGATGCCATATTGCTCTGGCTCGCACTTGATTGGCGACCGATCGATAAGTTTGGCCATACCATCGCCCATGCAATAGACCAACATGACAAAGGCGCAGCGCGCGCGTTGCTCGCCACCCGCGTCAACCGTGAAACCGAGTCTCTGTCATTGATTGGAATAGGGAAAGCGGCAGCGGAAACACTGCTTCTCGGCACGGCGCGACACTGTGTTTGCGTGATATTTTATTATCTGCTGGCAGGCGGCGTAGGTGCCTTGCTGTACACCAGCTTAGTACACCTTCACCGCGTTTGGACCCCAAGCCGCTTAAGCTACTACCCATTTGGCTTGGCCAGTGCCCGCTTATTGAACCTGTTGGATATAGTGCCAATGGGGCTGTTTGCGATGATCGTGGCAATGAGCCGTCAACCGTGGTCACACCTGAAAACCGGCTGGCAGCAGGGCAGACGCTGGCGAACGCTTGGATCAGGTTGGCTACTCGCCTGCGCGGGCAGTCGCTTCCAGCTCTCTCTAGGCGGCCCAGCTGTCTATCAAGGCACCAAGACCTTGAGAACCAAAATTGGCTATGGTGTCACCCCTGCTTGTTATCACCTTTTATTGCTGCGCTTGAAGTTAACCCACAGTGTTTTAATCTGGCTCGGGTTATGCTCTTTGGTTTTAATCGTTTAAGGACACTGATTGATGCCGCGTTTTCGTGCCCTTTTTACCCTTTTTCGCTTGCAAGCTTGGTGGCTTGTCTTGGCGTTAATATGGATGCCTTTTGCACACGCCACCCCGCTGCGAGTGATTAGCCTCGCTCCCCATGCCACCGAGCTAGCTTATGCCGCTGGGCTGGGTCCTAATATGGTCGCCGCCAGTGCTTACAGTGATTATCCGCAGCCAGCGCAATCGCTTGAACGCGTGGCCAACTATCGGGGCGTCAAACTCGAGCGCATTATCGCCCTGCAACCCGATCTTATTTTAGCTTGGCGCGGCGGGAACCCACCCAAACCTCTGGAAGCACTGGCGGAATTAGGCTTTACCATCCGTTACCTCAACCCCAACACGCTCAGTGATATTAGTCAGTTTATTCGCGAGCTTGGCGATTATAGCGAGAGCCCAGACATTGCCACGCGCAATGCCAACGCCTTTGATCAAAAACTGGCGCAATTAAACGCCCAATACCGCGATGCAGAGCCCGTTCCCTACTTTTATTTACTCAGTGACACGCCACTGATGACCGCCAGTAACCGCGCTTGGCCGAGTCAGTTATTTCGCTTGTGTGGCGGGAAAAATATCTTCGCCGATAGCGCCGCCGCCTATCCACAAGTAAACATGGAGCAAGTCATCACACGTACCCCCAAGGTGCTTTTCCACACGGGCGAGCAGCCACCAGACAGTTGGGATTCGATGGCCGACTTGCTGCCTAATACGACGCACCAGTTTACTTGGCCACTTAACCCGGATTGGCTCACTCGCGCGACCCCTCGCGCATTAAACGCGGCCGAGCAAATTTGTACCGCCCTCGATAAAGTCCGTCAGGCGCAATAGGATTTAGCATGACTCAGACCATGATTTTGTATTTATTCGACTTATTCGGTACGGCCGTGTTCGCGATTTCCGGTGTGCTGGTGGCGGGTCGTTTGCGTATGGATCCCTTTGGTGTAGTGGTTCTCGCCTGTGCCACCGCTATAGGCGGCGGGACAGTCCGAGATATGGCAATCGGTGCCACACCGGCATTTTGGATTACCGACACCACCTATATTTGGGTGATATTGGCCACCTGTGTCGCCACTATGCTACTTATTCGTCACCCTCGTCGTCTTCCCTGGTACGTGTTGCCTTGTGCCGATGCCGTTGGGCTGGCGGTCTTTGTGGGTATCGGCGTCGATAAAGCCCTCAGTTATGGCGCATCTCCCTTGGTGGCGGTGATCATGGGCGTGATTACCGCGTGTGGTGGCGGCATTATTCGTGATGTGCTCGCACGCGAAGTGCCTATGGTGCTGAGAACAGAAGTCTATGCCACTGCCTGTATTGCCGGCGGTATCGTTCACACCCTCGCCGTTCAAGTCAGCCCAGGCACTGTCACGGCCTCTATTGTCGGTATGGTCACCACACTATTGATTCGCTTAGCGGCGATCCGCTGGCATTTATCGTTACCGCCGTTCGCACTAGACAGATAACGATAGCAATTATTGTTAAGGTGTAGCGAGATATAGCAGATAGTGGTTGAAGTATGGGCTACACAACCTAAGGTCATGGGTAACAGCCTCAATAAAGGAGCCACAATGATCAGCATTGCCATCATTTATCACTCTGTCAGCGATCATACTCATGCGCTAGCCACTACCATTGCCGAGGGCATTCATGCCGGCGATGCAGAACCTGTGGTTTACCGCATTGATCCTGAGATGATAGAAAACGGACGCTTTGTCGATGATAAGGTGTTTGAAAAGCTTAGAGAGGTCGATGCCATTATTTTTGGTGCCCCCACCTATATGGGTGGACCGAGCGCCCAATTTAAGGCGTTCGCCGACGCGTCTAGCCCAACGTGGGAAAACCAAGACTGGCGAGGAAAGTACGCGGCAGGCTTTACTGTAGGCACCTATCCAGGTGGCGATCAGCCCCAGACACTGCAGTATTTCCAAACTTTAGCCAGCCAGCATGACATGCTGTGGCTAAGCCTTGGTCGTGCCAATATCGGGGTAGAAAACATTAACCCAAGTGGCACAAGCCTTGGGGTGACGTCACACACTCCAGACGATGGCCAACTTAGCGAGGCCTGCCTACAAACAGCGTTTTACCTTGGTCAACACATGGTTCGTGCACTAAAAGGCGTTTGGCATACCTAGTCGCTAAGCACCTGTCCAACTATCGGTGGGGAATGATTGACATAAAAAACCCTCGCGTACATGCGAGGGTTTGATATGTTGGTGCCCGCTTACGGCGCCAGATAGGGTAGAGCTTAGCTGAGCGTCACCCGGGCAAACTTGCGCTTGCCCACTTGGTAAACGGCTTCACCGGCGGCCGGCACCAGCTTGGTATCTTCGACTTTTTCACCATCAATTTTCACCGCGCCTTGGCGAACCATACGCAGTGCATCCGAAGTGGAATTAACCAGCCCAGCTTCTTTTAACAGATTAGCAATCGCCATACCTTGCTCGAAGGTAAAGCTTGGCATCTCATCCGGCATTGCGCCTTTTTGGAAACGATTGACGAACGTTTGTTCAGCGGCATCAGCATCGGCGTCGGAGTGGAAACGCGCGATGATTTCTTTGGCTAGCAAGATCTTAATATCACGCGGGTTTTTCCCGGCTTGTACGTCTTGCTTAAACTGCGCCACCTCCTCAAGTGGGCGGAAAGACAGCAGCTCATAGTAATCCCACATCAGATCGTCAGAAATCGACATGATCTTACCGAACATGTCATCCGGGCGCTCGCTTACACCAATGTAGTTATGTGCTGACTTAGACATCTTTTTCACACCGTCTAATCCAACCAGTAGTGGCATGGTCATCACCACTTGCGGGCTTTGTCCTGCTTGTTTTTGCAGCTCGCGCCCCATCAGCAAGTTGAATTTTTGATCGGTGCCGCCCAACTCAACATCCGCTTCTAGCGCGACGGAGTCGTGCCCTTGAAGCAGTGGGTAGATGAACTCATGGATAGCAATGGCTTGGTTGCTGGTATAGCGCTTTTTAAAGTCATCACGCTCAAGCATGCGAGCCACGGTGGAGCTTGCTGCCAAACGGATCATGCCATCTGTGCCCAGCTCTCCTAGCCATTTCGAGTTGAATTCGATACGCGTTTTCGCCGGATCCAGAATTTTGAACACCTGCTCTTTGTAGGTCTCTGCGTTTTGCAGCACCTGCTCACGCGTCAAAGGCGGACGGGTTGTATTTTTACCACTTGGGTCACCTACCATACCGGTATAGTCGCCAATCAAGAAGATCACTTCGTGGCCAAGCGCTTGAAAAGCTCGCAGCTTATTAAGGATCACTGTGTGACCCAGGTGGATATCGGGTGCGGTGGGATCCGCGCCAAGTTTGATGCGAAGAGGACGATCCTCTTTCAGCTTCGCCACCAGCTCGTCTTCCGGGATTACTTCATCTACGCCACGTTTTAGCTCTGCTAGCGCGGCTTCCAGGCTCGCCATAGTCTCTTGCTCCTACCCAATAGGCAAAAATGTGATAAACCGACATATTACTCGAATAGCGACAGTTTTTGAAACCAGTTAAACTGATAGAGTGTGTACAAGGTGCGCGCAGCGGCTGCCGTCAAAAGATGTATGTGGTCTTTGTGTCAGCCGTGTCAAATCTACTTCAGGGCATCATCCCCAATAAAACCGATTGGGTGTCTGACTGTCATAACTTTATTCGTAGTGATTCAACATAGTCTTCATGCCGTTAAATAAACTCGCAGCCTTACCCAAGTTACATAAACTCGTTATCGGTGCATTAAGCGCATTCATTGTCTTGTTAATGTTGGTACCAGACGGCGCCGATACGCCGCGCCCTAAACCTAATTTCGAACCGGGAAAGCATTACCCTTTACCGGTTGAGGCCGTCTCACTCCTGCCTCCCAAAGATGAGATGCCCGCGCAGTTTAAGCGCAATATCCACTGGCAAACCTATGAAGTACAGCCTGGCGAGAGCATGGCGCTATTGTTTAGCCGTGCGGGGTTAAGCCCCACCACTCTCTATCGTCTCGTCAATGCCGACGAAAGAACGCAAAGTCTCGCTTACTTAAACCCAGGCGATGAAGTACGTCTAGGGGTTGATGATGACGGCGAGCTGGTGCAGCTCATTCAACCACGAGGCAGTAACGAAACCCTGATCGTGAATAAAATTGATGATAGCTATCAATCACGGCTGGAAACCAAGCACGTTGATACGCAGCTAAACTTTGCCCGTGCGACTATCAAGTCAAACTTTTGGCAAGCTGCTTCTGATGCTGGATTAAACCCAAATCAGATCATGCAACTCGCGGGGATTTTTGGCTGGGATGTGGATTTTGCCCTTGATATTCGCAATGGCGATAGCTTTTCAGTGCTGTACGAAGAAGAATTTGTCGAAGGAGAGCATATAGGCAGTGGCAATATCCTCGCCGCCACCTTCACCAACCGAGGGGATACCTTCACGGCAGTACGCGCCAAAAATGGCAAGTACTACACACCGAGCGGCAAGGCGATGAAAAAGGCGTTTTTGCGCTCACCGGTTAACTTCCGCTATGTCAGCTCAAACTTCAACCCACGTCGTTTGCACCCGGTCACTGGCCGTGTGAAGCCGCACCGTGGCACCGATTATGTTGCGCCAGTGGGAACCCCAATCAAAGCCGCCGGGGACGGCGTGGTGATGAAAGCCTCATACAACCGCTTCAACGGCAACTATGTGTTTATCCGCCACAGCTCGACCTATATCACCAAGTATTTGCACCTGACCAAGCGTAAAGTGAAAACCGGTCAGCGCGTCAAACAAGGGGATATTATCGGTACGCTAGGTTCAACAGGGCGGGTGACGGGTGCACACTTGCACTATGAGTTTCTCGTTCACGGTGTCCATAAAAACCCGCGGACGGTAAAACTGCCTGAAGCCAAGTCTCTTCAAGGTGAACAAAAGAAGGCGTTTGTGCGTTTGGCTGAGTCACGCATGGCTCAGTTGAGTAAGTTTAACCAGCTGTTGGCCACAGTTGGCAGCCTTAACCACTATAACCGTGGCGGCTAATCAGCTCTGCGGATCAAAAACGGCGCCTGCAGGCGCCGTTTTTGATTGTCGTCAGCGGTATCGCCACAACACGATTAAACGCTAAATGACGCACCACAACCACAAGTCGTTGTGGCATTAGGGTTATCAATGAAAAAGCGCGATCCTTCAAGGCCCTCGGTGTAGTCGACCTTCCCGCCCATCAGATACTGTAAGCTCATAGGGTCAACCACCAGCATCACGCCGCTTTTCTCGATCTCCATATCTCCTTCGTTGACGTTTTCATCAAAGGTAAAACCATATTGGAAGCCGCTACAGCCACCACCGGTGATATAGACGCGCAACTTCAGGTTGGGGTTTTCTTCTTCCTGAATCAGCGTCTTTACCTTGGTTGCCGCGGCCTCAGAAAACTCTAACGGCAAAGGTGCTTCGCTCATTGTTACCTCACATGCTCTTTGTGCTAATTATTCGATTATCCAATACCTGAGTAAAGTGTTCAAGTATTGCGCGTTTGATCGCAACTGTGATCAGTACGTATTAATTGCCAATCTTGTCTTAACGAAATCATACTCTACCTCGCCAGTGTTCCGTATCTTTGGTTAAAATACGCCAACGCAATTTAGGCCAAGCCTTACCAAACAGGATATGTCATGACCAAATCAGCACAACTTTTTCAACAAGCTCGACGCACCATTCCCGGTGGCGTGAATTCTCCCGTGCGTGCTTTTGCCGGTGTCGGCGGCGACCCTGTCTTCATGGAGCGTGCTGACGGCGCGTACATTTTTGATGCCGACGGCAAAGCTTATATCGATTTTGTTGGCTCTTGGGGGCCGATGATCTTAGGCCATAATCACAGCGCAATCCGCGAAGCCGTGGTGGATGCTGCTCAGCGTGGCCTCAGCTTTGGTGCGCCAACCGAGAGTGAAACAACCTTATCGGAGCTGGTAGCAGAGTTAGTGCCTTCGATGGAAATGGTACGCATGGTGAACTCAGGCACTGAAGCGACCATGAGCGCCATTCGCCTTGCGCGCGGATTTACCAAACGCGATAAGTTCATCAAATTTGAGGGCAACTATCACGGCCATGGCGATTGCTTGCTGGTCAAAGCGGGGTCTGGTGCCCTCACCCTCGGTGAACCCAACTCTCCAGGGGTGCCGGCCGACTTTGCCAAGCACACTCTGACCTGCACCTATAACGACCTAGACTCGGTGCGCCAAACGTTTGAGACCTATCCTGACGAAGTGGCGTGTATCATTGTTGAGCCGGTATCCGGCAACATGAACTGTGTGCCGCCGCAACCCGGCTTCTTACAAGGCCTGCGCGAACTGTGTGATGAGTTCGGTGCCTTACTGATTTTTGATGAGGTCATGACTGGCTTCCGCGTGGCATTAGGTGGCGCGCAAGCTTATTACGACGTCAAACCTGACTTAACCACATTAGGCAAAATTGTCGGTGGTGGTATGCCAGTGGGGGCATTCGGGGGACGTCGTGAGGTAATGGAATACTTGGCTCCGACAGGGCCAGTATACCAAGCGGGAACACTCGCCGGGAATCCCGTCGCCATGGCGGCCGGTCACGCCTGTTTGTCTGAGCTTCGCCAGCCAGGTAACCACGATTACTTGACCCATGTGACCCATCAGCTCGCAGAAGGGTTCAAATCCTTAGCTGACAAACACGGTATTGCGCTGACCACGAACCAAGCAGGCGCGATGTTTGGCTTCTTCTTCACCGAGCAAGAAACCGTCACCTGCTTTAAAGATGTGCAACAGTGTGACACCGAGCGCTTCAAGCGTTTCTTCCACTTGATGCTCGAGCAAGGCGTGTACTTGGCCCCTTCTGCGTTTGAGGCTTGCTTTACCTGCTTAGCGCATGGGCAAAAAGAAATTGATGCCACGCTCGCGGCCGCTGACCATGCTTTCGCCACATTGGCCGCTGACGCCTAGCTACTTGATGTTATCGCGGTATCGCCGTGATGCTAAAAAGCCCCACAGGTGAATGCGGGGCTTTTTGTACTCAAAGGTATTCATATTGCCCTTATCATGGGCGCAATATCGAGGTTTACCCTAAAATATCGAGCGGCCAATTCGAGCCGATAATAGCTCCAACGCAGCCGTTCCCGCTAAGGAATTGCCCGAAGGGTCTAGCTCCGGCGACCAGACGGCAATCGACATCTCACCAGGCACAACGGCAATAATGCCCCCGCCTACCCCGGATTTACCTGGCATGCCTACGCGATAAGCAAATTCACCCGCACCATCGTACAAGCCACAAGTCGCCAATAAGGCGTTCATCTGTTTGCTTTGTGTCGGGCTCAAGATAGCGGTGTCATCACTTAGCGGTGTCCCTTTATTGGCCAAGTAGAAAAACGCCTTTGCCAAGTCGACACAGCTCATCTCTAACGCACAATAATGAAAATAGTTGGTTAATACTGGCACCACATCATTATCAAAATTGCCAAACGCACGCATCAGATAGGCAATCGCTGCATTTCTGTCGCTGTGCAGCATTTCTGAATCCGCCACCGCCTTGTCGTAACACAAATGTGGATTACCCGCGAGGTGACGTACAAATTCAAGCATCCGTTGACGAGGCGCAGACTGGCGCGTGTGTAGCATGTCGCTGACGACCAATGCACCGGCGTTAATAAAGGGGTTACGCGGGATCCCTTGCTCCATCTCAAGCTGGATTAACGAATTAAACGCTTGTCCAGAGGGCTCTTTGCCCACACGCGCCCAGATTTCCTCAGCTTGATAGTTTTGCATCGCCAGTGTCAGGCTCAACACCTTGGAGATCGATTGAATAGAGAATGCCTCATCAGCATCACCGGCACGGATCACATCGCCATCGTTATAACATACTGCGATCCCGAGTTTGTGATTGGCCACATCGGCTAATGCGGGAATATAGTCAGCCACCTTGCCTTGTCCAATTAATGGCCGAACATCGTCAAGAATTTGCTCGAGTAATTGCGCACTGGGTTTCAAGGGCAGCTTCCTTCTACAACATAGGACAAAAAAGCCAACCTCAGGTTGGCTTTAAGTGCGTAACAGATGCTGAGTGACACACGCGTCTTTTAGGCGGTGCGCGTGTATTTGATATCCCAAACACCGTGGCCAAGGCGCTGTCCACGCTGCTCAAATTTAGTCAGAGGACGATCGTCAGGGCGTGGGACATAAAGCCCCTCTTGCGCCACGTTCTGATAGTGAGGCGCGGCTTCCATCACGTCAATCATATGTTCGGCATAGTTTTCCCAATCAGTGGCCATGTGGAATACGCCACCCACTTTCAGCTTGTCACGTACCATTTCAGCAAACGGTAGTTGGACAATGCGGCGCTTATGGTGACGTTTTTTATGCCAAGGATCAGGGAAGAACAGTTGCACGGTGTCGAGGCTGTCTTTTGGCAGCATTTGCTCAAACACCTCGACCGCATCGTGACACATCACACGTAGGTTGGTGACACCGGCTTCGCGCGCGGCCATCAAACAAGCACCTACGCCTGGGGTGTGGACTTCAATACCCACAAAGTTTTTCTCGGGGGCATTTTTAGCCATCTCCACCAAAGAAGCGCCCATACCGAAACCGATTTCCAGCACCACCGGATTGTCGTTGCCAAACACCTGCTGCCAATCCAGTTCGGTCGCCTCGAAGTCAATGCCCATGGTCGGCCAAGATTCGTTGAGCGCTTGCTCTTGGCCTTTGGTTAAACGGCCTTCGCGACGCACAAAGCTGCGTACTTTACGAATAACTTTGCCATCCTCGGTCAGTTCGGTTTTAGTGACTTCAGTCATGATTGAGTGCCTGTGATGCAGTGTTAGTGATGGTGGTGAAAAAGACCATCGATTGTTGGAAATCTAAACGGACTGCGCATTATGCAAAGTTTTCGCCATTGCGCAAGTTGGCCGCACTGATCCTATTAGTGTGCCTGCTCGTTAGTGTACCCTGTGACCTGCCTTTGTGCACGTGTGAGCAAAACAATAAGAGAGAGCACAGTGAGTCAATCTTTTTCCGACGCCATTTTAAACTGGTACGAGCAATATGGCCGTAAAACCCTGCCTTGGCAACAAAACAAAACCCCGTATAAGGTCTGGCTCAGCGAGATCATGCTGCAGCAAACCCAAGTGAGTACGGTGATCCCATACTTTGAGCGCTTTATGACGCGCTTTCCAACAGTCACCGCTCTCGCCAATGCCGAACAAGACGAAGTGTTGCACCTATGGACAGGACTTGGCTATTACGCCCGCGCCCGCAACCTACACAAAGCCGCACAAGTGATCGCCCGCGAGCACAACGGCGTGTTTCCTACCACACTCGAGCAAGTCATGGCGCTACCTGGTGTTGGGCGCTCAACTGCCGGCGCAGTGCTATCGCTATCGCTTAATCAGCCCCACCCTATTTTGGATGGCAACGTCAAACGCACCTTGGCACGCTGCTATGCCGTCGAGGGCTGGCCGGGAAAAAAGCCGGTAGAAAACAAGCTTTGGGAAATCGCTGAGGCACTCACGCCCGCCACGGATACCGATAAATACAACCAAGCGATGATGGATATGGGTGCCATGGTGTGTACTCGCAGCAAGCCTAAGTGCGAGCTTTGCCCGGTCGCAGACCGCTGTGAAGCGCGCGCGCAAGGCCGTCAGCTTGATTTTCCCGGTAAAAAGCCCAAAAAGACTTTGCCCGTAAAGCAAGTCAGCTTTTTACTTATTCAATACCAAGACGATATCTGGTTAGAGCAGCGTCCGCCCAGTGGGCTATGGGGCGGGCTATGGTGCTTACCGGAAGCATCAGAGCAGACACTTGATGTCGATATTGCCGACAAACTACAAGGGGTCAAACCGACTCACACTGAGGTGCTCACCGCGTTTAGACACACATTTAGCCACTTCCACCTAGACATTGTCCCCGTCAAGGTGTGTGTGAATCAGCGACCGCAAATCATCATGGAAGCGAACCAAGGGCTTTGGTATAACTTGTCGCAACCAGCAAAAGTTGGGTTAGCCGCACCCGTGAAAAAGCTGTTAACCTTATTAGAACACGAGCGCCAACAACACCTCACAGGCGATGACAAGGAGCCTAGATTATGAGCCGTACCGTATTTTGCCAACGTCTACAAAAAGAAGCCGACGGGCTAGATTTCCAGCTTTATCCCGGCGAGCTGGGCAAACGCATTTATGACAACATTTCCAAAGAAGCCTGGGCTGAGTGGCAGAAAAAACAGACCATGCTCATCAACGAGAAGAAACTCAACATGATGGATCCTGAGCACCGCAAGGTGATCGAAGAAGAAATGGTCAAGTTTTTATTTGAAGGCCAAGATGTGCACATCGACGGCTATGTGCCACCCGAGGCTTAATTAACGCGGTCCCACCCACACTCGGGCATCGTCAAGGCTACAAAACACCCGCATTGTGTTAGTCTCAGTGCGGGTGTTTTTTATACTAATGCAATAAACGATGACGCGAATACTTTGCTTGTTGGTGTGCTGCTTTAGCACCTTGCTGTCCGGTTGTAGCCGCGAAAGCGTAGAAAAATATGTGGGCGTGGATTACCAAACCACCAATCGGTTTGCCAAAAATCTAGCGCCCATCCCCGGCCAGTTCGAAAAAGACATCGACGCCCTTAATCAACTGATTAGCCAATTTACCGGCAACATTGAGGTGCGCTGGGGCGAAAACCAAGTGTTCGTGTCAGGCAAACGGGATTACGTCAAATACACAGACAATTACAAAAGCCGGGCGCGCATTGATTTTGAACGCGGTGTTATCCGCGTGGAAACCGTCGCCACGGATGCACCGAAGTCCCACCTCAAACAAGCCATTGTCACCACCTTGCTTACGCCAAGAGATCCGGCCTCCGTCGATCTCTATTCTGCGGCGAAAGTGCCGCTTACCGGCCGCCCTTTTCTCGAAGGCCAAGTGGTGGATCATGAAGGAAAAACCATTACTTGGGAGTGGCGCGCCAATCGCTTTGCGAATTACCTGATTGATAAGCGCTTAAAAAAGAAAAAAGTACGTTTTCAAAACATGTATTACGTCACCATTCCCATGGTCAAGGATCATGCCGCCAAGCGCAGCTATCAATATGCCGATATCGTCCGCCGTGCGTCCAAGCGTTATGGCATCTCGGAAAAGCTGATTTATGCGATCATCAAAACCGAAAGCAGTTTTAACCCTTATGCGGTGAGCTGGGCCAATGCCTATGGCCTAATGCAAGTGGTGCCCAAGACGGCCGGACGTGATGTGTTCAAATTAGTCAAAAAACGCAGTGGCCAACCTACCCCCAAGTACCTCTTTGATCCAGAGCGGAATATAGATACTGGCACCGCCTATTTTTATATTCTCAAAAACCGCTACCTTAAAGCCGTGCGCGATCCACTGTCTCTGCACTACAGCATGATTTCAGCCTATAACGGCGGGACAGGCAATGTGCTGCGCACATTTGATACGAATAGACGTCGGGCCATGCAGGATTTAAACAAGCTGCGCCCGAACCAAGTCTATTGGGCACTGACCCATCGCCATCCCTCTTCGGAGTCACGGCGCTACTTACAAAAGGTCACCCGCTATCAAAAAGCGTTTTCTAAACTCCCCCAATAAAGGGTGGTCAGCGCCGATTTTTGCCTGTTTTTGTCGCACTTCGCTGGGTTTTTATTCAAACAATGCGATATCAGCACTTTTTTCAAAAAAACAGTTGACGGTGAGACGGAAAATCCGTTTAATAGCGCCCCGTTGGCCCGGATAGCTCAGTCGGTAGAGCAGGGGATTGAAAATCCCCGTGTCGGTGGTTCGATTCCGCCTCCGGGCACCATATAATGAAATAATGGTGTGACACACAGTATTTCGCGATTTGTGTGCCGGCTTAGCTCAGTTGGTAGAGCAACTGACTTGTAATCAGTAGGTCGCCAGTTCGACTCCGGCAGCCGGCACCATTGCCTCGATAGCTCAGTTGGTAGAGCAGGGGATTGAAAATCCCCGTGTCGGTGGTTCGATTCCGCCTCGAGGCACCATTATTCCCCCATAGTTCAGTTGGTAGAACGCCGGACTGTTAATCCGTATGTCACTGGTTCGAGTCCAGTTGGGGGAGCCACTTTTAAAGAAACGCTAGCCAAAAGGTTAGCGTTTTTTTTGTTTGGCTACCGCCATGCCGTATTACTCGCCCACACTCTAAGTCGCGATAACGCACTTAGTCCCCATAAATGGCCTCTACTAAAAAATTCGCGACTTCCGTTAAACACAGGGTCTTTGCCGCTCCCCCTCGTTCAATTGCCACGCGAGGCATTCCCCATATAACAGAGCTGGCTTGGTCTTGCGCGGCAGTCAGCGCCCCCGCTTGGCGCATTTTCAATAGCCCAGTGGCGCCATCTCTTCCCATTCCGGTCAATATCACGCCAATCGACTGTCTGCCGACAGAGCCTGCGATGGATGAAAACATCACATCTACGGAAGGGCGATGACGCTCAACGGGAGCACTATCGGAGAGCTGACAGTACAAATGTCCTTGCCGGTTGACCACGGTGAGGTGTCGATCGCCGGGCGCGACATACACGCGCCCTTGCGCCAACAGCACTGTGTCTGATGTGACGGCTTCAACTTGCAATCGACATACGCGGTCTAATCGCTCGGCAAAAGGGCCACAAAACGCTGCTTTGATATGCTGTGTGACCACAATGGGTGGCATGTGCTTGGGTAAGCGCTCGAGGATACCACGTAGTGCCTCTGTCCCGCCCGTCGATGCCCCTAGCCCGATCACTTGATAGCCACTACGGTTGAAATGCTGGCGGTCGATGGTGACGTTCGGCGGTTTATTCCAAAGGTTTGTGTGGCCAACACTCGCCTGCGCCGCCATCTTCACTTTGCTGATCAGCTCCTCACGCTCACGGATCATGGCAGTGGCAAGGTTCAATGATGGTTTAGGTACATAATCCACCGCCCCAACCTCCAGTGCTGTCAGGGTGACATCTGCGCCATGCTGGGTCAGGGTCGACACCATGATCACTGGCATCGGTCGTAAACGCATCAGGTTTTTAAGAAACTGGATGCCATCCATTTTGGGCATTTCAACATCGAGCGTGATCACATCCGGGTTAAACTTTTTTATTTTTTCACGCGCCTCGTAAGGATCGGCAGCCAAGCCAACGACCTCTAACTCGCTGTCACTGTCTAAGCATTCCCTGATTAGGGTGCGATAGAGCAAGGAATCATCAACCACCAATACTTTGTAACGATATTGGCTCATCAGAATAGCTCCACGTCTTGCTCATCGGTGCCGTCCTCATAAGACTCTCGCAGCAAGCGCTGATTGTACTGGCTCTCTTCCGCCACCAATTGCTGACTCAGTGACTGGATTTTCTTCACCCAAGCCTTACCCGTGCGAGGATCGAAGAGCACTTGGCGCGGAAAGACCTGTCCAAGATCTTCCGACACCAAAAGAAGCTGCTCATTGGTGACATATTGACGAACAAAGTCGATATTTTTGCGGCCAATGGCAATATTTTGCCTCATAATGTTACCACCACCGAATAACTTCACTCTTAGCCGACTTTTTACCGCCCCTTGTTGAAGCAAAGAATTAATCAGTATTTCCATGGCGTAATTACCGTAACGGGCAGCATGAGACAAATACGGCTCCGCTGTCCAAGCACTCTCTGCCTCTTCGCACTTAAGAGGCAACATAAAATGGTTCATGCCGCCCACTTGGGACTCGGGATCCCAAATACACGCAGCAATACATGAGCCCAAGCCAGTGGCAATCAACTCATCATTAGCGCTGACATAAACATCGCCCGGTTGTAGCTTCACCATGTGCTTGTCGTGCTCAGGACTAAAAAAACGGGTGAGTGTTTTCTCTTGAGCATGCCGGTGTAATTCCAGGGCTTGGCGCATATCACTCCCGTTTACGGTATATGGTGTGACCTAAATTATCGAACTGCTCCGCCATCTTTCCGAGTCCTTCAGAATGGCCGATAAAAAGTACCCCCGCCGGTACTAACTGGTTCCAGAACCGCTCAAGCAGCCGTTGCTGTGTGGCGCGATCAAAATAAATCATCACGTTACGACAAAAAATCGCATCCATCGCTTGCTTATGAGGCCACTCTCCTTTCAGGTTAAGTGGCTCGAAACGGATCGCATCCCGAAGCTGGCGCTTGGCCTTGAATAGATCTTGCTTGACGCCTTTTCCTTTTAAGAACCCGTTTTGCAAATAAATTTCTGGAATCGAGTGGACAGCATCCAAACTGTAAAAGCCTTTGCGAGCCGTATTGAGCACATGGGTGTCTAAATCAGTGGCGAGGATTTGTACATCCCATTGCCTCTCTAACAACCCATGCCCTGCAAGTACAGCGGCAATGGTGTAAGGCTCTTCCCCCGTCGAGCAGCCCGCAGACCAAATCCGAATACGCTTTTGCTTAGCCGCTTGCCAATAGGGGATCAATTCGCGGGCTAAAAACTCGAAATGGTGGCGCTCACGAAAAAACTGGGTTTTATTGGTGGTCAGTGCATTAACAAACGCGACTCGTTCGTCTTTACTCTGCTCAACCAACGCGAAGTAGTCATCAAACGTCGCCATGCCTGTTCTACGTAGGCAACGCACCAGACGGCCGTACACCATATTTTTCTTTTTATCCGCAAGAAAAATTCCCGTCTCATTCGCCATAAACACTTGTACATATTTAAAATGACGCTGACTAAAATCGTAAGCACCAGATGACGCATTCACTGGCGCAGTCATGGTTAAAATTCCTCCCACTCATCGCTGACCTCATCACTCGAAGGCTTTTGATGACTGCTCACTTGGCGAGGCTCGTAGGCGGCTTCTCCATTGCGGTAATATTTCCCTCTTGCCTTGGAAACGGCTTTATTGGCGTGCTTGGGCGCGCTTTTACGTTGAGTGTGAGGAGGATGAAGATCCGCTAACTTTTCAGCATCGATGTCAACTTGAAAGAAACCAACCAGGTTGATTAACTCTGCACCTTCTTCCCGCATCGCCTGACTAGAAGCTGCAGCCTCTTCGACTAAGGCCGCGTTTTGTTGCGTCATTTGATCCATCCGAGCCACGGAACGGGTGATTTCATCAATACCTGTGGCTTGCTCTTGACTTGCCACATTGATCCTATCAATGAGCTGAGAGACCTCAGACACAGAGGCGACAATCTCTCCAAGCATCGCGCCTGAATCATCCACCAGCTTCGAGCCTTGCGCGACTTTTTCCACACTGTCCTTGATTAAGTCTTTGATCTCTTTCGCTGCGCCCGCACTGCGTTGTGCCAAGCTACGCACTTCACCCGCCACAACGGCAAAGCCACGTCCTTGCTCCCCCGCACGCGCCGCTTCCACCGCCGCATTCAAGGCAAGCAAATTGGTCTGGAAGGCGATTTCATCAATCACCCCAATAATATCGGCAATTTTCTTGCTGGCATCATTGATTTCCGCCATCGCTTCAATGGTTTCTTTGACTACATCACCGCCCTTGCTCGCTTTTTCACTGGCCTTACTCGACGCCAAATTCGCCGATGATGCGCTCTCGGCATTTTGCTTTACCGTCGCGGTCATTTGCTCCATGCTCGCCGCAGTTTCTTGTAAGTTAGCTGCCTGCTCTTCGGTGCGCTCACTGAGATCATTATTACCCTCAGCAATTTCGGCTGACGCTGACGCCACCCTTGCCGACGAGTGCGTGATCTTTTCAACCATATTACGAACATTGTTGATCGAGGTATTAATCGCTCGGCTGAGAACGTCAAAGTCGCCTTTGTAGTCTTCCGACATGGTCATTTTCAGGTCGCCTTTAGATACGCCCTGCATGACGCGAATAGACTCGTTCACCGGATCAATAAAGCTATCCAATAATTGATTGATACCGTTGCCGAGTTTCGCCATAGAGCCACGGTATTGACTGGTGTTCATTCTTGCAGTGAGGTTGCCTTCCGCAGCACTCGCAATCAGTCGTTCAACCTGGCGCTGGCCATCCATCTGCTCAGTGATATCTTCCCATTGCAACCCTGGCCCGATGTATTCCCCATCATCGTCATAAAGCGCAATACAACTCAACGCAAATTCGAGTTTCCCCAACGTGATTTCCGCTCGGTAAGGCATACAGTCTGGGTTGGCAATCACAGACTGTTGGTGCGCAGGATTTTTATGGAATTGATCAATACTGGACCCCACCAGCTTATCCACTGAGAAGTTGGGGAAGATTTCACGCATTTCACTCTCACGACTTTTGAATAATTTGGTCACAGCCGGATTGAGGTAACGAATAATGCCGTCTTTGTCGGCCAGCATGACATTGGTGGTCATTCCTTCCACAATGGCAGCAAGCAACGAGTGCTCTGACTCTTTTTTGCGCTTTATCGTGACATCACGCCACTCAATCGTCGTGCCGATATGCTTTCCATGACGGTCGTAGTTGGCGGTAGCATGAAACTCAAAACGCGCCTCTTTAAGGCGGATATCCCGGTTAATGGGCATTTTTTCAGGATTCAGAAAGGTTTCGCGCTGCAGTTGAGGGAATAAATAGTCAATGTATTTGCCAAGAATGTCGTCACGGCTGGCGGCAAAGGCACTATTTTTCGCGCAGAAGGCTTTCTCATACTGTTGGCACAATGTCACTGCCTGCTCATTCACATGCGTGATCTCACCGTGTGCTCCGAGTAAGACAAAGGCACTGTGGGTATGGTCCAGCGCCGCTTTAAGGCGTTTATGTTCTTCGGTTTGGTGGGCACGTGCCGTCACATCACACAGCTCAACACTGTAGCTGTCTCCATCAGCGACTTTACTGGCAGACACGCGCAACTTACCCGCGCCTAACTCAATGGTTTGGACGGATGGTTTGTCGTCGATAAGCTGCTCCCACTGTTGGTAGTCGACTACGTCAGTTGCGAGTATGCGGCTCATGGGTTGACCAACGAGTACCTCACTTTTCGCGATAAAATCCTCGTTGCCACGTTCGCGAATCGCAGCCTGGTAACATTGCAACAGTTGCAACGCACGCCGATTGATTAAGGTGACGTGCAGCTGACTATCAAGCATCACAAGTGCAGCAGGCGAGACATTCAGTGCCGCGAGAAGCTGCACATTCTGTTTGGTCTGTTGGTTGTCTTGCTTTGCTTCCCTTTTAAACCACGCCATATTCTAGTCCTCGTTTGCACTTTCCGGTTGTGCGCTTTGTTGTAACTGATCAAAGTCGAACAACTGCTCCAAATTAATTAATACCAGGTGTCTGTCATTCACCGCCGCAATGCCTTTCATATACCACTCATCCTGATGATGAAGCCCCGGAGGATCCTTAATTTGCTGCTCTTCCAAATTGTGTACTTCTGCTACCGCATCCACCACGATGCCAAGCGACACTCCTTGTTGGCTACGTACGATAATAATGACGCTCGTGGCGCTGATCGTTGCGGGGGGCATGTCAAAGCACTGACGAATATCCATAATCGGAATGTATTCTCCCCGTCGCTCCAGCACCCCTAACATGTGAGGCAGGGTGTTAGGGATACGGCGAACGTCCGACCACCCTCTTACTTCTTTCACATCGAGTATATGGACGCCGTATTCTTCATCTTCGAGTAAGAAACTTAAGTATTCTCGCGATTGCGTCATACTCTCTCCTATATCCATCGCTCGATACGCAACAGCTCATCGACATTCACCAATGACATCACCCGTTCGCCAACATTGAGTAAGCCGCTGACATAAGCAATCACTTGAGAATCACCGAGTGGAGGCATAATTTGTCCCTCCCCTTGGTCCACCACATCCGAGACGGCATCAACCACGACGCCCATAATTTTGCCATTGGCCATCTCGCTGGCTCGCAGAATCAGCACCACCGTCTCTCGATGATAGTCCACTTGAGAGGCTTGAAAGCGGATGCGTAGATCCATCACCGGCACGATCATCCCACGCAAGTTGATTACGCCAAGAATAAATGCCGGTGAGCGTGGGATAAGCGTGGGAGGCGACCAAACACGGATCTCTTCCACCATTTGAATGTCCACGCCATACAGCTCGCCATCGAGTTCGAAACTCAGATAATCACTGCCTTGCAGTTGCTCAACACGGTCATCAATATCAAGCACAGTGTCTGATTCCACTCCCGTCTGCATATCATCTCCTTATGCCGCGGCAATATGGCCGCTCGCATCACTGACACGGGCTAAAAACTGCGTGATCAAGCCTTGAATATCTAAGATGAGAGAAACAGAGCCATCGCCTAAAATGGTCGCGCCAGAAATACCCGGTACGCGAGCGTAATTGGACTCCAAGCTTTTAATCACCACTTGCTGCTGACCAAGTAGCTCATCAAGTAACAGGCCGACCTTTTTATCTCCCGCTTCCACCAAACACAGCAGTTGTTTATCGAGATCATCGTCAGTACTGCCCAAGCCAAATTCTTCTTTGAGTCGAAGAATGGGAATATTTTCTTCTCTCAAGCGATAGAGCTGCACACCGGATGCGGTCTTAATTTGGCGACTATCCACCTGAAGCGATTCAATGATAGAAATCAAAGGCACCACGTAGACTTCTTCTGCGATTTTCACCAGTTGACCGTCCAGAATCGCCAGTGTCAGCGGCAAGCTGATTTGGAAGGAACAGCCTTGATCTACCGTTGAGTGCACATCAATATTGCCACCTAACTGCTCGATATTGCGCCGTACCACATCCATGCCCACCCCACGTCCAGAAACATCAGACGCCTGTTCCACGGTTGAAAAGCCTGGGGAAAAAACCAGGTTAAATACATGGCTATCCGTCAATTCACAGAGCGGGATATCATCAGAAATCAGCCCTTTATCAAGTGCTTTTCGCCAAACCCTTTCTTTATCCAGACCTGAGCCATCGTCACTGACTTCAATGACAATCGAGCCACCTTGATGATAAGCGTTCAGATGCACCATCCCAGTTTCTGGCTTGCCTTTTTCCATGCGTACTGCCGGGGTTTCTAAGCCATGATCAACCGCGTTGCGAACCAAGTGAACCAGCGGATCAGAAATGCGCTCAAGCACGGTTTTATCGAGCTCGGTATTCTCCCCCTCAATCACTAACTCCACTCGCTTTCCCAATTGCAAGGATAGGTCGCGAATCAAGCGAGGGAAGCGGTTAAAAGCAAAACTGATGGGCAACATACGGATATTGAGCACGCTTTCTTGCAGCTCTTTAGTATTGAGCATCAGTTGCTCAAGGCCAGATTGCAATTGCTCAAGCCGCTCAGGGGAGAAGTCACTACTTAACTCTGCCAACATCGACTGCGTAATCACTAGCTCGCCCACGAGGTTGATTAGGTTATCGACTTTATCGATGTCCACGCGGATCGAGGAGACACTGGCATCACTTTTCGCCGCGGGTTTGTTAGCTTTCTTGACAGCGGGGGTTGGCTCGGAAGATGAGGTATTTTCCGACGTTTGTGGCTCAGTGACAGGCGCTTCCGCCGCAGTAGACGCGGCATCCATATCACTGGGCACGCTACGATGAATGGGGGTAATGGTGAGATCGCATTCGTCTTCAACCCATTCGAAAATCGCTTCGATTTCATCGCGTGGGACATGACCATCAACCTGAATATCCCACCGTAAATACAGCTTTTCTGGGTCTAGCTGCGCAAAGGTTGGTAGGTGGGTAGAGTCACAACGAACCTCCGCCCCACCAGGTAATGCATGTAACTCACGCAAAATCCGGACAGGATCATTGCCTGAAAATAACATCGCTGGATCCGGCACAAAGCAGATTGCCCACTTTTCGATATCTGAGCCGGCCGGCTCTTGCGGGGCCAGGTCAGTCGACAACGGCGCCGAGGAGAGATCGCTTGATGAGGAAGAGGCAGAATCATCACTATCCATGATCGCATTGAGGGCGGCATTGACTGCATCGGGTTCGCTTTTGTCGTACTCAGCGTCATTTTCGTAAGCCTCAAGCATCGTGAGAATGCAATCCACACCACGCAGGAGAATATCAATGGTTTGCCTATCGAGTTGTCGGTTGCCCTCGCGTGCCTCATCAAGCAAGGCTTCCATCACATGGGTGAAGTGGCTGATATCGTCAAGATTAAAAGTCGCCGCGCCACCTTTAATCGAGTGCGCGGCACGGAAAATGGTATTCATGGATTCAAAATTTGCTGCACCGAGGTCGAGTGCGAGCAGGCCTCTTTCGAGCACTTCAAGGTTCTCGCGACATTCCTCGTAGAAAATGCGTCGCAATTGATCCATATCCATGGCCATATCCCCCTCCGTTGATGTGCCTTACAGCACACGCTTGAGTGTTTTCAATAAGGTATCGGGGTTAAAGGGTTTGACGATCCATCCAGTCGCGCCCACCGCTTTCCCCGCCGACTTTTTCTCAGCAGAGCCTTCGGTGGTAAGCATCAAGATAGGCGTAAACTTATATTGCTGCACCTCTCTCACTTGTTTAACAAATTCAATGCCATCCATTACCGGCATATTGACGTCGGAGATGATCAAATCAAACGTTTTAGACTTTGCTTTTCGCAATGCATCGGCCCCGTCGTTGGCCGTCTCAACGTGATAACCTGCCTCCTTTAATGTGTGGCTCACCATTTGCCGAATGGATACCGAATCATCCGCTGCGAGTATATTTGCCATCCTCTTACTCCAACTCCGTCGATCAACTATGTAGTTTCAATAAGGTGGTCATGCCAGTCTGTTGCGCTGAGATACACAGGCAGTCAGGGACGTTCAACCACTCAACATCATCACAAGTCAGTACCCACGCCAATAACAACTGCAGGCCAGCACCATCGATTCGGCTCAGTTGGCTCGCGTCAATCACACATGAAGAGGCGTCCGCGACTTTCGCCTCCCAGTCCGCTTTGGCCTGCTGTACGTGAGAAACGTCGAGAGATTCTCCGAGTTCTATTTGCATGGCTGAACCGCCCTAAACGGTTGTCAAAAAAAGACATCTCATTGGCTTGTTGAATAAGTGTAGCAATAATCAATCGAACAACTTATATAAGGCCTTATTTTTGCTGAGGCGGTTTTGGTCAATGCCTTGTTTATGAATCAGCACCATCAAAAATAGAAATTAAAAAACAATAAGATAAGAAAATCAGGTGGGATAAATGACAAAGCAAAGACACCTTTATGTGGCTTTTTGTCAATGCAAATTAATGAATAAGATCACAAAAAGTCGATATGCCAGGCAGGAATTCAGGTTTATACCCATGGAATGCGTCAGTTAAATAGACTTTGACATTCTTAGGTTAATGCTATTAAATAGAGCACCTTAGCCCGGATAGCTCAGTCGGTAGAGCAGGGGATTGAAAATCCCCGTGTCGGTGGTTCGATTCCGCCTCCGGGCACCATACTTAAGAAAAATCCCTGCTCAAACGAGTGGGGATTTTTTTATGCCGACACCGTGTCGGTGACCTTGCAGCCCGCACCTTGCAGGCCGCAATCTATTCCACCTCCGGGCACCATATTTAAAAAATCCCTGCTCAAACGAGTGGGGATTTTTTTATGCCGACACCGTGTCGGTGACCTTGCAGCCCGCACCTTGCAGGCCGCAATCTATTCCACCTCCGGGCACCATATTTAAAAAAATCTCTGCTCAAACGAGTGGGGATTTTTTTATGCCGACACCGTGTCGGTGACCTTGCAGGCCGCACCTTGCAGGCCGCACCTTACTGCGACAGCGAATCCCCCCTACTCTGACACTTTTTGCTACCCTTTAAGTCAATTTTCGTTCAGTGCGATAGCGATTAGGCTTTTTACTCAATAGCGCCTGTTTATGGTAATCTATTGGTGGTTATTCTTGTCTTTTACCTCATGGATCGAGTGTCATTAACGCATGTCAGCCAGTAGCATTAAACTCTCAACAGAGCGACTTCAAGCGGGTCTTTATATCAAACTGCCGCTAAAATGGCGCGATCATCCATTTATGCTTAATCGTTTTCAAATAGAAAGCGAGGCACAAGCGAAGGTAATACGCTCGCTCCCAACAAGCTTTGTCTACTACTACCCAGATAAAAGTACGACAGTCCCCTTACCCGCGCTGACAGAAAAAAAAGAAAACCCGGATGAAGTCGATCCACATGCAGTCAGCCGAGAAAAAGCGGCGATGGAGCAGGAAAAACAACAGCGAATAGAAGAGCAACGCCGCTTTCGCGCACGCATTCAAAAAGTGCAGAAGCACTATCAACGTTCAATGGCACAACTGCGGGCGATCAATATGAAAGCGGCCAACCGTCCTCAAGCGGCGAACGAGGATGTCCGCATGCTCGTCGATAGCATGATGGTCTTTGGTAGCGAGTCGAATGTCACCCTGCACCTGATGGACGATCCGAGTTTGGCAGAAGACATGTATGCGCACTCACTGAATGTGGCCGTTCTCGCGCTGATGTTGGCACGCAGTAACGGGTACGACAATGACCAGCTTCGCTCGCTGATCACCGGCGCAGTGCTGCATGATATCGGTACCAAGAAGGTGCCGTCGGCCATCGTGCGAAAAAAGGAGCGACTGACAGAGCCGGAAATGAATTACTACCGTCAACATGTTAATTATGGGGCGGAGCTAGTAGCAGAAATGGAAGAGTGTACCCCTGAGGTCGAAACCATCATTGCCCAGCACCACGAGTTTGCTAACGGCAGTGGCTTCCCCAAAGGCCTATTGGGCGATGACATCGACGAAGCGGCGCAGATTGTCAGTATGGTGAACTTTTTTGACCGCTTATGTCGTCCTCAGTTTGGCGCATCCGCACGGATGCCTTTTGCCGCCTTGTCTCATCTTTTTAAAGACAATAAAGCCAAATTCAACCCGCGTCTGTTGGCACTATTTGTCAAGATGATGGGCGTTTATCCGCCAGGAACGGTGGTAAAGTTGTCGAATGACGATCTCGGCATGATTATCTCGGTGAACAGCTCTGCCCTGCTTAAACCCAATGTGATGATTTATGACCCGGATATTCCTTCCGATCAAGCCACCATCATTGACATGCGTGACAGTGAGCTAGAGATAGACACGGCTGTGCCTATCTCTAAACTGCCAGACGCGGTAAAAGAATACCTGAAGCCGCGCACCCGGATTTCGTATTTTATGGACGCTGACGGCTAAGCGACGACACATTAATCGCCACTAGGATCAGCTTTGTCCGCTTTCTCGACGGCTCGATGCAGCTCCACCGTCAGGTTATCAATAAGGCGTGTCGTACCAAGATAGGCGGCGACGAGAATCACCGCTTGTCGGCTGTTTTCATGCAATTGCGCAAGAGACGTGGCGTCACGAATATAAAATTCATCAGGCTGTAACCCCGCCGCACGCAGTTGATCGTGAGCATCTTCAATCAGATCATCGAGATCACGACGCCCATTACGCATTTGCGCACTCATCCAGCGCATGGTTTTCGCCAGCACTGGTGCACGTTGACGCTCATCGACGGTTAGGTTGTTATTACGAGAGCTCATCGCCAACCCATCACTTTCACGCACGGTAGGCACACCAATAATTTCAATCGGCATAGCCATGTCTGCCACCAATTTGCGGATCACCGCCAATTGCTGAAAGTCTTTTTCGCCAAAACAGGCCACCGCCGGCTGCACCAAATTAAAGAGTTTGCTCACCACAGTGGCGACACCACGGAAATGACCGGGGCGCGATGCCCCTTCTAACATAGTTGAAAGTCCTGGCACCTCAACTCTAGTGTGTGCATCCAGTCCGTGTGGATAGAGGGTATCGGCCGTTGGTGTAAACACCAACTCCACGCCCTCCTCACGCAACTTGGTCAAATCATCATCCAATGTACGCGGGTAGTTGGTTAAGTCGTCCGCGCGATCAAATTGCATCGGATTAACAAAAATGCTGACCACCACCACATCGCCTTGCTCCCGGGCTTTGCGCACCAAGGTTAAATGCCCTTGATGGAGATTCCCCATGGTCGGCACAAAGGCGATGCGCTTGGCCGCTTTTTGCCACTGATTAATGTGATCGCGCAGTGGCGCCACCTCAGAAATTACCTGCATACTCGGTCTCTCTATTTAAACGTGTGGGCGGAACCGGGAAATTCGCCACTCGCCACTTCTTGCACATACTTAGCCACTGCCGCACGCGCATCACCGGTCTCTGCCAAGTAGTTTTTCGAGAACTTAGGCATGTAATTTGCCGATACGCCGAGCATATCATGCATGACCAAAATTTGACCATCGGTGTCACCGCCCGCGCCAATCCCAATCACAGGCACAGACACGGTTTCAGTAATGCGCTTGGCCAGTGAGGCGGGGACGCATTCCAGCACAATGATCTGCGCGCCGGCTTTTTCTAGCGCGACCGCATCGGCTACCATTTGCTCGGCTTTTTCTTCCTCACGGCCTTGTACTTTAAAGCCACCAAAGATATTCACCGATTGCGGGGTAAGACCTAAGTGCGCACAAACCGGCACGGCGCGCTCAGTGAGCATTTTCACCGTATCAACCAACCATGATCCGCCCTCGACTTTGACCATATTGGCGCCCGCTTTGATCAATGCTGCGGCATTGGTGCAGGCTTGCTCAGGGGTGGCACAGCTCATAAATGGCATGTCGGCCATTAGCAAACTATTTGGACTCCCTGCTCGGACACAGCGGGTGTGGTACGCCAGCTCGTCAACCGATACCGACAAGGTATCGCTTTTACCTTGCAGCACCATGCCTAACGAATCGCCAACCAATAAAACAGGCACATCCTGCTGCTCAAACAATTGAGCAAAGCTCGCATCATAGGCAGTCAAGGACGCAAATTTCTGTCCTTGCTGCTTCCAAGTGATCAGATCGGTAATTGTGATTTTTTTCATTGTGTCTCCCAAAGCCTGAAACTGGGGCCCACCGATTAAACGTGATCGCAAATACGAGTTAAACCATTGCGATCAACGCGCGTCAGGCACGCGGCGAGGGTGCTGCCATCAGGCAAGCACAAGTCGGGGGCGATATCGGCAAGTGGATAAAGCACGAACTCACGCACTTTCATGCCATAATGTGGCACCGTCAGTCGCGGCTCGTCGATGACGCGATTGCCATAGAGTAGAATATCAAGGTCCAAGGTTCTTGGTCCCCAACGCTCTGCTTTGCGTTCCCTGCCATAATCAAGCTCAATCGCTTGTGTTGCATCCAATAGTGTCAGAGGGTCAAGCTGAGTGTCCAGCGCCGCGACGGCATTAACATAATCGGGCTGATCGGCCGGCCCCATGGGTTTGCTGGTATAAAGGGCTGACGCTGCCACAAAATGACTCTGCGGCAGTGACTTTAACGCAGCAATCGCCTGTTTGGCTTTTTCTACAGGATCACCGAGATTGCTGCCAATGGCGATATATACCCGATTCATGCGTCTGAATTTGACTGCGGTTTACGCCGACGTGGCGGCCCTTTACGTCGACGAGACTTGGGTTTACGCGTATTATGAGCTTTATTGATCGCACGCACCATTTTTTGGCGGCCACTTTGATCCGCACGCTGAAAGTCTCGCCACCACGCACACAGCGCTTCTGTCTCTTCACCTTCTACCGCACCGCGCATCTCAAGCAAATCAAACGCGGCACGGAATTTTTTCTCGTCCAACGTTTTAAACGCACGCGCCCCGGTGCGACGCGTCATGCGCATTTGCAATTGCCACACTTCACGTATCATGGCGGTGAAGCGCCGCGGAATGGCGATGGTCTTCACTTGCTCATCCACAATATCACTGGCGGCCACCATGAAGGCGTCGTAGTAGCTCAAGCCACTTTCAAATGCCATTTCTTCTGCCCGTGTCACCAAGGGATACCACAGCATGGCGGCAAATAAGAAAGCCGGGTTAATGCGTTGTTCGTTGACCACCCGCTTATCGGTTGAGCGTAATACCTGCTCTAGCATTTGCTCTGTTTGGCTGGTTTGTGTCTCGGTAAAGTGTGCGGCCACTGCCGGGAAGAGTTGCTGAAATAAATTGTACTCGCGCAACATTTGATATGTCGCGACCCCTTGACCGGATTGCAACAACTTCAAGCTTTCTTCAAACATTCGAGCGGCTGGGATATCTTGCAATAACGGCGCAAGCTCGACAATCGGCGCGGCGGTCGCGCTGTTAATCGTCATATCGAGCTTAACCGCAAAGCGCACCGCGCGTAACATCCGTACTGGATCTTCACGGTAGCGCGTTTCAGGATCACCGATCAGGCGGATAACGCGGTTATTGAGATCATCAAGCCCCCCTGCGTAATCCCGAATAGAAAAGTCGGCGATATTGTAATACAGCCCGTTCACCGTAAAGTCACGGCGCTGCGCGTCTTCATCGATGGTGCCATATACATTGTCACGCAATAGCATCCCATCTTCTGAGCGAGCCGTTTGCTTATCTTTCTCGCCTTTGCCGTGGTGGCCTCGGAATGTGGCCACCTCAATCACATCGCGGCCAAATAGGATGTGGGCAAGACGAAAACGCCGCCCAATGAGTCGACAGTTACGAAACAGCTTTTTGACTTCATCTGGGGTGGCATCGGTGGCAATATCAAAGTCTTTGGGTTCACGCCCCAATAAAAGGTCTCGCACACCGCCACCAACGAGGTACGCTTCAAAGCCCGCTTTGTGCAGGCGATAAAGCACTTTCAGCGCATTTTCGCTGATACCTTTGCGCGAAATGCCATGTGCTTTGCGGGGGATAACTTCCAACTTAAGATCCTCAATTGCGCGTGTTTTACTATCACGATTCAGAACCTTACGGCAAAAGCTGGTCACTCGATTAAAGATAGCTCACCTCGTATTTAATTGTTCGGGCCATGAAACAGCGGCATATAATATATCAGGGTGGGCCATTTTAGAATGCTGTCGTCACTTCCGTTTTTCTCGGTATCTGTGCCAACGACCAACGCTTAACCGCCAGGTCTAATAATTGGGTGGGACTCTCCACCTCTTGCTCAGCCACTCCATGCAAACCAAGAAACGTCATCGCTGCGCGTAAAGCTGGAAGCGGCGCTTGATTATCAATGGCAGGGGCCCGGTTTTGCTTAGAAAGCTTATGTCCCTCTGCATTGACAGCCAGAGGCAGGTGTAAATAACGCGGCACGGGTTGGCCGAGTTGTTGGTACAACGCGATATGGCGCCCTGTCGGCATAATCAAATCCGCCCCACGCACGATATCGGTCACGCCTTGATCGATATCATCGAGTACCACCGCAAGATTATACGCATACAAGCCGTCGCGTCGTTTAATGATAAAGTCTTCATTGGCAAGGTGCGCATCAAGACCAAGCGTACCATGCAACCTGTCCTGAAAAGCGAGTACCTCGACAGGGCTTTTTAGTCTCACCGCCGCCGCTTGCGCCCCTTTATCTTTATCACGACACCAACCTGGGTAAACGCCACCCGCCTCTTTGATTTGCCGCCGGGTACAGGTGCAATAATACGCCTGCCCAGCGCTTAACCAAGCGTCAATCTGCGCTTGATAATCAGAAAGGTGCTGGCTTTGGTAACGCACCTCTCCGTCCCACGCAAAACCAAACGCCTCCAGCGTGCGCAAAATGTCACTCGCGGCGCCCGGCTGCTCGCGAGGCGGATCGATATCTTCAATCCGAACCAGCCACTGCCCATGGTGTGCGCGCGCATCTAAATACGAGCCAAGTGCCGCCACCAATGAGCCAAAGTGTAGCGGGCCCGACGGGGAAGGGGCAAAACGGCCAATATAAGCGGTCTGCGAAGTCATGATAAGCGCATAGACAGTAGTTGCGACGCCTGCAGCGAGAGTGAATAGCGCAAATTGTACGGGGATCTTGCGCTAACACAAGCACCCTAAAACACAAAAAGGGAGCCGAGGCTCCCTTTTTTCTGTCTGCTTTCTCTCTGCCAACCACGGCGAGCGAACAATGAGTGCAAATATAACGCGCCAGCGTTAGCCAGCCATTTGCTTTTCTTTTAGCTCAGCCAGTGTTTTACAATCAATACACAACTCTGCTGTTGGGCGAGCTTCTAAGCGGCGCACCCCAATTTCGATACCACACGAGTCGCAAAAGCCGAAGTCATCATCTTCGATACGCTGCAATGTCTTATCGATCTTCTTAATCAGCTTGCGCTCGCGATCGCGGTTACGCAGCTCTAGGTTGAATTCCTCTTCCTGTGCTGCACGATCGACAGGATCGGGGAAATTGGCCGCCTCATCTTTCATATGATTCATGGTGCGGTCGACTTCTTCCCTGAGCTGATTACGCCACGCATTGAGGATTTTACGGAAATGCTCAAGCTGAGCCTCTCCCATATACTCCTCTCCAGGTTTCTCCTGGTATGGCTCTAATCCGGCAATGGCCAGGATGCCCAGCGATTTCTTTTCTTTGCTTTCTGGCATTCAGCTTCTCCTAAAAAACCTTGACATGACCCGTGTCTGTCAAATGAGGGCGCTATCTATAGCAGAAAGCCTTTAGGGTGGCAATCTTTGATTTACGCCGCGCAACGCCCAATGTGAACATGCTTACACTTTTGCAGTATGACCAACAAAAGGTACGGAATTAACCAGATTTAGCTCACTCGGCGACATCTGAGCCTGATAGCAGATCACTTCTACCCCTGACGCCAGCGCCTGATTTAATAACTGGTTATAATCCGGGTCGATATGGGGGGCGCCTGTGACTTTTTCAATCCCTGAGTGCAAAACAACGAATAATAAGACCGCACGATGTCCTTGCTCTGCCATCGCCATCAATTCACGCAAGTGCTTTTGCCCACGCTTGGAGACAGCATCCGGAAACGCCCCCCAGCCGTCTTCCTCCAATAATGTGACACTCTTTACTTCTATATAGCAGTCAGGTTTGTCATCGTCACGTAATAGTAGGTCTATGCGACTGTTTTCGCTGCCATAGCGTACTTCCGTCTGTAATTGTCGATACCCCACTAGTTCAGGAATACTACCTGCCTGCACCGCTTCAACCGCTAAGGGGTTAGCACGCGCCGTGTTGACACAAATCCAGTGTCCCTGCTGGGTATGATTGAGCTCCCAACTATGCGGGTATTTACGTTTGCTATTATCGGAGGTGGAATACCAAACCGTATCGCCTGGCGTCGCACAACCGGTCATCGCCCCGGTATTGGCACAATGCATGGTCAGCGACTCGCCATTAGCCAGCGTGACATCGGTTAAAAAACGTTTGTAGCGGCGTACTAAGGTTGCCGACGCCAATGGTGGGGAAAACTGCATCTGCCGTTCCTGCTGGTGATTAACAAAGGCTGAATTGATGCAGGCATTGGTATAACGCCCGCCCCTCATTATCTCGCGGTATCGATTCATCCGACGCGGAGGAAGGCGAAGCATATAACCCAAACCGTTGACAGGCAAATGTCTGTGTTGGCAGAGGTGGTAGGTGTAAAGCTTGTTGATGCTTGACGCCACGACGCAAGGTAATATGCGGCGTAAACGCATGACTGTCCGCTTTTGCGTGCCAAACGGGTAAGGTTTGTAAGTGATGGGCTAGATCAAACAATACCGGCGGGGGGTGGTTGAAGGTTACACACGCAATTTTCGGCTGCTCCCATACTTCAACACCTGAGGTTGTGAGAGAAAACGCAGGCAGAGCCAGGTTACTTGCCGCGGCTTGGAGCGCAGGGAGTTTGGTATCAGGGACCTCACCTAAAAACGCCAAGGTGAGGTGTAAGTTCTGATCGGGCACCGCGCGCCCCTCACCACAAAGATGATGGTGGTAGCGAACCAGTTGCTCCCGAGCGGCTTGATTGGTTTTCTCGTCCAAACCTAATGCGAAAAATAGTCGCATGGGCTCTCCTTTTACGCTCAGTCCGTTAAAATAGTCACTTTGATTCTGACACAAAGGGCGAATTCTTGTCTCAGCTTCCCATTGATGCCGTGATACCCGACCTGATAGACGGGCTCGCGACCTATCCGCAGATCCTCTTATCCGCACCACCGGGCGCGGGTAAGTCGACGCGCTTACCCCTTGCGTTGCTTGAGCAGGCCTCACTGCCGGGAAAAATCGTGCTACTAGAGCCCCGTCGGCTCGCCGCGCGCAATATTGCCCGCTTCCTCGCCCAGCATCTGGGTGAGCCGATAGGCCAAACCATCGGTTTACGCATGCGGGGAGAGACCAAAGTCAGTGCTCAAACGCGTGTAGAGGTGGTCACTGAGGGGGTGCTGACACGTTTGCTGCAAACCGACCCCATGCTTGATGGCGTGAGTGTGGTCATGTTCGATGAGTTTCACGAACGCAGCCTGCATGCCGATCTCGCGCTCGCCTTGAGTCTAGATTGCCAAGCTGGCTTGCGAGATGATCTGCGTCTGATGGTCATGTCTGCGACCTTAGATAACCACGCCTTGGCGCAACATTTACCCGACGCCCTGACCCTGACAACTGAAGGGCGCAGCTACCCGATTCATTATCACTATCACCCACTGTCACGGCATTCACAATGGGCCAGCGCAGTGGCTAGCGCCAGCCTTGATTTTATCGCTCAACACGCGGGATCGGCCCTACTCTTTCTCCCCGGTGTGAGCACGATTAGACAGGTTTATGCTGCCCTAGAAGGGCGCCTCCCTGATGACATGGATTTGCATCGTCTTCACGGTAGCCTTGACGCCTCGGCGCAACACGCCGCGATCGCCCCTCCTTCTCCTGGGAGGCGTAAGTTAGTGCTCACAACTAATATCGCTGAGACCAGTTTAACCATCGAAGGGATCCGGTTAGTGATCGATGCGGGACTTGAGCGGATGGTTATCCATCAAGCACAAACGGGTATCGATAAGCTAGTAACACGGCAGATCACACGCAGTGCTGCCATTCAACGCGCAGGTCGCGCCGGTCGCCTTGAGGAAGGACAGTGCCTACGCCTATACAGCGAAGAGCAGTTTCAACGCTTACCAGCCACTCCTACCGCGCCGATCTTACGAGAAGACTTAACCGATCTTGCCCTCAATGTCATCCAGTGGGGCTGTGATGTGAAAGATTTACATTGGCTTGACGTGCCGCCCACCAAGCATTGGCAAGCGGCCTGTATCAGGCTGACACAATTGGGGCTGATTGATACGCGCCAAGGACTCACCGCGCTGGGGCAACGTGCCATTCAATTGGCGGCTAGCCCACGCGCTGCCGCCATGTTGGCTCGGGCTGAAAAGGAGGACACCTCTGTGTTATCCACCGCCTGCTGGCTCGCCGCCTGGGCCGACAAGCCCATGACCTCAAGATCATCGCTGGCGCTGGTTGACCAATTACAATCGGTCATGGCTCACAAAGACTATCAAGACCGCGCCCAATCACTGGCACGGACACTTGGGATAAGATTGCAACGCTCCCTCGATGAAGCCATGTTGCCACTGCTGGCCGCCAACACCTGGCCAGATAGAGTCGCATTGAGACGGGGAAAAACGGGACGCTTTATGATGGCCAATGGTCACGGCGTGACACTCGATAGTCAAGACGCACTCAGTCACGCTGAGGCAATCGTGGTTTGTGATGTGATGGCCGGCGAGCAACACGACAGCCGCGCCTACAGTGCCATGGCGCTTTCACTGGACACGCTACAACAGATGCGCCCCGACTTATTACGTCAACATGAGGTCGTACAATGGGACGACCATCGCGGCACGCTAAAAGCAGAAAAACAGCAACGCCTCGGCGAATTAGTGCTTTATCGTGAGCCACTGAATACACTCAGTGCTGAGCAGCAGGCGCAAGGATTATTAGACGCCGTACGCCAAAAAGGCATTGATGCGTTGAACTGGCAACGCAGCAGCCAGTCCTTGCTCACCCGCGCCCGCTGCGCGCAAGCCTGGGGACTAGATATTATGCTACCGCCACTTAGCGACGACGACTTATTGGCATCGCTCGATACCTGGCTCGCGCCATTTATTCACGGCATGTCGCGCTGGCAAACCCTGCAGCAGCTAGATCTCAAGCCCGTGTTAGAAGCTTGGTTCGGCTTTGCGGTCACCCAACAATTGAACGCGGCGCTGCCCACACATATGACCGTCCCAACGGGCTCACGTTATCCTTTGCGCTATACGCCAGACAGTGCGCCCGTCTTAGCGGTGAAAATGCAAGAGATGTACGGGCAGGCCCAAACGCCCACCCTGGCGTACGGCAAGGTGACGGTACAAGTAGAGCTACTTTCCCCCGCTGGACGCCCGCTACAAATTACCCAAGATCTGGCGGGCTTTTGGCAAGGCAGCTACAAAGAGGTGCAAAAAGAAATGAAAGGGCGCTACCCTAAACACCTTTGGCCTGATGATCCGGCCAACCATGTGCCAACCCGAAAAACCAAGCGCCATTTTAATCAGAGTTAAGCTATTGTATGGCAGAGAAAAAAACACGCTCACGCCCGAGCAATAAAAAACGTTCATCACCCAAACGCCAGCCCAAGAAGACGCCGACCAAACCAAGTTGGGGGAAACGCCTGTTAGGCTTAGGGCTAAAGTGCAGCCTCGTCGGGATTGCCGCCGTGGTCATGTTAGGGATCTATTTAGATGGCAAAATCCAAGACAGATTCAGCGGCCAGATTTGGCAGCTTCCTGGGGTCGTTTATGGCCGAGTCATCAACCTGTCTCCTGGTAGCGATTTTTCCCTCTCACAGCTACGACAGCAACTGGATGCGCTTAATTATCAGAAGGTACGCACCCCAAAACGCCCTGGCGAGTACTCGGCGTCAAGCACCCGGCTTGAGATCATTCGTCGTCCATTTGATTTTGAAGATGGGCCCGCGCCGGCACGTCATGCGATGTTGAGCTTTGCTGACGGCCAAGTGGGTAAAATCACCGAGGTAAGCAGCCAACAACCGCTGGGGTTATTGCGTATCGAACCCAAGCTATTGGGCATGATGGAGTCCGGCATTCGTGAGCAACGCTTATTCTTGCCACGCGAGCGTTTCCCTGAGTTTTTAGTTGAAGCCTTGATCACCACGGAAGACAGAGACTTCTATCATCACGAAGGCGTTTCGCCTACGGGTATTTTGCGTGCCTTGGTTGCCAATATTCGCGCAGGGCGCACCGTGCAAGGAGGCTCGACGCTGACTCAACAGTTAGCTAAGAACTTGTTCCTTACCCGTGATCGCACCTTGTGGCGTAAGGTACAAGAAGCTTACATGGCACTGATCCTGGATTTTCGCTATAGCAAAGACAAAATTCTTGAGGCCTACCTCAATGAGGTTTACCTCGGCCAAAACCGTGGTGAGCCCGTACACGGTTTTCCTTTAGGGGCGCGCTTGTATTTCGGTCGTCCTATCAGTGAGCTACGTGTTGATCAACTCGCGCTACTGGTTGGCATGGTAAAAGGGCCATCTTATTACAATCCCTTCCGCCACCCTGAACGCGCGAAAACACGACGCGACCTGGTGCTGCGCTTGATGCTCGAGCAAAATCTGCTCACCAGTGCCAATTATGATGCCGCCGCCAGTCGTCCGCTCGATATTCAGGCCACCCCCACACTATCGCGTCCCCAGCCCGCCTACTTTGATCAGCTCAAAGAAGAGATCCGCCACAATGTCGGGGACAAATATGCCGCGGGCGAAGGGCTGCGTATATTTACCACGCTCGACCCTGTCTCACAGCAAGCGATTGAAGGCGCAGTCGTCGATAAGGTCAAGGCACTTAAAGGCCGAGCAGGTAACAAGCTTGAAGCGGCAGCGGTGATTGCCGACCGCCGCAGCGGTGAAGTCCGTGCCATGGTCGGCGGTGCACGCCCGGGCTTCGCAGGCTTTAATCGCGCATTAAACGCCAAACGCCCCATCGGCTCACTGTCAAAACCGGCGGTGTATCTGACCGCGTTGAGCCACCCGGAACGTTTCCAGCTCACCAGCAAGATTGACGATAAACCCATTCGTTTAGAAGGCAGTCAAGGCAGTCGCTGGCAACCGCGCAACTATGACCGCCAATACCGAGGCCGTGTGTCCTTACTCACCGCTCTTGCCAAGTCTTATAACGTCCCGACGGTAAATCTCGGCATGCAGCTGGGGTTAGATGAGGTGATCAAGACCTTCGGCAAACTGGGCGCCAATACCGAGAATATCCCTCAGGTACCGTCTTTGCTTCTTGGCGCGTTTAGCATGAGTCCGTTCGACGTTACCCAAATCTACCAAACGCTCGGCAGTGGTGGGCAACGTGCCCCCTTAACCGCCTTACGTGCGGTCACCACCAAAGAGGGACAAAACCTTTATCAAAACTGGCCAAAAGCAGAGCGTGTCGTGCCTCAGCAAGCTGGCTGGCTAACGCTATACGCGATGAAGCAGGTCGTTCAGCAAGGGACGGGACGCTACTTGACGCGTCGCCATGGCAATGTGGCACTCGCGGGCAAAACTGGTACCACAGATGATAACCGCGATAGTTGGTTTGTCGGTATCGATGATAAAGAAGTCACCACGGTGTGGCTTGGCCGCGACGATAACCAATCAACTGGGCTCACCGGCGCTTCAGGGGCATTGCGTGTCTATGATGATTATCTCAGTCGCCGAGGCGCCAGTGCGCTGACGTTATCATGGCCGGCTAACGTCACCACAGTCGCCGTGACCCAGCAAGGCAGTCAGTACCAGCTGAATTGTCGTGGTGAAATGTCGCTACCGATTTGGGACATTGATGGGCAGTTTGCCAAACGCTGTGGTCAGTCAGACCCGGTCGGGTGGCTAAAAGGTTTGTTTAACTAAGCGTCAGCACACCATCAGGCGTCATTGTTCAAGCCAGCAATAAAAAGCCCCGGCCATGATGGCCGGGGCTTTTGTATCCGGTATCAAACCGAATTATTGGTACTGCGAGGTCGTTAACTACGCAAGCCTGTTCCTTTGGAAATCAAGCCCCACGCCAGGGCATACAGCCCGATGATGAACAGCATCAGCACCCCAAACGATGTCATGATGCCGACATCTGACACGCCAAGAAAGCCGTACCGGAACGCGTTCACCATGTACACAATCGGGTTCAGTTTTGACACGCCCTGCCAAAACTCAGGCAGCAGGGAGAGCGAATAAAACACCCCCCCTAGGTAAGTTAGTGGCGTCAAGATAAAGGTAGGGATCAGGCTAATATCGTCAAAGGTTTTGGCGAAAATAGCGTTAATCAGTCCACCCAGTGCAAACACCGCCGAGGTCAACACCACGGTGGTAATCACAATCAGCGGATGCGCTATCTGCAAATCGACGAAGAACAGGGAGGTCATGGTCACCAAGGCGCCGACCGCTAACCCCCGACACATGCCACCACCAATGTAGCCGGCAATGATCACGTAGTTTGGAATGGGGGCGACCAACAACTCCTCAATATTATGTTGGAACTTGGCACTAAAGAAAGACGATGCCACGTTCGAGTACGAGTTAGTGATCACCGACATCATGATAAGCCCGGGCACGATATACTCCATGTAGGAGAAACCTTCCATCTGGCCAATCCGCGAGCCAATAAGATTACCGAAAATAATAAAATAGAGGCTCATGGTAATCGCGGGCGGCACCAAGGTTTGCACCCAGATACGGGTAAAGCGCGCCACTTCTTTATGAATCAGGGTGCGAAAGGCCACCCAATACAAAGCATTCATGCACGCTCCTCCCCATTTTGCTGAATTAAGGTGACAAATAACTCCTCAAGGCGGTTTGCCTTGTTGCGCATCGACAGCACCTGCACCCCTTGTTGCGACAACTGGTCAAAGACAGGGGTCAATCCGACTGACTTATTCACTTCCACTTCCAAGGTATTGGTATCGGTTTTCTGCCAATTAACACCGTCTAAGGTGCTCAGTTTATGCCCCGGCTGTAAATCAAGGATAAACGTCTCTGCGTCCAGCTTCGCCAGCAAGGCCTTCATGGAGGTATCTTCCACCAGCTCTCCTCGATTGATAATACCGATGTTGCGACACAAGGTTTCGGCTTCTTCAAGGTAATGGGTGGTAAGAATGATGGTGATCCCTTGCCGGTTTATCTCAGTGAGAAAGTCCCACATGGAACGACGCAGCTCAATATCGACACCGGCGGTTGGCTCGTCCAAAATCAACAGGCGAGGCTCATGCATCAACGCGCGGGCAATCATTAAGCGACGCTTCATGCCCCCCGATAAATTACGGGCAGGCTCATGGCGCTTATCCCATAAATCGAGCTGCGAGAGATATTTTTTCGCGCGTAATTTGGCTTGGTCGCGGGGCACACCATAGTAACCCGCTTGGTTCACCACGATTTGTTCCACTTTCTCAAACTGGTTAAAGTTAAACTCTTGTGGCACCAGTCCGATCTGCTTTTTGGCCTCCACCTTTTGGGTATCGAGATCGTAGCCAAAAATGCTCACCTGCCCCTGGGTTTTATTCACCAGTGAGCTCAAAATGCCAATGGTGGTGGATTTACCCGCCCCATTTGGCCCCAATAGCGCATAAAAATCGCCCTCCTCGACAGAGAGCGATACCCCTTTTAGCGCCTTAACACTGGTCCCATAGGTTTTGACCAGGTCTTTGATGTCGATGGCTTTCATAAGCTCCCGTTCTTTTAAGGCATGACCTCGGTCACTCGGTGCGCGGCACGGAGTGCGTCATAACGGCTATCAAAAGTATGATCGTCGGTGAGCCAATTTTTAACATGCAAGCGCTCAAGCTGATCCCGTGTTTTTTGATGGGGGCAGAGCAGAAAAACTTGGCAATTGGCATCAACCGCATCTTTGATCGCATTTTCCAGCGCGAGGCCGACGGTCATATCAATCATGGGCACGTCACTGAGGTCTAAGATCATGACATCGAATTCCTCAATTTTACTGTGCTGACGTGCAATCGCTTTCGAGACACTGAATATCATTGGGCCTGAGAGATAGAAAAACAACACTTTTCCGTTGGCGCTATCTAATAAAGCCCTTTCCATCTCACTCAAGGGGACGTCATCTTCATCCGCATCACTGATCGCTTTGACCTGCTTTTCTTGCTCACGGCTTAAGTGTTCAATGGCAATAATATTGGCAATAAACACGCCCACACCCACTGCCACAATTAAGTCCACCAGCACGGTCAATATCATCACCCCATACATGATCACGGTTTGATGTAAGCTGACTTTGTGGGCACGTTGGATAAAGGTGCGGTCAAGGATATTGAACCCCACATAAATAGCGATACCCGCCAGCACCGCCATCGGGATGGGCTCAGTCAAAAAGCCTGCGACCAAGATCACCGCCGCTAAAATAAGGGCGCGCACAATGGCCGCAAAGGGTGAACGTCCGCCCACTTGCACATTGACCACCGTGCCCATGGTGCCACCCGCGCCCGGCAAAGCGCCAAATAATCCCGCCACCATGTTGGCCAGTCCCTGCCCGCGCAGTTCTTTATCCGAATCATGCTCTTCGCGCGTCAACGAGTCAGCGATGACCGCAGAGAGCAAGGTATCAATGCACCCCAAGGTCCCCAACACTAACGCATCCACCATCATGGTGGTGAGTACCTCACTGTCAATGTGTGGCAGCATCAAAGTGGGCAAGCCGGTGGGAATCACACCAATACGGCGAATCGCCTCAAGATCAAACCACCACATTGACAACAAAGTCACCACCACCAAGGCAACGAGTTGCACCGGCATATAACGGCGATATTTTTGTGGGAAAGAAAAGAGGATCCCCAGCGTCAGTAGTCCTAATAGCAGCTCACTTTGTTGGGTATGCGCGATGAGATCGGGCAGCGCTTGCAAGGTCCCGAGTACGCCACCGTCAGGGGTGCCTTGCCCCAGTAAAGGCGGCAACTGCAAAATGATCAAGATAACGCCAATGCCGGACATAAAGCCCGATATCACGCTGTATGGCATTAAAGTGACGTACTTTCCAAGCTTCAAGGTTCCTAAGATCACTTGGAATAAGCCCGCCATCATCACCACGGTAAAGCCCATTGCCATGCCCCCTTCGGGGTAACGTGACACCATGGTGGTGAGTACCGCGGTCATGATCACTGTCATCGGGCCGGTCGGCTCTGAGATAAGGGTTGAAGAGCCACCAAACAACGCAGCAAACAGGCCTACTAAAATGGCCCCCCACATGCCGGCTTCGGCACCGGCACCTGACGCTACCCCGAAGGCCAGCGAGAGGGGCAAAGAAATAACCGCCGTGGTGACGCCCCCAAACAGGTTCCCTTTCAGGGTCCAGTTCTTGAATCGTTCGAATTTCAAAACAGCTGATCCTTTCAAGTCGTATGCAGTATCACGGCCATGACGGCTTTACTCACTGGCACGGGGGTCCCCCAGTGCGCGCGCCAGTATATAGGAATGTGCACAAGATCAAATCAGGAGGGGAAACGCATGGTCAGTTTTCAACCAAAAAGAATAAAATGATGAGAAATGTGGCAAATATTCACTAAATATCTTGTATTTAAGTGATCGTGATGGGGTGTTTTTGGCTAGTCGGGAAACGCGCGGATCCCTCTAAAAAGCCATGACAGCACACAAACCCGCTCATGACGCCAGTTTGCGAGTTTGTGTGTATCAAGGTGTAAGAGACGTTGAACAGTGCGCTATGGCATCACTTCTACTAAGCGGTTGGCCGCCTCTAATGCTGGTTTGCGTGTGGTAAAAATATGCGCGTCTCTGACCCAATCACCGATGTGAAGGCGCTGCAGCTGCTCACGTGTCTCATCGTGCGGGCACAGTAAAAACACCGTGCACTCAGCCTCACGCGCATCTTTAATCGCGTTCTCTAACGCCAAGCCAACCGTCATGTCTAACATGGGCACATCGCTTAAATCCAATATCATCACACGGAACTCGTTGATGTGCGCATGCTGGCGTGCAATCGCTTTCGAGACACTGAAAATCATCGGCCCGGAAAGATAGAAAAACAACACTTGGCCATTGCTGGCATCAAGCAGCGCACGCTCTTCGTCATCAAGCGGCACTTCATCATCTTCGGCATCACTGATGGCCCGCACTTGCTTGGCTTGTTCTCGACTTAGGCGCTCAATCACCAATAAGTTGGCAATGAATACCCCCAAGCCAACGGCAACAATCAAATCGACAAATACCGTCAGCGCCATCACGCCATACATGATCCCCGTCTGCTGTAAGCTGATCTTGTGGGCACGATGCAGAAAGCTCCAATCGAGGATATTAAAACCGACGTACAAGGCGATGCCCGCCAATACTGCCATCGGGATGGGCGCGGTCAGCGCACCGGCGACCAATACCACCGCGGCTAACATCGCCGCCCGCAAAATTCCCGATAAGGGAGAACGCGCGCCTACTTGTACATTCACCACGGTGCCCATAGTCGCCCCCGCGCCAGGGAGCGCACCAAATAACCCGGCAATCATATTGGCGACGCCCTGTCCGCGCAGCTCGCGATCAGAGTTGTGTTCTTGCCGCGTCAGTGAGTCAGCAATCACCGCGGTTAATAAGGTATCAATACACCCTAAGGTACCCAGCACGAGGGCATCAATCACCATCGCAGTAAAATGCTCAGCCGTGATATGCGGAAGCACTAGCGAGGGTAAGCCAGTGGGTATTTCCCCAATACGACGAATGCTGTCGGTATCAAACAGTACCATAGAGACTAAGGTGATACTGACGAGTGCGACAAGCTGCGCAGGAATAAAACGACGATATTTCGCCGGAAAATAAAACAAGATGCCAAGGGTGAGTCCCCCGAGGAACACCTCTTTAAAATCGGCATTAGCGAGTAAGTCAGGCAATGCTTTGAGGGTGCCAAGCGCCCCGCCAGAAGGTGCGGCTTGCCCCAATAACGGCGCTAGCTGGAGCAAAATCAAGATCACCCCAATCCCTGACATAAAGCCTGACACCACACTGTAGGGCATCAAGGTAACGTATTTACCCAGCCTTAAACTGCCAATCAGAACTTGGAACGCGCCAGCCATCATCACCACGGTAAACGCCATGGCAACGCCTCCTTCCGGATAGCGAGCCATCATCGCGGTTAGCACCGTGGTCATGATCACTGTCATCGGCCCAGTGGGCTCGGAGATCAACGTTGATGAACCACCAAATAGCGAGGCAAACAACCCGACTAGAATCGCGCCCCATAGCCCCGCTTCCGCGCCAGCGCCTGAGGCGACACCAAATGCAAGCGCCAATGGCAATGAGATAATCGCGGTAGTGACCCCACCAAACAAATCCCCTTTTACTGTCAGCTGCGCAAATCGTCCTTTATCAAACACGCACTACCCCTACTGCGGTTAAGATCATGATAGAGCGAACAGTATACGAATTTTCTTGGATTAACCTATCCGAGCAGTGGTGTTGCAGGTAAACAGCGTGATCCATTGGACGCGAAAGGTGTAAAAAAATGTGAAAATTGATCTCAGTATATTTCAAGCCCCCTCATTGCGGTATAGTGGCAATTGATAACTTTGCCAAAAGACTGAGTGGATATGGCCCAAATCAAAGCGTTGTTCGCCAACAATAAAGCCTGGTCAAAAGACATTCGTGATACCAACCCACAATTTTTTGCCGAGTTGGCGAAAGAACAACATCCAGAATATTTATGGATTGGCTGCGCCGATAGTCGCGTCCCCGCAGAGCGCCTGACTGGCTTAGACTCGGGCGAGCTTTTTGTTCATCGTAATGTCGCCAATCAAGTGATTCATACCGATCTCAATTGTTTATCCGTGGTGCAGTACGCCGTCGACGTGCTGCAAATCAAACACATTATTGTCTGTGGCCACTATGGTTGTGGCGGGGTACATGCAGCGATTGAAAATCCTGAGCTGGGTTTAATTAACAACTGGTTACTGCATATTCGTGATCTCTACCTCAAGCACAAAAGCTATCTTAGCCAACTGCCCGCACAAGCCCGTGGTAACCGGCTGTGTGAGATCAATGTCGCCGAACAGGTTTATCATCTGGGCAATTCAACGATTTTGCGAGCGGCCTGGGAGCGCGGCCAAGATGTGAAGGTCCATGGCTGGTTTTACGACACCACCGACGGGATCTTACGGGATCTAGGGATGACCGCCAATAGTCAGGCATCACTGGAAATCAACTATCAATCGGCGATGAGTCATCTGGTGCCCAACTCTGCTGCACCGGTTTCTTACGAGAATTGACACAGCGCTGACACAGTAACGCTTGTGATCGCGGCGTAATCGTCGTACAACACCGCCATGACTCCGATCGCGCACGCTTCATCATCAACAACGCACCGCTCTCCGCTCACCCTGTGGCTGATGGCGGGTCTGATGCTGTTTGCGGTGCTGGTCAATGTGGCGGCGCAAGCGCAGGTTTCACCGTTTCAACAAAGCAACCAAGTCCATGCCTTTGAGCAAACTCCGGCGCTCGTTTCTACCGCGAGAGCCAGCGTCGCCTTGCCTGCTGCATTGCCTGATGACGACACCCAACCGCCACATTTAGCCGCGATTCTTCCTCCCCCGCACATTCGCCTGACTTGGCACCTGATTGCCTTTTTGTGCGCACTTGGGGTATGTCTACCACGCCAGTATCTTGCCTTTTCGCTCCCCCGCCTCGGTGGCTGGCGAGAACACAACCTGCAATATCGCTTTATTCATTCGCGTTAATCGTTCGCTGTCCTAAAGGCCGTCGCGCCTTTTCCCCCTAATCACAATATCGAGCTGGCGCTCGGTATTCGGTTTTGCTGTGCGTGATGCACAGCCAAGGAGAACGAATGAATAAATTATCCCCCGCCAATCGGTATTCTTTATGGCACTACGCCGCATTGGTGCTGATGTTAATCGTCCTGACCCTGCAGGCGTTGCCAAGCTTTTTTGGCGACCACCCGGTGGTGAGCGTGTCTCATCACTCGCATCAAGCACTGCAAAACTGGCTAAAAGCCCATCCTGAGACCGTGAGTGAAGTGCGTTATGACTCGCAAGGGACGGTGACCTTAATCACGCCCGATATTAGCCAGCAACAGAACGTACAACAGCAATTAAAAGGCGCCCTAGGGACCGATGCGGAGATCACCCTCGATTATTTATCCGCAGCACCCACATGGCTATCGCGCCTCGGCGCCGAGCCGGTAAAACTAGGGCTCGATCTGCGCGGCGGTGTGCAATTGTTGCTTTGGGTTGATACCGACCAAGCACTCGCCCATCAAGCCGAGGCGTTAGTGCAAGGCCTCAACCTTTGGTTAGACAGCCAGCACTTACCCGCTAACGCCACGGTCAATACCAAAGATAAAACGACGGTGCGCTTGCCGATGCTCAATGCCAGCGATCGCAGTAAAGCCGGCGCTTGGTTTACCGAGCATTATCCGCAATGGCGATTCAATCGCGCCGCAAATGGCTGGCAGATGACCGATACCGAGCAAGACGCGATGAGCCATCAAGCCGTGCGTCAGAATATCGATATTCTTCGCAAACGTATCGATGCCTTAGGTGTGGCTGAGGCGAGTGTGCAACGTCAGGGTACAGACTATATTCGTATCGAACTGCCCGGTGTGCACGATCCCAAGCAAGCTAAAAATGTCATTGGCGCGACAGCCTCACTCGCGTTCTATGCCCTTGACGCCACCAGCCCGAAGCGCCTGTATGACGCGCAGCACAATGCGGTACCGTTAGCACGCCATGCCATTTTGGGTGGGGGACACATTATTGATGCGCGCACCAGCGTTGATGAAATGCGTCGTCCACAAGTGGATATTCGCTTAGATGGCCCCGGTGGCGAAACCATGTTGGCCTTTACCCGACGTCACTTAGGTGATCCCATGGCCACTGTGTACCGTGAGTATCAAGCCAATGAGCAGGGTGAGCTGGTTGCCAATGAACGGGTGATCAACGTCGCGACGATTCAAAGTGCGCTCAGCGATCGATTTCGGATCACGGGCCTGTCGAGCCCAGAAGAAGCCCGCAACCTCTCGATGTTGTTACGCGCTGGCGCACTCACCGCACCGATTAAAATCGTTGAAGAACGCGCGATTGGCCCGACCTTGGGGGCCGATAATATCAAGGCAGGGTTTTCTGCACTGGCCGTCGGCATGATAGGTATGGCTATCTTTATGGTGCTTTGGTATCGCCGCTTTGGCTGGGTCGCGATTGTCTCGCTGGGTGCCAACTTGATGATGCAAGTCGGTCTACTCGCGCTGCTGCCCGGCGCAGTCCTGACCCTACCGGGGATCGCCGGCTTGGTATTAACCGTGGGGATGGCGGTCGATACCAATGTGCTTATCTTTGAGCGTATTCGCGACCGCTTGCGCGCGGGGAACAGCCTTGCCAATGCTATTGATACCGGTTATCGAGCGGCCTTTAGCACCATCTTTGACGCCAATATCACCACCTTAATTTCCGCGGTCTGCTTGTATGCGGTCGGCTCAGGACCATTACAAGGGTTTGCCACCACACTGATTCTGGGACTATGCGCGAGCATGATCACCGGCATTGTCGGCACGCGAGCCATTATCAATCCAATTTGGGGACGCGACCGCCGCCGCGCCGTGACCATTTAAGGAGCCTGTTTATGAAACTGACACACGTCCGCTATGCCAGCTTAGCGCTCTCGGGACTGCTTATCCTGATCAGCCTCTGGGCGATCGCTTATTATGGCCTAAACTTGGGCATCGATTTTACCGGCGGTATCGTGATTGATTTCGCCCTCCCTAGCCTAACTGGCAGTGAACCGCTGATCGCCGCCCTGCACAGTCAGTTTGGCGAGTTGGCAGCACTCACGCCAAGTACCACTCAGGGCGAATGGCAACTCATTTTACCTCATGCGTCCCAATGGCAAGATCCGCAACAGGTCATCGCCCAAATCAGCCGCGCGCTCGCCATGCCCGTCACTTTAGTTCAAGCGAACGTCGTCGGCCCTCAAGTGGGGCAGGTGCTGTTTGAACAAGGCGGGTTAGCACTGCTGGTTGCCTCGTTAGCCATCATGCTTTATTTGGCCATTCGCTTTGAATGGCGTCTCGCCCTGGCGGCGGTGGGAGCGCTGGTGCACGATGTGACGCTTACCTTGGGCCTACTCGCAATGCTTGCGGTGCCGATGGATCTCAATGTCATTGCCGGGCTTCTCGCCGTGATCGGTTACTCGCTCAATGACTCCATTGTGATCGGCGATCGGCTGCGCGACGTGCTCAGAGCCAAACCGAACCAATGTGTGTATGTCAGCACCAATATTGCGGTCTGTGAGACATTCTCGCGCACCTTGATCACCGCTGGCACCACTCTATTTACTATCGGATGTTTGTTGGTATTAGGTGGCGATGCCTTGTATGGCTTTGCGCTGACGCTCTTTGTTGGCGTACTCACTGGCACTTGGTCATCGGTCGCGGTGGCGTCTTGTCTACAAGAAATGCTGGGGTTATCCCCTGCGCATTATCAGCGCGCGCCGGCTCCCGAGCGAGAAGGCGCTTACTGACTCACCCTTACTGACTCCCATAGGCACAAAAAAACCGAGCGACCGCTCGGTTTTTCATTGCTCGTGAGACGCCCTGTCGCTCTGCGCGATGATCAGCGTTGCCAATCACCGTGAAAATTAATCCAACGGAATCACTTTACCAACGTACGGCAGATGGCGATACTTTTGCGCATAATCAATGCCCACACCGACCACAAATTCATCTGGAATCGTAAAGCCCAACCAATCAACCTTAACGTCAACTTCTCGGCGCTCTGGCTTATCTAATAAGGTACAAATACGTACTGAATTTGGCTCGCGCAAAGACAGGATTTCACACACCTTACTTAGCGTATTGCCGGTATCGATGATATCTTCGACTAAGAGTATGTCTTTGCCTTTAATATCATCATCCAAGTCTTTCAAAATACGCACATCACGCGTACTTTCCATGCTGTTGCCGTAACTTGATGCGGTCATAAAGTCGACCGCGTGCGGCATATCAATCGCACGGCATAAATCCGCCATGAAAACGAACGAGCCACGCAGCAGCCCCACTAATACCAACTCCGATGAGTCTTTATAGTGCTCGCTGATCTCGGCGCCCAAGGCTTTGACTCGCGCCTGTACGTCCTGCTCTGAAATCATCACTTCAACGGTGTGTTTCATATCTGCCCCGATGGTTGTCTCTCCACAAAAGGGAGGTCACTAACAAAGGTGGCATAGTCTAGCACTAAATCGATTGCGGATCCCAGCGAGTGCGTTTTTGCCGCTTATGCACCTACACACTAGTTGGCTATCACGCTGATTGATAAGAAAAAATAATCCCTGCCTGCGTTTTTTGTAATGTATGACTTTTTTTGCAGGCAAAATTACATTTTTAAGGCCTAGATCAGGCTTCTAGCCGTTGTCAGGCCATAAATGGCTGGTATAAACTCGATCTCGCTAATAATAAAATCATTAGCACAAACAATAATTAATTTGTACAAACCAAAAATAAGTTGGCAGGTTTTAGGATGGCTCAATCAAATGAGAGAACAAGGACGCGGCTATCGCCCGAGCGCCGCAAAGAGCAGTTATTAGGGTGTGGCTTAGATGTGTTTGCGAAACGCGGGATTGGTCGTGCCGGACACGCCGATATTGCCGAAATGGCAGACGTCTCTGTCGCGACCGTATTTAACTACTTCCCAACCCGTGAAGACTTGGTGGAAGAGATCTTGGCCCAGACCGAGAAACACTTCATAAAACTCATTAATGAGTGCACCGAGCAAGATCAATCAATGCGAGCATCGCTAAACTGCATTACCTCGCAAATTATCGACACGGCACTGGCAGACAAAGCTTGGATGAAAGTCTGGTTTGAATGGAGTACCTCTATTCGCGAGGATATTTGGCCACGCTTTGTCAAAGGCAGTCGAGATGCGATGGATCAGTTCGAGTACGTGTTCGAGAACGGGATGGCAAAAGGTGAAATGGTCGACCGTTATCAACCGCGTGAGCTTGCCAGTATGTTAGCTGGGGTGTGCTATGTGCTGTTTTTACAGGCGCACCAACAACCAGATAAAACGGCTTTAAACGCCATGGCTCAGCACTATATTGATGTACTGTGCCAACAAAGCTAACCAGGTGGTCAACCTAGTAGAAAGCCAACCCCTCGGTTGGCTTTTTTAGTTCTGCCGTATTAATCATCAATAAAGCTCGGGCCATCATTGAACAGGACGGGCTCGTGAGGGCGAATATGTAAACTGACTTTATCCCCAACCAATAGCGGCTCGCGCGCGTGCACCGATAGTTTTTGACCGTGGATATCGATGGTGTAACGGCTGCTGTCCCCCATAAACTGCTGAGACAGTACCTGCCCTTCCCCCTTCTCATCAGCACGAATGCTAAGAAACTGCGGTCTCAGTAGCCACCAATGCGGGCCTGGATGACAATGCACCGGACGAGGCCAAGGGCCGAGCGGTGTCTGCATTTGTTCTTGCGACGAGACCGTTACCGGCACATAAGAGCCCTGGCCAAGAAAATCAGCGACGAAGCGGCTCGCAGGTTGGTAATACACCTCAGTGGTATCACCATACTGCTCAATGAGTCCCTGGTTCATCACGGCCAGCTTATCGGCAAACGCGAATGCTTCCTCTCGGCTATGCGTCACCAGGATCGCCGTGACACCTTGGGATTTAAAAATGCGTCGGATTTCTTCAATTAAATCATGGCGAACCTGGGTATCAATATTTGAAAAGGGCTCATCAAGCAACAACAAATCCGGCTCATAGGCTAGCGCGCGCGCTATCGCCACCCGCTGTTGTTGGCCGCCCGAGAGCTGATGAGGATAGCGGTCTCCCAGCTCCGCCAGACGCACCAACTTGAGCATCTCAGCCACTTTCTCACTGCGCGCCGCCGCGCTGAATCCAGACAGACCAAACCCCACGTTGTCTGCCACCGTAAGGTGTGGGAACAGCGCATAGTCTTGAAAAATCATCCCAATATTGCGTTGCTCTGGCGGGATTGAATGCTGAGTATCATCCATGAGTTTGCACCCAATCGATAGTTTTCCTGACGATAATGGCATTAATCCAGCCATCGCTTTTAGCAACGTCGTCTTCCCGCAGCCACTGGCACCGAGCAAGCACACAATCTCTCCCGGCGCGACTTGCAGCGACAAATCCTTTAAAACAGGCGTACCGTTATAACTGCAGGTCAAATTCTCTATCGCGAGCGCACACTTCATTGATATTTTTGCTCCAATGACCGGTTAATCAGGATAAGGGGAACCAAGCCAACCACGACCAACAAAATGGCAGGTAAGGCGGCATACTCCAAGTGCTCATCCGAGGTAAAGTTGTATACATACGTGGCCAGTGTTTCGAAATTAAAAGGGCGTAGTAGAATCGCTGCATTGAGCTCTTTCATCGACTCAATAAACACCAACAGCATCGCAATGAGCGAGCCCCGCCGAATTAAGGGTAAATGCACTCGGCGAATCACCCCTGTGGTGGTGCATCCCATGGTTCGCGCCGCCATATCCAGTGACGGAGGAATTTTGGCCATGCTTGATTCAATACTGCCAATGGCGACGGCACTGAACCGCACGACAAACGCGACCAATAAGGCCACCATGGTGCCAGATAATAGGAGGCCAGGCCGTCCCCAGCCGTAATGCGTGGCAATATCGTTAATGAAGTGATCACCGCGGGTCAGTACTAACATCACACCAATAGCAAGCACCGTCCCCGGCACCGCATAGCCCATCGACGCCAACCGCATGGGGGCAACACTGACCCCATGCCCACGCAGGCGGCGATACACATTCACGGTCCACGCAATACCCACCGCGATCAGAGCCGCCAAACTGGAGGTATAAAAGCTGTTATAGCTAAAAGTGGCAAACTCGCTGACCGCATTTTTTTCGTAGTAGTGCCATGCATAAACTAACAGCTGTAGCAGGGGTAAAATAAACGCCAGTGACAATAAACTCCAGCACCAGGCTAACACCCCCACTTTACGCCAGCCTGTTAAGGGCATTTTCTCAATCGCATCACTGCTCGAGCTTGGACTAAATTGCGCTTGTTTGCGTCGCCCATAACGTTCCGCACTGATCAAAAGGAAGATAGCCACCAGCATGATCGCTGAGATTTTAGCGGCAGCGGTTAAGCTCGAATAGCTCAACCAAGTATCATAGACCGCGGTCGTAAGAGTGCTGACCGCAAAGTAATTGACCGTACCAAAATCGCCTAGTGCCTCCATTGCCACCAAAGAGGCACCTACCGCAATCGCCGGCCGTGCTAACGGTAAAGAAATGCGCCGAAAGCTTTGCATCGGTGAGCAACCGAGCAAACGCGCTGAGTGGGTCAAGGTGACACTCTGCTCCATAAACGCGGCACGGGTGAGCAAGTAGATATAGGGGTAAAGCACTAGCGCCAACACAAAACACGCACCTGGCAAGGTACGCATATCGGGAAACCAGTAATCATGTACCGTTTGCCACTCAAACAATGCCCGCAGGCCGCGTTGCAATGGGCCGGCGTAATCGAACCAGTCAGTGTAGATATACCCGATGATATAACCCGGCATCGCAAGCGGGAGCACCATTGCCCATTGTAGCTGCCGGCTACCCGGCACCTGATACATGGCCAGCATCCACGCGGTGGGAACCCCGAGGATAATCGCAATCGCCACCACGCCAGCCACTAATAAGCTGGTATTCAAGGTGTAAGTCGGTAGTACGGTCTCGAACAAATGGGGAAAAATATCCCCGGTATCGCCCACCGCGGTATAAAAGATCGCTAAGATCGGCAAAACCAGCAACAGAGCTAAGCTCCAACTGCTGGTTTTTATCATGGGTAATCTATCTCGCATGGCCTACTACATTAAGGCGTCAGAGAAAGACAACAGGGGCGGCAGCCGCCCCTATGCAATGGCTTACAGGTCGAACTGAACTTCATCCAGCAGTTTCACTGACTGGCTGTAGTTATCCGCAATCGCCTCAAGCGGCATTGGGTCATGCTTGTAGTCGCCCCAAGACGCCACCAGCTCAGACTGCTCAACACCCGGCTTCACCGGCTCTTCGAAGTTCACCTCAGCATACATATGCTGTGCTTTGTCTGACGTTAAAAATTCCATTAGTTTTAGCGCGTTTTCTTCGTTCGGTGCGTACTTCGCCATCGCCATGCCACTCACGTTCACGTGCGTACCGTAAGCATTCTGGCCTGGATAGTTCAAGTAAACCGCTTCCGCCCACGCTGTTTGTTCTTCGTCGTTCAGCATTTTTCCCAGGTAATAGCTATTACCTAGTGAGACGTCACACAGGCCTTCTTTGATCGCTTTCACTTGTGCACGATCATTGCCTTGTGGTTTACGTGCGAGATTGTCTTTTACGCCCTCAAGCCACTCTTTGGCTTTCGCTTCACCGTGGTTTTCGATGATAGCTGACACCAGAGAAACATTGTATGGGTGTTTGCCTGAACGGGTGCAAATCTTGCCTTTCCATTCTGGTTTTGCCAAGTCGAGATAATCAAAATCGTCACCCAGTTTGCCGACACGCTCGCGAGAAGAGTATACCGCACGTGCACGCGTGGTTAGCGCGACCCACTTATCTTCACTATCACGGAACTGCTCAGGCACGTTTTGATCGATGAGATCGCTTTGCACAGGCTGCACTACGTCTTGGTTTACCAGCTCTTTAAGGCGCGAGATATCAACGGTTAGCAGTACGTCAGCCGGGCTGTACTCTCCTTCTTGCTTGACCTTTTCCGCCATGCCTTTTTTAGCGAACTTAACATTCACTTCAATGCCGGTCTCTTCGGTAAACGCATCGAACATAGGCTCAATCAAGAAAGGTTGGCGATACGAGTAAACATTGACTTCTTCGGATGCGACCGCGGCGCTGGTTCCTAATAGACTTGCGGTAATAGCCGAGGCAATCAGTAGTTTTTTCATCGTGGCAGTCCTTAAATATGATGATAAATGATAACGAATCTCAGTTTCGTTAGTATACAACTAATAACCTGGTGCTCAATATGATCCGAGGCAAAAAGAAAAAAACCTTACATTAAAAATGTAAGGTTTCGTTTCAGAGTCTAATCGAATTGCGTGTAACTGACTATTTTACGCTGACAAATTCGGGATATGCATCAATACCACAGTCGTGTAGATCCATCCCTGACATCTCCTCTTCTTCGGTGACACGGATCCCCATGGTGTTTTTCAGTACTAGCCACACGAGGAAACTTGCCGCAAACACCCAAGCAAAAATTACCGCCGCGCCCAGAAGCTGCGCACCAAACGTCGCTCCGGTGTTACTTAAAGGCACAACCATCAAGCCGAAGAAGCCACACACACCGTGCACGGAGATCGCACCGACAGGATCATCCACTTTTACCTTGTCTAGACCGATAATACTGAATACGACAATCACACCTGATACCGCACCGATAATCAGCGCTGCCACGGGTGAAGGCGATAAAGGATCCGCCGTGATAGCCACTAAGCCGGCTAACGCACCGTTAAGCACCATGGTCAAATCGGCTTTTCCCCAAAGGGTTTTACACACCAGCAAGGCTGCTATCGCACCGGCCGCCGCCGCCGCGTTGGTATTCAAGAAGATTTGTCCGACCGCCGTAGCGTTTTCAAAATCCGAGACCATCAGTTGTGAGCCACCGTTAAACCCAAACCAGCCGAACCATAAGATGAAGGTACCGAGTGTGGCCAGAGGCAGGTTTGAGCCAGGGATGGGATTGATTTTGCCATTTTTGCTGTATTTCCCTTTACGCGCCCCCAAGAGCAAGACACCTGCTAGGGCCGCAGCGGCACCGGCCATGTGAACAATCCCGGAGCCTGCGAAGTCGCTAAAGCCTGCTTCTGAAAGAAAACCACCGCCCCAGGTCCAGTAACCTTCAACCGGATAAATCACCGCGGTTAAGACGACAGAGAACACCAGGAATGCCCACAGCTTCATACGCTCAGCTACCGCGCCTGACACCACAGACATCGCGGTTGCCACAAACACCACTTGGAAGAAGAAGTCTGATTCAAGCGAGTGATCCGCGTCTGCCCCTTGCGTACCAATCAAGGTCCCAAAAGAAGGGACAAAGCCACCGCCACTGTTATCCACGTACATGATGTTATAACCCACCAACAGGTACATAGTGCACGCGATGGCGTAGAGGCAGATATTTTTGGTCAGTATCTCAGTGGTGTTTTTCGAGCGCACTAGGCCTGCCTCTAACATGGCAAAGCCAGCCGCCATCCACATCACTAACGCACCAGATAAAAGAAAGAAAAAGGTGTCGAGCGCGTAGCGCAATTCAGTCACCGTGTTTACCAGTTCCATTGTCTTTACTCCCTGTTTTTAAATTGCTTCCAGATCCATCTCGCCAGTACGGATCCGCACCGCCTGCTGAAGATCAAAGACGAAGATCTTCCCGTCGCCGATCTTGCCGGTTTGTGCGGCTTGAGCGATCGCATCCACCACACTGTCGACATGTTCGCTCTGCACAGCGATTTCTAATTTTACTTTGGGTAAAAAATCGACCTGATACTCAGCACCACGGTATAACTCTGTGTGCCCTTTTTGGCGGCCAAAGCCTTTCACCTCTGAGACAGTCATGCCGTCAATGCCAGCATCCGCCAACGCTTCACGTACGTCATCAAGCTTGAACGGCTTGATAATGGCGCTAATCAGTTTCATATCCTTCTCCTGCGTCCTTGTGTTTGCATCATCATCTAACCATCAAGAGCCGTGCCAACATTTAAATCATTTAAAATCAACAATTTAAACTAAAAACACATATAAAGGCATTCATTTGCACCATTTAAGTGCGAATTATTCACCAACACCGCGCATGCCAAGGGGAGCGATAGACAATTGCACCAATGGGGAACATCGATACGAGAATGAGGAGAAAAAAACGAGGGGGAGATCTATCTATTCAAAGCACGCATAGGGGAATACGTGCTCATCCATGCATCGCTCACTCAGTGAACCTCAGCACTTAACGTCGACCGTAACGGGCAATGAAGTCTTGGTAAGCGTCCAACATCACTAAAAAATCTTGGTAACCACACGCCGCGTAACTTTCTTCATCGTAAAAGGTCAGCGCCTGCTCATTGAGCGTGGTTTGCGCATCATCCGAGGCAGGTTGCAGCATGGCATTCGCCACCACCACGACCTCATCACGATTGGCGGTAAGCGTGAACGTATGCCCTCGCCACTGCTGCTCTGATTCAAGTTGCTGCAGAGTATGTAGACAGGATGTCACTTGAGCGAGCTCAGTGCCGAGTTCATCCAATAGCCAACGTCCTATGGCTTCATGTCCCATAGAAAAAACAATCCGGTAGCTGTCATCAAAACTGTTGCGAGAAAATTCGTAATCCACACTGACCTCCAAATTTGGCACGCTATTGTCCTGCTTTTTGCCAGAATTGCCAAGCCGGGGCTGTCATCCAAATGTCACTTCAACCATACTTAAATGGAATAACAGTAGGCAGCAAAGGATAGGCAAATGCATATCGTGATCGCACCGGATTCATTTAAAGAAGGCCTTAGTGCTCGCCATGTTGCACAGGCGATTGAGGCTGGCATGGTGCCTATTTTACCTAACGCCCGTTTCTCGCAACTGCCAATGGCGGATGGTGGTGAGGGCTTTGCACAAAGCTTTCTCGACCAGCTTGGTGGCGAGCGCTATCACTGCGAGGTCACTGGGCCTGACTTTCGCTCGGTGACCGCCGAATTTGTTATCAATCGCGAACATCGTCTGGCCGTTATCGATGTTGCCAGTGCTTCAGGCCTTCCCTTAGTGCCACAGCACGCACGCCATCCTCGTCATACCACCAGCTTAGGGACCGGCGAACTGATTCGTGCCGCGCTTGACCATGATATTGACGAAATCATTATCGGCTTGGGGGGCAGTGCCACCAATGATGCCGGTGCAGGGATCCTAACCGCCCTCGGCGCCAAGCTTCTTGATGGCACAGGCAAACCAATACCGCCTACAGGAGAGGGGCTGGGCGCGCTGATGACTCTGGATCTTGACGGACTGGATGCTCGCCTTAACACGGTCAAACTCACTGCCGCCTGCGATGTCGATAACCCCTTATGTGGACCACATGGTGCCACTACCGTCTTTGGACCACAAAAAGGCGCCCGGGAAGAAGATATTCGAGACTTGGAGCAATACCTGCACCGCTTTGCCAGTATTTGCCACCTGCAATTAGGACAGTCCATTTGCCACTTTGCAGGCGCTGGCGCGGCTGGCGGGATGGGTGCAACACTCGGCGGATTACTTGGCGCGCAGCTCGAGCCCGGTGTCGACTTATTGCTCTCACGCACCCATGCCCACCACGTGTTAGCGCAAGCCGATTGGGTGATCACGGGCGAAGGCCGTGTCGATGGACAAACGCAGCACGGCAAAGTGCCGGCTGCTATCGCCAGAATCGCACATGCCGATGATGTCCCCGTCATCGTGCTCGCCGGCAGTGTCGGTGACGATTGCGAAGCGCTTTATCAGACCGGCGTCACCGCAATCTTCCCCATTCAAGCGGGCCCTTGTGAATTGAGCGACGCGCTGATGAATAGCAAGAAAAACCTCATGCGCACCGGTGAAAACATAGCACGATTGATCCGATTAGCCGGTTACACATGAGCGTTACCTAAAGGTTAAACCCAAAAAAAAGCGCCCCCTAACAACGGGGGCGCTTTCTGTGAGCCTGCGAGTAAAAGACGCCTATACCGCGGCTTTAATAATCACATCATCCGCTTTTTTGGTGTAGGCATCCATTTGATGGAAGTTGAGGTAGCGATAGGTATCGCTAGCGGTCGCATTAATTTGCTCCGCGTACTCAAGGTACTCCTCCCTGGTCGGAATACGGCCAAGGATCGCGCCGACAGCAGACAACTCCGCTGATGCGAGATAAACATTGGCGCCTGTGCCCAGACGGTTCGGGAAGTTGCGCGTCGAGGTCGACAGTACGGTAGACTTTTCTGCCACACGCGCTTGGTTACCCATACACAACGAGCATCCTGGCGTTTCTATGCGCACCCCTGCCCGGCCATAAATGCCGTAGTAGCCTTCGGCGGTGAGCTGATCTCTGTCCATCTTCGTCGGTGGTGCCACCCACATACGGGTAGATAAACTCCCTCCAAACTTGTCCAGCAGTTTACCCGCCGCGCGGAAGTGACCAATGTTGGTCATACAGCTGCCGATAAAGACTTCATCAACACTGTCGCCTGCCACATCTGACAAACTACGCGCATCATCGGGATCATTCGGCGCGCATAGAATTGGCTCTTTGATGTCAGCCAGATCGATTTCAAGCACATGCGCATACTCGGCATCTTTATCTGCTTCCATCAAGCTTGGGTTTTCCAGCCACTGTTGCATGGCTTGAATGCGGCGCTCGATGGTACGGCGATCGCCATAGCCCTCAGAGATCATCCACTTAAGCATCACAATGTTCGACTCTAAATACTCAGCCACAGAGTCTTGCGACAACTTAACGGTACAGCCAGCGGCTGAACGCTCCGCTGATGCATCTGACAGCTCAAACGCCTGCTCAACCGTCAGGTGCTCAACCCCTTCGATCTCCAAAATACGGCCAGAGAACTCGTTAATCTTGCCCGATTTCTCCACCGTCAGCAGCCCTTTTTGAATGCCAAAGTAAGGGATAGCATGAACCAGGTCACGCAACGTCACCCCGGGTTGCATTTCGCCTTTAAAGCGTACCAATACGGACTCTGGCATATCCAAAGGCATGACCCCAGTTGCCGCGGCAAACGCGACCAAGCCAGAGCCTGCCGGGAAAGAGATCCCGAGGGGGAAGCGAGTATGTGAATCACCACCAGTACCTACGGTATCAGGCAGCAGCATACGGTTGAGCCATGAGTGGATCACACCGTCACCGGGACGCAGCGCCACACCACCACGGTTCATAATAAAGTCTGGCAACGTATGGTGGGTTTCCACATCCACCGGCTTTGGATAAGCCGAGGTATGGCAGAACGACTGCATGGTCAAATCAGCGGTAAAGCCAAGGCAGGCCAAATCTTTCAGCTCGTCGCGAGTCATTGGCCCGGTGGTATCTTGCGAGCCCACGGTGGTCATTTTTGGCTCACAATAGGTGTTCGGGCGCACGCCCTCAACGCCACACGCTTTGCCCACCATTTTTTGTGCCAAGGTAAAGCCTTTGGTGGAATCAGCCACCGGACGTGGGCGACGGAACACCTCAGAGGGCTCAAGCCCTAAGCTTTCGCGGGCTTTATCGGTCAGCCCTCGGCCAATGATCAAGGGGATACGTCCGCCCGCACGCACTTCATCGTACAGGATGTCCGTTTTTAGTTGGAAGGTAGATAGGACATCATCGGTGCCGTGCTTGCACACTTTGCCGTCGGCCGGATACAGGTCAATCACATCGCCTATGTTGAGCTTGCTAACATCAAGTTCAATCGGCAGAGCGCCCGCATCTTCCATGGTATTAAAGAAAATAGGCGCGATTTTGCCACCTAAACAAAAACCACCTGAGCGCTTGTTAGGGACGTTAGGAATATCGTGCCCCATAAACCACAACACCGAGTTAGTTGCCGACTTACGAGACGAGCCAGTACCGACCACATCACCGACATAAACCAGTGGATGACCTTTTTCTTCCAGCTTTTTCATTTGCTCGATCGGGCCAATCTCTCCCGGTTTGTCCGGCTGAATACCCTCGCGCTCGTTTTTCAGCATCGCAAGAGCATGTAAGGGAATATCTGGACGTGACCAAGCATCTGGCGCGGGTGACAAGTCATCGGTGTTGGTTTCACCCGAGACTTTGAACACCGTCAGTGTCACTTTTTCAGGAATTTGTGGTTTTTCCAGGTACCACTCAGCGTTCGCCCACGACGCCATCACCTGCTTAGCGTAGGCATTGCCTGCTTTCATTTTGTCTTCAACGTCGTAAAACGCATCGAACATCAATAAGGTATGCGACAGCACTTTCGCCGCAATGGGCGCAAGCTTGTCATCATCGAGTAAGGTGATCAGTGGTTCGATGTTATACCCCCCTTGCATGGTGCCAAGTAATTCAGTGGCACGCTCGGGGCTAATCAAGGGTGATTGCGCCTCGCCTTTAGCTAGGGCGGCAAGAAAGCCAGCTTTCACATAAGCGGCTTCATCCACACCAGGTGGGATTCGGTTTTCCAGTAAATAAACGAGGGTTTCTTCTTCGCCAGCGGGCGGGTTTTTCAGCAGTTCTATCAAACTGGCGGTTTGCTCAGCGTTAAGCGGTTTAGGCACAATACCCTGAGCGGCACGTTCTTCGACGTGTTTACGGTAGGCTTCAAGCACGACTATTTCCTCTTTTCTCGGTCAGATCGTGTGATCCAACATCCTTGGAAAGTGTTAGTACTCGTATCACGCTTATCCGGCGAAGTTTATTAAAATTTTCCAGCAAGACGAGGGTTCGAGCACGTAACCGCTGCGTGAGGATAGCATTTTTAACCTAAAATTAAAATCTACTCGTTTTGTGAAACATAATACTTAGGTCGTAGTGACGCGGTACGCTACTCCACACCTCTAGGTATAAGTTACCCAGAGCCTGTCGCGGTTGTCACTGATTCTACACCGCTTTTCGCCATCGCGCAGTGATCCGACTACCATTGCTTTGCGCCCTATCTCCCGCAAACGACGATGCACTTTTTACCGCTTTATGTTGAAAGCGCGAGTAAAGTGTCATTTTTATCAATAATCCTAAGCAAAGGCTTCAATTTTATTGTTTCATGGTCGATACATAACCAATCATTCACACATATCTGCTAACTTAGATGTTAGTGCCATAAACATCATCACATTTTTGTCACGCTAACCTATCGTCTGTTAATAGACCCAATAGAGAGAAGGGCATGAAGCTAAAGCAACTCACGATCAAACAAAAACTCGTGTTGGCATTTGTCTCCGCGGTGATCGCCTCCACCGCCATCATCAGTTATATGAGCTTAAGCCAAGCACGCGACATCATGGAAAAGCGCCTGTTAGAAAACGAGCTTCCCACCACCCTCACCCAGTTTAGAGATACCATTGATAGTGAGGTAAACCAGCTACAATCGGCCGCACGTCAGCTGGCTTCTAACCCGGTGATGCTAGATATCATCAACCAAGATATTACGTCTGCAGAAGAAACCCGCGTGATCAAACAGCTCAACGTATTACGTGAGCAATACGATTTGAATGATGCCTCCATTGCCAACCGCAACACCGGGCAGTATTGGAATCAGAACGGATTTTTACGGGTGTTAACGCGTGAAAAAGACAGTTGGTTTTACAACTTCCTCGACAGTGGCAATGCCACCATGGCCCAGGTATTCCAAGAGGATAATGGCGAGCTCAAACTGTTCGTCAACTTTCAACAGCTTAACGGTAAAGGATTAGCCGGTTTTTCACGCTCGTTGGAGGACATGACCCGCTTTTTGAATCAATTTAAAATTGAACAATCGGGTTTTGTCTTCTTGGTCAACGCTGACGGCCTAGTGCAACTGCACCGCGACACCAATCTAATGGGTGAGCAAACCCTGAGTGATATTTATGGTGGGCAAGCGCGCAGCTTGCTGCAAAAAGGCGATTTTAACCTGCTCGACACCCGTATTAATGGTGAAGAAGTCCTGCTGGCATCCAGTTATGTGCCCTCCATGGATTGGTTTGTTATCGCCGATGTCCCTGCCGAAGAGGTTTACGCGCCTCTCAATGAAACGCGCAATCAAATCTTGATGGTATCGGTCGTCGTCGGTCTCATTTTTATCGTCGTTGCCGTCTGGCTTGCCGCGACCATTACCAAACCCATCCAATATGTCGCCAACGTGTTCCGTGAAATTGGTGAAGGTGAAGGGGATCTGCGCCAACGCGTGGATATCAACAGCCAAGATGAGATTGGTCAACTTGCCTCTGGCTTTAATAGCTTTGTGGAGAAAATCCATCGTTTAGTCTCAGACGTTGCCCGTACCGGTGGTGAGTTGCGTAGTGCGGCCGAGCAAGTGTCATCACAAGCTGGCGCCACCCAATCACAAAGCGAGTATCAGCGAGATCGCACCGTGCAAGTGGTGACCGCCATCAATGAAATGGGGGCGACCGTTAATGAGATTGCAGGCAACGCCGCCAGTGCTGCCAGTGCCGCCAACCAAGCCTCTGATGATGCAGCGAGTGGTCAAGGTGTGGTGACCCAAGCACGAGATACCATCGCTCGCCTGGCTGATGACATGGAGAATATGTCGAAAGTGATCAGCGCCTTGGCTGAAAACACCGATTCGATTGGCGGTATTTTGGATGTGATCCGCGGTATCTCTGAGCAAACCAACTTGCTGGCGCTGAATGCGGCGATTGAAGCGGCGCGAGCCGGTGAGCAAGGACGTGGCTTTGCAGTTGTCGCCGATGAAGTACGTAGCTTGGCCAGTCGCACATCTGACTCCACCGACGAAATCCAGACTATGATTGACCGCCTGCAGCAAGAAGCGCGCAACGCGGTAGATGCCATGGAACAAAGCCGCACCATGACCGCCGAAGGGGTCAATGCTTCCGATGAGGCGTCACAATCGCTCAATGCAATCAACGAGCAGATTGTACAAATCTCGGACATGAACACTCAGGTGGCCACCGCGACTGAAGAGCAGTCCACCGTGGTCAACGATATTAACCAAAATATCGAAGAGATTAACCACAGCTCACAGCAAACCGCTGATACCGCCAACACCATGGCAGAAGCGAGTGAGTCACTGCGCGATCTTTCCCAACGTCTTGATACCTTGGTTGGGAGCTTTAAGCTCTAAACCATTGCGATGCTACCGACTGACGCACGAAGCGGGCCTTGGCCCGCTTTTTTTGTTCACGATCCGCACGGGTTCACAGATATAAAAAAGCCCCGCATAGCGGGGCTGAGTCAGAAAAATATAAACGCGTGGTTTATTTCTTTTTCTTCGCTTTCGGGTTAGGCATATCAGTGATTGAGCCTTCAAACACTTCTGCAGCCAAACCAACCGATTCGTGCAAGGTAGGGTGAGCATGAACCGTCAGCGCGACATCTTCGGCATCACAACCCATCTCGATAGCAAGACCAATTTCACCCAGCAGCTCACCGCCGTTGGTACCCACGACAGCACCACCGATCACACGGTGCGTATCTTTGTCGAAGATCATCTTGGTCAGACCGTCTGAACAGTCAGACGCAATCGCACGACCTGAAGCGGCCCATGGGAAGGTTGCGACTTCGTAGTTAATGCCTTCTTCTTTACACTCTTTCTCAGTTTTACCGACCCACGCCACTTCTGGCTCAGTGTACGCAATCGATGGGATCACTTTTGGATCGAAGTAATGCTTCTTACCTGAGATAACCTCTGCGGCCACATGGCCTTCGTGTACACCTTTGTGCGCCAACATAGGTTGACCCACGATGTCACCGATCGCATAGATGTGCGGCACGTTGGTGCGCATCTGCTTATCAACATTGATAAAGCCACGATCGTCAACTTCAACGCCAGCTTGGCCCGCATCAAGCAGTTTGCCATTCGGGCTACGGCCGATGGCAACCAAAACAGCGTCATAGCGAACAGGCTCTGCTGGGGCTTTTTTGCCCTCCATGGTGACGTAGATGCCGTCTTCTTTGGCTTCTACCGCGGTCACCTTGGTTTCCAGCATCAGGTCCATCTTCTTGCTGATGCGCTTGGTAAAGACTTTGATCACGTCTTTATCTGCCGCAGGGATCACCTGATCGCACATTTCTACCACATCAACCTGTGAGCCGAGTGCATGGTAGACGGTGCCCATCTCTAGGCCGATGATACCGCCACCCATTAGCAGCATTTTCTCAGGCACTTCTTTGAGCTCAAGGGCGTCGGTAGAGTCCCAAATGCGTGGATCATCATGCGGGATAAATGGCAGCTCGATTGGACGAGAGCCAGCCGCGATGATGGCATTATCAAAGTTGATGGTAGTGCTTTCTTCCCCTTCGACTAACAGGGTGTTGGCGCCAGTGAAACGGCCTGTGCCATTGACGACTGTCACTTTACGCTGCTTGGCCATACCGCCTAAGCCACCCGTCAGTTGGCCAATGACCTTATCTTTCCAAGAGCGGATCTTGTCGATATCGGTTTGTGGCTCACCGAATACCACGCCGTGCTCGGCCATGGCTTTGGCTTCTTCAATCACTTTGGCAACGTGAAGTAGGGCTTTAGATGGGATACAGCCGACGTTTAGACACACACCGCCAAGGTTGTTGTAACGTTCAACCAATACGGTTTCCAAACCTAGGTCGGCACAGCGGAAAGCGGCGGAGTATCCAGCAGGACCAGCGCCAAGGACGACGACTTGCGCTTTGATTTCTTTACTCATTCTGACCTCGTTATAGTCTTATTCCCTGACAGGCTAAGAGCGGTAATTTTTTTATTGTTGTGGGTATCTGGGAGCCACAGTTTACAGCCATGTTAATGGGCTGAAAAATAAAAACCCATAGCCTGTGAGCTGCACAACAATTCCCGACCGACCTTTGACCGGCCAGTCGGGTTGTTGGTATTGCGATTAGAGTACCAAACGGCGAATATCAGACAGTAGGCCGTTGAGGTAGCTAATAAAGCGCGCACCTTCGGCACCGTCGATCACACGGTGGTCGTAAGACAGTGACAGCGGCAGCATCAGGCGAGGTTCAAAGTCCTTACCGTTCCATACTGGCTTCATTTCTGACTTAGACACACCCAAGATAGACACTTCTGGCGCATTAACGATTGGCGTAAACGCCGTACCGCCAAGGCCACCTAGGCTAGAGATGGTAAAGCAACCACCTTGCATATCAGAGGCCGTTAGCTTACCGCCACGGGCTTTCTTCGATACCACCATCAGCTCTTCAGATAGCTCGTGAATGCCTTTCTTGTTCACGTCTTTAAAGACAGGCACGACCAGACCATTTGGCGTGTCAACCGCGATACCGATGTTGACATACTTCTTCATGATCAGGCTTTCACCGTCTTCAGACAGTGACGCGTTGAATGAAGGGAAAGCTTCCAGCGCTTTAGCAGCCGCTTTCATGATGAACACCAATGGGGTGATCTTCATGCCTGACTCTTTCTTCTTCTCGATCGCGTTTTGCTCTTTACGGAACGCTTCCACTTCAGTGATATCGGCGTTATCCCACTGCGTCACGTGCGGGATCATCACCCAGTTACGTGCCAGGTTCGCCCCCGAGATCTTCTTGATGCGAGACAGTGGTTTTTCTTCCGTTTCACCGAACTTGCTGAAGTCCACTTTCGGCCAAGGGAGCAGGCCAAGTGCACTGCCGTCGCCAGAGCCAGACGCGGCGCCAGATTCAAGACGTTTAAGCGCCTCTTTCACATAGCCTTGTACGTCTTCTTTCAGTACACGTCCTTTACGACCGGTGCCTTTGACTTTCGCCAAGTTAACACCGAATTCACGCGCGAGACGACGAACAACAGGTGACGCATGCGCGTATTCTTTGTTTTCAACAAACTCGTCTTTACCGGCGTCGGCTTTAGCTGCTGCAGGTGCTTCCGCTTTTGGTGCGGGTGCAGATTTTTCCTCTGCAGCAGGTGCAGATGCCGCTGCTGGTGCCGCAGGTGCACTACCCGCCACCTCGAACACCATGATGTGCGAGCCAGTAGACACTTTATCGCCCGCGGCGATTTTGATTTCTTTCACTGTGCCCGCAAACGGTGCCGGCACTTCCATTGACGCTTTGTCGCCTTCAACGGTGATCAAAGATTGCTCTTCTTCAACCGTATCGCCTACAGCGACCATGATGTCAGTCACTTCGACTTCATCACCGCCAATGTCAGGAACGTTGACATCTTTTGCTTCTGACGCAGCAGGGGCCGCAGGTGCAGCCTGGGCAGGTGCCTCGGCAGGGGCACTGCTGCCGACTTCAAACATCATGATCAAAGAGCCAGTTGATACCTTGTCACCTGAAGCAATTTTGATCTCTTTAACAGTGCCCGCAAACGGTGCCGGCACTTCCATTGACGCTTTGTCGCCTTCAACGGTGATCAATGATTGCTCTTCGTCGACGCTGTCGCCTACCGCCACCATGATGTCGGTCACTTCAACTTCGTCACCGCCGATATCAGGCACGTGCACTTCTTTGATTTCTGATGTAGCCGCTGGTGCTGCAGCAGGGGCAGTGGGAGCCGCCTCTTCCGCAGGGGCGCTTGGTGCGGCACCTTCCGCTTCAAAGATCATCATCAAAGAGCCGGTGGTGACTTTGTCACCCTCGGCAATTTTAATTTCCTTGACCACACCCGCTTGTGATGCAGGGACTTCCATGGATGCTTTATCACCCTCAACGGTGATTAACGACTGCTCTTCTTCAACCTTGTCACCCACGCTGACAAGGATCTCAGTCACTTCTACTTCATCCGCACCGATGTCAGGTACATTAATCTCGATTGACATTATTTCAGCCTCTTACGCGAACAGCGGGTTTACTTTGTTGGTATCGATGTCGAATTTCTTGATCGCTTCTGCGACCACTTTCTTGTCAACATCGCCACGCTTAGCCAGCTCATTAAGTGCCGCTACAACCACATAGCCTGCGTTCACTTCAAAGTGACGACGAAGGTTTTCACGGCTGTCTGAACGGCCAAAGCCGTCAGTGCCCAGTACTTTGTAAGATTCAGCTGGGACAAACGCACGAACTTGGTCAGCATAGTTCTTCATGTAGTCAGTCGCAGCAATCGCTGGCTCTGTGCCCATCACGGTTTGGATGTAAGGCACTTTGCTTTCTGCATCTGGGTTCAGCATGTTGAAACGATCGACATCTTGACCGTCACGTGCCAGCTCGTTGAACGAGGTCACGCTGTATACGTCAGACGCCACACCGAACTCATCGCTCAGCAGTTTCGCCGCTTTACGCACTTCGGTCATGATGGTGCCAGAGCCCATTAGCTGGACTTTCGCTTTGTCGCCCGTATAGGTTTCCAGCTTGTAGATACCTTTACGGATACCTTCTTCCGCGCCCTCAGGCATGGCTGGCTGATGATAGTTTTCGTTCATCAGCGTCAGGTAGTAGTAGATGTTTTCTTGGTCAGGACCGTACATGCGACGGATACCGTCTTGCATGATCACCGCCACTTCGTACGCGAAGGTTGGGTCGTAAGCGACACAGTTAGGTACCGTGCTTGCCAAAATATGGCTGTGACCGTCTTCGTGTTGTAGACCTTCACCGTTCAAGGTAGTACGACCGGCAGTCGCACCTAATAGGAAACCACGCGCTTGCTGGTCACCCGCCATCCACGCCATGTCGCCAACACGTTGGAAGCCGAACATTGAGTAGTAGATGTAGAATGGGATCATGGGCAGATCATTAGTGCTGTAAGAGGTCGCCGCGGCTACCCACGATGACATCGCGCCTAGCTCGTTGATCCCTTCTTGCAGTACTTGGCCGCCTTCGTCTTCTTTGTAGTAAGACACCACACCGCGATCTTCTGGGGTATAAGTCTGACCCTGCGGGTTGTAGATACCTACTTGACGGAACAAGCCTTCCATACCGAATGTACGCGCTTCGTCGGCAATGATTGGCACAATGTTCTTGCCAATGCTCTTGTCTTTCAGCAATACATTCAAAGAACGTACAAACGCCATGGTGGTAGAGATATCACGTTTCTGCTCAGACAGTAGCGCCGAGAAATCGTCCAGTTTTGGCAATGTCAGTTCTTGCGTAAATTTCGGCAGACGCTGTGGGGTATAACCGTGTAGTGCCTTACGACGTGCGTGCAGGTATTCGTACTCGGCAGAGCCTTCTTCCAACTTCAGGTACTTCAGATTTTGTACATCGTCGTCAGACAACAAGTCTTGTAGGCCAAGACGATCACGCATCGCGTGAACATGGGTCATGTCCATTTTCTTGACTTGGTGCGCGATGTTTTTCCCTTCAGCCGCTTCACCCATGCCATAACCTTTAACGGTTTTCGCCAAGATCACGGTTGGACGGTCATTGCACTCTTGTGCTGCTTTGAAGGCAGCAAACAATTTAGATGGCTCGTGGCCACCACGCTTAAGCGCAAAGATCTCTTCGTCAGTCATGTCTGCAACCAAGGCTGCCGTTTCTGGGTACTTGCCGAAGAAGTGTTCGCGGACGTAAGCGCCGTCTTTCGATTTGAACGTCTGGTAATCACCGTCGATGGTTTCATTCATCAACTGCAGCAATTTACCTGAGGTGTCTTTCGCCAGCAGTTTGTCCCAGCCAGAGCCCCAAACCACTTTGATCACGTTCCAGCCAGCGCCTTTAAAGAGGCCTTCCAGCTCTTGAACGATTTTACCGTTACCCATTACAGGACCATCAAGGCGCTGCAGGTTACAGTTAATCAAGAAGCAGAGGTTATCCAGGTTTTCACGGGCTGCGAATGACAGCGCACCGCGTGACTCTGGCTCATCCATCTCACCGTCACCCAGGAACGCATAAACACGCTGCTCAGAGGTGTCTTTTAGGCCACGACCGTTGAGGTATTTGAGGAAACGCGCTTGATAGATAGACGCAAGCGGAGCTAGACCCATAGATACGGTGGGGAACTGCCAGAACTCAGGCATCAGTTTCGGGTGCGGATATGAAGACACCCCTTTTCCATCGACTTCCTGACGGAAGTTGTCGAGCTGCTCTTCGCTCAAGCGGCCTTCAACAAAGGCACGTGAATAGATACCTGGAGAAATATGACCTTGATAATACACCAGGTCGCCACCGTCTTTCTCGTTAGGCGCACGGAAGAAGTGGTTAAAGCAGGTTTCATAAAATGCCGCCGAAGACTGGAATGATGCCATGTGGCCACCCAGCTCTAAATCCTTCTTGGACGCACGCAACACGATCATGATTGCGTTCCAACGAATGATAGAACGGATACGGCGTTCCAGATTCACATCACCTGGGTAAGCAGGTTCTTGATCAGCAGGAATGGTATTTACATAGTTGGTGGTCACGCCCGTTGGCATGTCAACACCGTCCAAACGTGCTTGCCCTAATACTTGCTCCAGAAGGAACTGGGCACGTTCTACACCTTCTTCACGAACGACTGACTCAAGAGCTTGCAACCACTCTTGTGTTTCAAGTGCGTCCACGTCATGTTTCATGACTTCAGACATGGCGATCTATCCTTTCGTTGATTGACTCGTACAAAACAAACGTTGTCGCAGCTGCAGTGCCCTTCGCGTTTCTATCGGTGCGAATAAGGCTACTCCAACTCGTCCTTGCGTTGTTGAATTCGACGTAGAGACCGTTCGCGACGGCTTTCTTCTCGACCAAGATCCAACAGAGTTTCCTCAATGTAAGCCAAGTGTGCATGCGACGCTTGTCTGGCTTTTTCTGGTTCACCAGCGGTAATCGCATCCACTATCTCAGCTCGGTGTCGGCTGACGTTTTCCACCGTCTCTTGACGGCGATAAAGTAGCTCAAAATTTTGCAAAATATTCTGTTCCAGTAACGGCGCGAGACTGCGCATGATGTGAAGTAACACCACATTATGCGCCGCTTCCGTTACGGCAACGAGATACTGCATCACAGCCGAGGCTTCTGCCTCTAAGTCCCCACTTTGCTGCGCTTGGCGAATGGCGTCATGACAGTCTTCAATGCGAGAAAAATCCTCTTCTGTTCCCCGTAATGCGGCAAAATAAGAAGAAATCCCCTCTAAAGCATGCCGTGACTCCAATAAGTCAAGCTGGGTTTCTGGATGGTCCGCCAATAACTCTAGCAATGGCTCAGAGAAGCGTTGCCAAAGGCGTTCACTGACAAAGGTGCCGCCACCTTGCTTGCGCGTCAGTAGCTTTTTGACTTCAAGCCGTTGAATCGCTTCGCGCACTGACGGGCGAGACACATCAAATTGCGTCGCTAACTCTCGTTCAGGCGGTAACTTCTGGCCTGGAGACAAGGTCCCTTCCAGAATTAAGCCCTCGAGCTCTTTTTCAATTACATCCGAGAGTTTAGGTTGACGAATTCGCTGATATGCCATTGTATTTATTGACCATCTGCCCCCCAAGCTTGGCGCTTAGCTACAGAGATTGACTGATTGTAAATTGGTAAGACCAATTACTTTATTGATCCCTAAAGTTACCAGACAGCGGGTATTCTGTCCACCTGAACTTTGATTGACATCATGGAAACCTGTGTATTTTTAGCCTGACAGCCATGAATATCCCGCCCCTTTAAATTGGTCAGACCATTTAGTTCAGTCAATGCAATAGGCATCTAAATCAGTGCGTGTAACTTTTTCCAGTCAAACGCTACCCCAGGATCCGTTTTACGGCCTGGGGCAATATGTTGGTGTCCTGTGATTCGATCACGAGTAATGGCTGGGTAGGACTGCATCAGCGTCTGCGTGATCGCCGCTAACGATTGGTACTGCTGATCGGTGTATGGATGTGTGTCTGTGCCCTCTAGCTCAATACCGATAGAAAAATCGTTACATTGCTGCCGACCGTCAAAACACGAAGCGCCAGCATGCCATGCACGCGCACTGAATGGTACAAACTGGATCACACTTCCATCTCGTCGGATCAGTAGGTGGGCGGAGACGCGAAGCGATGCGATCTCGGCAAAGTAAGGATGTGCCGAGGGGTCGAGATGCCCCTGAAAAAACTGCTCAATATAGGGACCGTCGAACTGACCGGGCGGCAGACTGATGTTGTGGATCACCAGCAAGGAGATATCCTTGCTATCTGGGCGTTGGTTATGATGAGGAGACAGACAAGCGCGCGCGCCTACCAACCAATGATTGTCAATCTGTGAAAAAGACATATCCGATCCACTTGAGCAAAATCGCTACTTTATCTGGTCAGTCGGAAGATTGGAATACAAGCAACAACGCGCTTCAGGGTGATTTTTGGCGTAATACATGGCGGCATCGGCTTGATTCATCATTTGCTGTAGCTCGAGCCCATCCGTGGGGAAGCAACTTACGCCGATGCTAATGGTCAGTGACAAGGAGGTATCGGCAACCTGTATTGGCGCGTGCATTTCGTCTTGGATACGGGTGATCACTTCATTCAGCGCCGATTTATCCGCTAATAAGTCCAGCCAGACAATGAACTCATCTCCCCCCAAGCGGCCAACCAAATCAGAGCGACGCACGCATTGTTTCAAGCGATGACCGACCACTTTGAGAAGCTCATCACCGACCCCATGTCCGTAGGTGTCATTGACTTGCTTAAAATCATTTAAATCAATGAATAATAACGCCGCATTGGTTTGGGCGCGATTGGCCCGCATCACCGCCACCTCCACATGTGATTCAAACGCACGTCGGTTAAAGAGGCCCGTCAACTCATCGCGTTCAGCCAGGAATTTGAGTTGATGCTGCTGCTCACGAAGCTGTTGCGTTTGCCGTGCGACTTCTTCGCTCAACTGCTTTTTGTCCACCATGGTGTGGCTCAGTGCTCGCTTCATCTCATCAACATGATCAGCTAGCTCAGTCAGTTCATCCTTGTCAGTTAAGGTTAACTCCGTGGTCAGATCACCTTGCTTTATTTGCGTAATGGTCGAATGCAATACCTTTAGGCGACGAGTTAGTCGCCGCCGTAAGCGGGTCACGAAGATGGTCACCAACAAGGCTAAAACCACCAGCACGCCGCCATGCACAACCAACAGTTTTTTCTGTTGTTGTCCAGATTGGTGAATCACCTGCTGCCGTACCGAAAAGGCCGTTTCACTCATCGCCTGTAGCAACACATTGAAACGTGAAAACAGCATCAAACGCCCTTCATCCACGGAAGGAGCAACGCTTAACTGCCCGGCTGTTACTGACAATAGGCGGTCAATACTATTTGCCGCGAGCCGGATTGACTGCGCGGACTGCGGCGGTAACGCAAGTTCATCGCTGTCTAACTGCGCACGCAATGCATGGGTCGACTGATTCACATCTTGGCGCGTTTGCGCACTGGGATATTGACGATACAACCATAGACGGCCACGCAGGCTATCAATCTGAGAGTGTACCGCCATGATGCTGTCTAACCGTGACTGAATTTGATTTTGTTTATAAAAAAGTTCAACCGTAATTAACAGCGTAATAAAGGTGAGCGCCGTACAGGCATACACAACTATACTGAGCTGCTGACCGATCTTCATTCTAATAAACTCACTTTTTGCGTGGCCTCAACCAAGGGGCCCGGGTTGAGTATATGGCGGAATGACGGCGTGCTCCCTTCCACTAAGCCCGCTTCTTGCGCCCATCGCGCTTGGTTTTTTAACCGCAGTAGTAACGAATCATTCAATGAAAGGCGGAATAAGTAATCTTGCCATAGCCAGCTGAGTTTATCGTCTGACATGTCAAGATACGCGGAAACCTGTACTTTAGCCCGCTCTGGATGTTGATGAATAAAGTTCACCGCGTCATCTAGCGCACTGACAACCCGTTGCATGTCCTGGTGCTGCTTGTTGACTAACAAGCGATCACTGACTAACAGAAAAGAGAGGCTGTGCAGACCTTTACTATCAAGCGAATGCACCGGCTGGTTGGACTGCTTGAGGAGCTGATAGCCGTAGGGCTCCCATATGGCTATCACATCCACCTTCTCGTCGAGAAGCGCTTTGGGCAGTGCTTCGGGAGGATAGCCAACTTTTTCCACCCGCTCTCTCGGAATGTCGTGCAATTGCAGCAAGGAGTCAAAGAAATACTCACTGGCACTCGACGCAACAATGCCCACGCGTGCATTGTCGAGCGCGTGCGCCAACGATCCGCTAATCTCACGGTCAATAGACCAGAGTTTGACATCGTTATCTGACTCGACAAAGCTGGTTAGCACATTAAAATCATCGCGCTCAAAACTGTTAAACATCACCACCGTCTCTGAGGTAGTCGCTAAGTCCACCTCTCCTGACATTAAAGTTTGAAAACTCTTTACCCCGCCATGGACAGGCTTAAGCGTCATCGCAATACCATGCTTTTTAAATAGTCCCTGCTCTTTGGCCACAATAATCGGGGCAGACAGGGGGGTGAGCGAAACCGCAATAGCCAGTGATGATAATGGTTCGGACACTGGCGGCCTGAGTTGCTGCCACGTACGGAACCCAATAAACGCGATCGCTATCATGGCCACCAGCGCTAACCCTCGCTTCATGGCATCACCTCTTTGACTGTTCCTGCCTAAAGTGTAGACAAGTTAAAAGACAGAATATGAATAAAAAGATAGACGAATACGGGGAAACGAGAGAGAAAAGCTGCATTTCGTTATCACCAGCGTTATCATTCGACCACTTTTTTGATGACCGCGGTAAGCCATGATGACATCGACCCCTTTTCATGCTGTCCATGACAGCGAGCGCCGCCTGGCCTATCTCACCTCTCACCTCCGCGCCGACGTGACCCGCGCGGTGACCGACGCACTGCGAGAAGATCTGGATGGCGACATCGACGCCAGCAAAGACATCACCGCTAGCCTGATCCCGGCCGACTCGGTATCCACCGCGACACTGATCACCCGAGAAGATGGCGTTTTCTGTGGCCGTGCCTATGCGGATGAAGTTTTTCATCAGCTCGGTGGCGACGTCACCTTGACGTGGCATGTTGCCGATGGCGACGCCATCACCGCCAATCAATCGCTGTGTACCTTACAAGGCCCCTCGCGTGTTTTGTTGACCGGTGAACGCAATGCGATGAACTTTATCCAGACCTTGTCAGGCTGCGCCAGTAAAACGGCAACCTATGTAGCAGCGCTCAACGGCACCCACACCAAATTGCTCGACACGCGTAAGACCATTCCGGGACTGCGCAGTGCACTCAAATATGCTGTCGCTTGTGGCGGCGGACACAATCACCGTATTGGTGTGTTTGATGCGTATTTGATCAAAGAAAATCATATTCTCGCCTGTGGCGGGATTGCCAATGCGGTGCAAGAGGCTCGTCGTCTGAATCCAGATAAACCGGTGGAAGTAGAGACAGAAAATTTGGATGAGCTAAAACAAGCCATTGAGGCGGGTGCCGATATTGTGATGCTGGATAACTTTAGCGTGCCGATGATGCGTGAGGCAGTAGCCTTAAATCAAGACCGTGTGGCGCTAGAAGTCTCGGGGAACGTCACGCTCGAGACGTTGGCAGAATACGCCGCCACCGGAGTGGATTATATTTCCGTGGGCGCGCTTACCAAGCACGTGACCGCGCTCGATTTATCCATGCGTTTTCAATAACACGTACGCTCACTCAGCGTCGACCAGGCCGCCCACGATGGGCGGCCTTTTTATCACTCTTTCGTGACAAAAAATTTGTGGTGAGTCGAACACTACCTTAGAAAAAAATACTGTTACATCCAGCTTTTATCCTTCAGTCTCAAACTCATCTCTCCCCTCTTTTTTGCGCCACGCTCACAAGCGTAAAGTCGCTGCACTCGCGGCCACCACGTTGGCGGCCGACCATCATTGAGAGGAGAGATATAGGATGCAAAAGCAACACGGGTTTAGTTTGATTGAGTTACTGGTGGTATTAGGCATTATTGGCGCCCTAACTGCCATCGCCATTCCGCAATACCAAAAGTATCAAGATAAAGCCAAAGTCACTGCCGCAATTGCCACGTTAACCAATATGCGCTCCGTGGTAGAAGCGCATATTATGGAAGAGGGTAAGTTCCCAGAAAGTGATAAAAGAGGCGACCTTGGTATTCCTGATGATGTAACGTTCACTGAGACTAGTGGCGTTAAGGGAAACATGAACATAGCCGTGCAGGGGATGCCGGAAGGTAATAAAGTCACACTCTTACGGTCCCCTGAAGGCAAGTGGACGTGCGAGCAACCGGCAACAAATATTAAAGTCGATGGTTGCAGCAGTAAGTCGGGTACCAAAAAGCCAACACCTTAAGCGAATATAAAAACAGGGACTCACGATGATCCCAACCGCTCAGTTGTATCAAGCCGGTTTATTGACCGATGCCCAGCGCCATGCGTTGGGCATTGGCGATGGCACACCGCTTAGCGTCTCCCGTTTACTCGATGCCGGGGTTGACCCCACCGCGCTCGCCCACACCCTCGCGAGTCAGCATCACCTGCCTTTTTCGGAAAGCCATCAGTACCCGTTTAAAGACACCTGTTATGCCCTAGATAGGCGCGATTTGATTCAGCGCCATCAGGTGTTGCCGCTGGCCCAGCAAGGCCAAGAGCTGTTACTCGGTGTCAGTGACCCAGACAACACAGAGGCGGTCGCCGACTTTCGCTTTTCTACTGGGCTCAATGTCCGTTTAGTGGTGCTCAGTCAGCCGGATTTGGATGCCGCGCTGCGTCACTTGTACGGCGCAGATATCGATGGCACCGGCGATGGCATCACCATCAGTGATCAAGACTTAGCCGCCCTGACCGTCACCGATAGCCCACAAGAAGACAGCGCTGAGCTACAAAGTGATCAGGCACCGATCAGTCGTTACATTCAACAGATATTGGTGGATGCGGTGCGTAAAAACGCCTCCGACGTACACTTCGAGCCCTTTGAACATCACTACCAAATTCGCTTTCGCCAAGACGGTTTATTGCATACCTATGCCCACCCTCCTGCGGGAGTCTCGCGGCGGCTGTCGACTCGACTCAAAATCTTGGCCCAACTCAATATTGCCGAACGACGTTTACCACAAGACGGGCGCATTAAGCTGACCCTCACTGCCGATCACACCGTCGATATGCGCGTATCCACCTTACCGACCGTTTGGGGCGAGAAGGTGGTGGTTCGCTTGTTGAATAATGGCCAGCAGCAACTGACGCTACATGATTTAGGCTTAACCGAATGGCAGCGCCAGCACTATCAAGACGCATTGGATAGGCCGCAAGGGATGGTTTTGTTTACCGGCCCAACGGGAAGCGGCAAAACCGTCTCTTTGTATAGTGGGCTCAGGTATCTCAATCAGCCGCAGCGTAATATTGCCACCGTCGAAGATCCGGTTGAGATCCAGCTAGAAGGCATCAATCAAGTCAATGTTAATCCTAGCATCGGTTTAGATTTCGCCACCGCACTCCGTGCCTTTTTGCGCCAAGATCCCGATGTGGTGATGGTGGGAGAAATACGCGATCTCGACACCGCTGAGATCGGGATCAAGGCCGCGCAAACCGGTCACCTGGTGTTATCAACGCTGCATACCAATTCGGCGGCCGAAAGCATCACCCGTTTATCCCACATGGGCATTGCCCCCTACAATCTTGCCAGCTCTCTAACTTTGGTGGTGGCTCAGCGTTTGGTACGTCGTTTATGCCCTGTTTGTAAACAGCCGCACCCGTCTGATGACCCACGCCTTCAGTACTTAGCCAACCTCTATCCAAGCTTAACCCCAAGCACGCTCTACCAAGCTAATCCCCACGGCTGTTACCAGTGCTATCAGGGTTATCAAGGACGGACTGGGGTGTACGAAGTGCTCCCCGTGACAGAAAAGATTACCAGCGCCATTTACCGAAATGCCAGCGCGGTGGAACTCACTCAACTGGCCACCGAAGAAGGTATGTGGCGATTGGCCGAATCTGGGGTTGCCAAACTCAACCAAGGGATCACCAGCATCCAAGAGCTTACCCGCGTTATTCAGCTTGCCTAAGGAGTCTGCATGGCCAAATCCACCCTGTTTATCTTTCATTGGCGTCAAGCCGCCGCCCGTGGTGAAAAAAAAGGGCAGGTGTTCGCCTACACAGAACGAGACGCACGCCAAGAGCTAGCGAACCAATCTATCGTCCCCAGCCGCCTCATACGCCGCCGGCTATCGAGCTTTCAGCAGCGTCGTCATAAAGCCAAGGCAGCGGATATCACCCAGTTTTCACGTGATCTCACCACCTTGCTTGAGTCTGGGATCCCTATCGTACAAGCCCTGAACCTCATGGCGCTCAATCAGGTCAAAGCCGAAATGCGCTTGCTGGTGCGTCATATTCGCCAGCAACTGGAGGCGGGCACCAATTTGAGTGAGGCGCTAGCGCACGCGAGCCCCTTGTTTGATCGCTTTTATTGCGATTTGGTCGCAACGGGTGAGCAAACCGGGCAACTGCCGGAGATTTTTGCTCGCTTAACCCTATACCGTGAAAAGCAGGCGTTACTTCGCAGTAAAGTCATCAAAGCCATGATTTATCCCAGCATCGTGGTCAGCGTGGCCTTGGGCGTTAGTGCCTACCTGCTGGTGTCCGTGATCCCGAAGTTTAAACGTATTTTTGATTCCTTCGGGGCCGATTTGCCTTGGCTGACCCAACAAGTGCTCGCCTTATCCGACATTGTGAGCCAGCACGCGTTGACCATCACGCTGATCGTGGCGGGTCTTGCCGCCGCGCACCAGTTGCTACAGCGTAAAAACACGACCTACCAATATCACTATCATCGCTGGCTACTCCGACTGCCCGTCATTGGTGAAGTGGTGAGCAAAGCCTGCATCGCCAAGTTTTCCCGTACCCTAGCCACCACCTTTAGTGCCGGTATTCCGTTACTCTCTGGCTTACAAGCCGCGACGAAATCCATGACCAACGCGTATTATGTCCACGCACTCAAGGCGGTGTATCAGCACACGGCCACTGGTATTCCGCTTTATCAAGCCTTGCGTGACAGTAACAGCTTCCCCGTGATGGTGACGCAAATGGTGATGATTGGCGAAGAGTCGGGGTCGCTCGATAATATGCTCAACCGCATCGCACAAATCTATGAAGCCGAAGTCGACAACACCGTAGACAACCTCGGTAAAATCATCGAGCCCCTGTTAATTTTAGTGCTCGGGCTATTGATTGGCGGCTTAGTGGTGGCCATGTACTTACCCATTTTCAATCTGATGTCTGTTCTTGGCTAGCCAAGATAGAGTCTGACACCGCAAGGCGCTATGATGCGCACAAGGTTAATGCCCAGAAGGTCCCATGTTGATATTCTCATCACCGTTATTCATTTTTTTTGCTGGCTTATTTGGCCTGATTATCGGTAGCTTTTTAAATGTGGTCATCGCACGCGTGCCCATTATGATGGAACGCCGTTGGCGTCAAGAATGCTTGGCGACGTTTCCCGATGCTGACATTGACGCGCCTGATGCGCAGCGCTTTGATTTGTGTTTTCCCGCCTCACACTGCCCAAAGTGCCAGCAGCCGATTGCGTGGTACGATAATATTCCTTTGCTCAGTTGGCTGATGTTAAAAGGCCGCTGCCGTCAGTGTGGCACGGCGATCAGTCCACGCTACCCACTGGTCGAGGTCACCAGTGCTATTGTCTGTGTGTTACCGGCATGGCTTATTTCCTCACCGGCATGGGCCATCGCGGTGATGGCGGCCAGTCTCACCTTGCTGGCGCTGACTCTCATTGATTGGGAAACCCTGTTGCTGCCCGACCAACTCACCTTACCCTTAATGTGGGCCGGAATCGGCCTCGCTCTCTGCGGCATCAGTCCTATCACCCTCAGTGAAAGTGTCATTGGTGCTATGGTCGGTTATGTCAGCCTTTGGAGCCTCTTTTGGGCCTTTAAACTCACCACTGGCAAAGAAGGCATGGGCTATGGTGATTTTAAACTGTTTGCGGCACTGGGCGCTTGGGTCGGTTGGCAAGCTTTGCCGCTACTGATTTTATTCGCCTCACTCAGTGGCGCCATCGTTGGGGGGGTATTGCTTCGCCAACAACAAAAGAGCCTGCAGCACGCGTTTGCCTTCGGCCCCTTTATTGCCGTCGCAGGCTGGCTAAGTCTGCTTTGGGGCGATAGCCTGTTACACTGGTATCTTTCACACATTCTAGGAGTGCGCTAATGGCCGTTGTGGTCGGGTTAACCGGAGGGATTGGCAGTGGTAAAACCACGGTTGCCAATCGTTTTGCCGCCAAGGGCATTGATATCATTGATGCCGATGTGATCGCTCGTGAGGCGGTTGCGCCCGGTAGTGACGGTCTGGCCGCGATTGTCGCGCGTTTTGGCACACCAGCATTAAACCCAGATGGCAGCCTAGATCGTGCCTGGCTTCGTGAGCGGGTGTTTAGTCATCCAGACGACAAGCAATGGCTCGATAACCTGCTTCACCCCATGATCCGCCAACACATGATCCAAGCCTGTGCGCAGGCCAGTTCAGCGTATTGTTTGCTTGTGGTGCCCTTGTTAGTAGAGAATAACCTAACGTCATTGGCGCAACGAGTGTTGGTCGTCGATGTGGACGAGCAAACACAAATCGCGCGCACGCTCGCCCGTGATCACGTGAGTGAACAACAAGTTCACGCGATTTTGGCCGCACAAGCCAGTCGCTCACAACGCCTCGCCGTCGCCGATGATGTGATCGATAATACGCAAACCGAAGCGGAACTTGATCGACAAGTTGATGCCTTACATCACACGTACTTAACCTTGGCAACCCAGGCAAACGCCGACCTATAGTCGGACAGGACAGCTAAACGCTTATGACCAGCCTCACCTTGTATGAACACCCACTCAATGAACAGGTGCGAATTTACTTGCGCCTGGAGTACCTGCTCTCTCAACTGGACGAAGTGAGCGGGCTTTCCGCACCCTGTCATCATATTCAATTTTTCCGCAGCCTGTTTGATCTGCTGGAGATTTTAGATCAAGTGCAAGTAAAAGCGGATCTCGCCAAGGATTTGGACAAACTCAAGAAAAAACTCAAAGCCTGGGCTGACGTACCCCAGGTTGATCAGGCTCAGCTCAACCAGTTGCTCGATCAACTCGCCGCGCACCAGCGCGCGGTATTACAGGCCAAACGCTTCGGCCAAGCGTTAAAAGAAGACCGTTTTTTAACCAGTATCAAGCAGCGCTTTTCGATTCCAGGGGGGAGCTGTAGCTTTGATCTCCCCAATTTCCACTACTGGCTCCATCAACCACTGGCCGCACGGCAAAGTGCGATTCAAACCTGGATGGAAAACCTGGCACCATTACGTCACGCTTTGGCGTTCTGGCTGCAACTCACACGTGAAAGCGCACATGGCGGCACCGCGACGATTCAACAAGGTTTCTACCAACAAGAAGCGGATGGCGCCTGCTTAATTCGGCTTAAGATATCCCCTGATCTCGGGGTTTATCCGTTAGTATCTGGGCACAAAAACCGCTTCGCGATCCGCTTTATGCCATTTGACGACGATCACGAGGTCGCCGACAATATGTCTGTTCATATCAGTGTTTGTTAAGGAGATCCACGTGAGTGATGCCCCTACCGTTGTCAAATGTCCAACATGCCAACAGCCTGTGGTTTGGGGAGAGGTTAGCCCGCATCGTCCATTTTGCAGCAAACGCTGTCAGTTGATTGATTTGGGCGAATGGGCCAGTGAAGAAAAAGCCATCCCTGGTGCCCCTGACCTTTCGGATGATGACCTCTGGTCAGAAGGGCAGCACGAGTAAACGTCCTGCCCTATTCCCTGTTCTACGATGTTTTTCTCGCGCTCAGAATCGAGCGCGAATTTTTTCTAATACCGCATCGTTGGCGTCGGGAAACGGATAATGATCCAATTCGGCAATCGGTGCCCAAACGCCCTCTTGTCCTTCACAGCCTTGGGGCTCGCCCTCAAAGTCAGAGACCAAGAAAAAATCCAAACTTAATGCTTTGTCGGGAAAGTCAAAGTCTAACGATATAAAGGGGCTGACCGCTTTTGCCGTAATCCCAACTTCTTCGTTTAATTCACGCAGCAATGCGCGTTGCGGGGTTTCACTCCCTTCAATTTTTCCGCCAGGGAACTCCCACTTTCCCCCTTGATGGGCGTGAGCATGACGGCGAGTGATAAAGACTTTGTCTTGTGTCGGATTAACAATAATGCCAGCGGCAATACTTACCCGTTTCATAGTCTCTCCTGATAATAAAAAAAGGCCGATAAACGGCCTTTTTGATAACGCATGGTCAGGGCTTAGATTCTACCGTGACATTGCTTAAATTTCTTCCCTGATCCACAAGGACAAGGCTCATTACGGCCGACTTTACGTCCATCGCGCACCACGGTCTCGTTGCCGCTACCACTCTGTTCGGCGCTGTCGCTATCGTCAAACTGATTATCAGCTTGCGCATGGTTAACTTGCTGCTTTTGCGCGGCCTGCTCAGCACGGGCTTTGCGCTCAGCTTCCATACGCTCAACGTCGTCCGGCTGTTGTACGCGGACACGGCTGAGCGTTGTCACCACATCGGTTTTTAGCGCTTCCAGCATGCCCTCAAACAGCTCAAACGATTCGCGCTTGTACTCTTGTTTTGGGTTCTTTTGTGCGTAGCCACGTAAGTGAATACCTTGACGGAGATGATCCATCGCCGCGAGGTGCTCTTTCCAAAGCGTATCCAAGGTTTGCAGCATCACCGCTTTTTCAAAGTTACGCAGGGTTTCTGCCCCAACCGCCTCTTCTTTGCCTTTATAAACCTCGATCAAGGCCGTCAGAATGCGCTCGCGCAGTAACTCTTCATACAGCTTGTCGTCCTCATCCAGCCATTGCTGAATCGGTAATTCGAGATCAAAGTCCGCTTTAAGCCGTTTTTCCAGCCCTGGCACATCCCACATTTCTTCCAGCGACTGAGGCGGAATGTATTGGTTAACAATGTTATTAACCACATCCTCGCGGTTGTGCTCGATCATTTCGCTGATATCTTCAGAAACTAGGAGCGCATCACGTAGCTCGTACACCACTTTACGCTGATCGTTGGCAACATCATCAAATTCAAGCAGTTGCTTACGAATGTCAAAGTTACGCCCTTCCACTTTGCGCTGCGCGTTTTCAATGGCTTTGTTGACCCAGGGATGCTCAATGGCTTCGCCTTCCGCCATCCCTAATCGTTTCATCATGTTAGAAACTTTTTCTGAGGCGAAGATCCGCATCAAAGAATCTTCCATCGACAAATAAAAGCGGGTTGAGCCTGGGTCACCTTGACGACCGGCACGACCACGTAGCTGGTTATCAATACGACGGGACTCATGACGCTCAGTGCCAATGATATGCAGACCACCCGCTTCAACGACCTGGTCATGAAGCTGCTGCCATTTTTCTTTTGCCGCTTCTACTTGCGCTTCCGTCGGGTCTTCGACATCACCCAGCACTTGTTTCCAGCTGCCACCCAGCACAATGTCAGTACCGCGACCGGCCATATTGGTGGCGATTGTCACCGTGCCTGGGTAACCGGCTTGCTCAACAATATCCGCTTCATGGGCGTGGAATTTAGCGTTAAGCACCTGGTGCTTGATGCCGTCTTTTTGCAGCGCATTGGACAGTAATTCAGATTTTTCAATCGATACCGTTCCGACCAATACCGGTTGGCCGGCTTCGGCGCGCGTTTTGATGTCTTCCGCAATCGCGGCAAACTTTTCTTTTTCGGTCATATAGACCTGATCGGCGTGATCTTTACGCACCATTGGCCGGTTAGTCGGGATAACCACGGTGTCTAGGCCATAGATAGACTGAAACTCAAACGCCTCGGTGTCCGCGGTCCCGGTCATGCCTGAGAGCTTGTCATACAAACGGAAGAAGTTTTGGAAGGTGATCGAGGCCAGCGTTTGGTTCTCGTTTTGAATTTTCACCCCTTCTTTGGCTTCCACCGCCTGGTGTAAACCTTCCGACCAACGACGTCCCGGCATGGTGCGTCCGGTGTGCTCGTCCACGATGATCACTTCATCGTCTTTGACAATGTAGTCAACGTCGCGCTCAAACAAGACGTGGGCGCGTAATGCGGCATTAATATGATGGATCAGGCTGATATTCGCCGGTGAGTACAAGGTGTCGCCGTCTTCCATCAAGCCGTTTTTCTTGAGCAAGTCTTCAACGAATTCTTGACCATTTTCGGTCATGTACACTTGCTTGGCTTTTTCATCAACCGTGAAGTGGCCATCACCTTGATAGTCTTCGGTATCTTCTTGCTCTTGCTGTTTCAGGCTTGGGATCAAGGCATTAATACGCTGATACATCTCAGAGCTGTCTTCCGCTGGCCCAGAAATAATCAGTGGCGTACGTGCCTCATCAATGAGGATCGAGTCAACCTCATCGACAATCGAAAAATAGCGATCGCGTTGCACACGATCTTCTGCGCGAAACGCCATGTTGTCACGCAAATAGTCAAAGCCGAACTCATTGTTGGTACCGTAAAGTACATCACACGCGTAAGCGGCTTTTTTCGCCTCCGGCGGCATGTTGGGGACATTGACGCCCACCGTCATTCCTAAAAACTCAAACAACGGACGGTTGGTTTCGGCATCACGTTCCGCCAAATAATCATTCACCGTCACGATGTGAACCGCCTTTCCAGTCAAGGCGTTCAAATAAGAAGGTAGCGTCGCGGTCAGGGTTTTACCTTCACCGGTGCGCATTTCCGCAATCTGACCGTTGTGGAGCACGATACCACCGACCATTTGCACGTCAAAGTGGCGCAGGCCAAATACACGCTTAGAGGCTTCTCGTACAGTGGCAAAGGCTTCAGGAAGGAGATCATCAAGCTCGGCACCTTGATCAAGGCGCTCGCGGAATTCAACGGTTTTCGCTTTCAGCACATCATCATTCAATGCTTCAAAATGGGGTTCGAGTTTGTTGATTTCATCAACAACTTTTCTCAGCCGACGCAAGGTGCGGTCATTACGGCTTCCGATAACTTTAGTCAGGACTTTCGATAACATGGCGTTGCCGGTACTCTTTTTAATGGTTTTCCCACATGGGCGGCCGCTACACTGCCTCTATGCTGGCGTGTTTCAGTTCAAACGCGGGTTGGCTTAAGCTCATCGATTCAACACAAGATGCCAAAACGCATCTACCTTAAGTGGAGCCAAATCGGACAGAATTCAAGGGCGATGACGCCACTTCACAACGATTTCCACGTGACTGAATGTAAATGTGGTAGATGGCACGGAAAAAATACGCCACCATCGCCTTACCCATGCGACACTTACCTGTGAATGGTTTTTTCACTCTCTGGTGATCACCTCAGGACATACCGGTATATCAACGCGGTAGGCTACATGCCGAGGTGGAGCATCTATGATAAGGTAAATTACTTTCACATCCTATGACAAATCCAATACTCAAGGGATCAATTAGCGAAAATTAGACGCTGTGCGCCCGTTCAGGCGCCGAATTGATGACAAAAAAGGCAGTTATTGCGCGATGAGAGACCACCGTCCCCGCTCTACCCTCCATCTGTTGGAGAGCGACCCCAATAATATTGCTCAGCGAGCGGTTGAGCTTGCCAAGCTAAACAAGCTGATCTTAGCCTTGTTACCCGGTGAAACATCAAAAGCCTGTCGCGTCGCCAATTATCGTGATGGCGTATTGGTGGTAGAAGCAGGCAGCGCCGCCTGGGCGATGCGACTGAACTACGAGCGACAGCATTTATTGTCGGTATTGCGTAACAAAGGCTTGGCCAGCCTTACCACCATTGAAGTGAAGATTAACCCGGCACTCGCCGCTGCCGACCGAGAAGACAAAGAAGCAGCGCCGCCCCGCCACCTTAGCCAAGCCTCGGGTGAGTTACTGCGTGCGCTGGGTGAAGGCGCTTCGCCTAAGCTAAAAGCACGGTTCGAGGCGTTGGCTAAACTCGCCGAGGATCAAAAAAAGCCAGAGTGAGCTCTGGCTTTCTATCTATCAATCTCTGGGTATTAGCGGTTTATTCTGCCTTAGTGTGGTGCATTGCGCTGTTACCGTGCAACCGCCTACCGTATCAGACAGGGCTTAGGCCAAGACCATCCCCGGTTCGGCAAATGCCACTGGAGAAGTCTCTGTTTCTTCAAACGTCACCCACTCCCACGCTTCTTGATCGGCCAAGACCGCGCGCAACAGTTTGTTGTTCAGTGCATGGCCCGATTTGTACGCGCGCATCTCACCGAGGATACTGTGGCCACACATGTAAAGGTCACCGATAGCGTCCAACACCTTATGCTTGACCAGTTCGTTGTCAAAGCGCAGGCCTTCTTCATTCAAGATACGATAATCGTCCAGCACGATGGCACAGTCAAAGCTACCGCCCAGACACAAATTTTGTGACTGCAGGTACTCGATGTCACGCATAAAACCGAAAGTACGAGCACGGCTCAAGTCTTTAATAAAAGACTGGCTTGAAAAATCTAGCACCAGGTTTTGTTGCTCAGATTCAATCGCAGGGTGGTCGAATTCGATAGCAAAATCAAGGCGGAAGCCGTTGTATGGCAGCAACTCCGCCCATTTGTCATCGTCTTCAATGCGAACAGGCTTTTTAATGCGAATGAACCGTTTTGGCGTGTTTTGGACGTCGATACCCGCAGACTGCAGCAAAAAGATGAACGGGCTTGAACTGCCATCCATAATTGGAATTTCTGGCGCGTCCACTTCGATAATAATGTTATCGATCCCCATGCCTGCAATCGCTGCACTGAGATGCTCAACGGTTGAGATGCGAACACCCGCGTCATTGACTAAGGCGGTGCACAACATGGTGTCGCGCACATCCTCAGGGTTAGCCGGAAAATCTACCGGTGGCTCCATGTCTGTGCGACGGTAAATCACACCGGTATTGGCAGGAGCCGGACGCAGAGTAAGCGTAACCTTACGCCCGGAGTGGAGACCCACACCAGTCGTTTGGACCATACTTTTCAATGTTCGCTGTCTAATCATCGGCTTATCTCAACTTTTTCTCAAAAAAGTGTGCTCTGCGTCACTCATTACCCTGTCACCTTAGACAAGGGGAGCGTGATGGTAGCACATCACTGGCTACAAACCAAGCAATTGCGATTAGTCAGCTTGTTTACGCAAAAACGCAGGAATATCGAGATAATCATGCTCGGTCTGCGATTTTGGTGCTGCATTCGAAGACGATGCAGCAGGCTGCTCTTTCGCCGCAGGGTTTGCACTTGCCGCCTGAGGTTTCTCTTGCAAAGGCTGTGCCTTTTTCGGCTCTGCCTGTGCTTGCCCAGACTGTGAGTTGGTCACCAAGGTGATATCTGGCTTACGCTCATTACCAATTCCGGTGGCCACCACAGTCACACGCAGCTCGTCGCTCATTTCTGGGTCCATCGATGTCCCGATCACCACAGTCGCATTGTCTGATGCAAACGCTTTGACGGTGTTACCCACGGTCTCAAACTCATCAAGACGCATATCAAAGCCTGCGGTAATATTCACCAACACACCACGCGCACCAGCTAAGTCGATGTCCTCAAGAAGCGGGCTAGAAATGGCCATTTCTGCTGCCTCTTCCGCGCGATCTTCGCCGGTTGCCACGCCGCTGCCCATCATCGCGTGTCCCATCTCTGACATCACAGTGCGGACATCCGCAAAGTCGACGTTGATGTGACCTGGGCGCGTGATTAACTCGGCGATCCCTTGCACGGCGTTGCGTAGCACGTCGTTTGCTTTGGCAAAGGCATCGAGCAATGTAATCCCACGACCTAGCACTTTAAGCAGTTTTTCGTTCGGGATCGTAATCAGCGAGTCAACATGTTTTGACAGCTCTTCGATACCTTGCTCTGCAAACGCGAGTCGCTTTTTACCCTCAAAGCTGAATGGTTTAGTGACCACAGCAACGGTCAGGATTCCCATTTCTTTCGCGATTTCCGCGATAATGGGGGCTCCGCCGGTTCCTGTACCACCGCCCATTCCGGCTGCGATAAATACCATATCGGCACCTTCGAGCTCAGCTTTAATCGCATCGCGATCTTCAAGGGCAGAATCTCGACCTACTTGTGGGTTAGCCCCCGCGCCTAGGCCTTTAGTGATATCACCACCAATTTGAATAACCGTGCCTACGCTGCTTTTACGCAGTGCTTGGGCATCCGTATTAATGCTAATGAAGTCAACCCCTTCGATTGACTCACGCACCATATGTTCAACGGCGTTACCACCGCCACCGCCAATGCCGACGACCTTAATCACCGCATCGTCAGACATTTCCATCATCGGTTCAAACATGAGTTCTCTCCGTCCTTCCTGTTCGCATCAGGGTTAAAATTCTTTCTTAAACCAGCTACTCAGCTTGTTTATCCAGCTAGCCACAGCCCGCTTTTGTTCTGGTTCACTCGTTTCTGTCAGCAAGCTTTCTTTACCGTAGTGTAAAAGCCCAACCGCGGTTGCATAACAAGGTGCTTGCACATAGTCGGTCAATCCGGTGACATTCACCGGTTGTCCCACTCTCACTTGGTTTTGGAAGACGCGTTCTGCGCATTCTACCAAGCCGTGCATTTGTGATGCGCCCCCGGTGAGCACAATTCCCGCTGCCATTTGATGTTTAACACCATCGCTACGCAGCTTTTCTTGGATAGCGACCAGTTTTTGGTTCACCAGTCCTAAAAGCTCTGAGCAACGCGGCTCAATCACCTCTGACAAGGTTTGTCGCTGCAATGTCCTTGATGGGCGTCCTCCCACACTTGGGACATTCACTTTGGCGTCCTTGTTCACCAGCTCACTCAATGCACAGCCATATTTCACTTTAATGTCTTCTGCATCAGCCAGTGGTGTGCCAAAGGCATAGGCAATATCACTGGTAATCACATTGCCCGCATACGGGATCACCTCGGCATGGCGGAGGGCACCGCCTGTCCACACAGCCAGATCCATAGTGCCGCCGCCGATATCGACGACACAGACACCCAATTCTCGCTCATCCGGTGTGATCACGGCATGGCTTGCTGAAAGCCCGGAGAAAATCAGTTGATCAACACTAAGACCACAACGTTCGACTGCTTTCTCAATATTTTTTGCGGTGTCATTGTGACATGTGATGAGGTGCACACTTGCTTCCATCCTCACCCCGGATAAACCGAGCGGGTTTTTGATCCCTTCTTGATAATCAATTTTGTATTCTTGTGGGATCACATGCAGCACGCGCTGCTCATCACTGATTTTGACCGACTTCGCAGTGTGAATCACATTGTCTATGTCGTCTTGGGTAACATCTTCATCCGATATTGTCCCCATCCCTCTCTCAGTTTGGCAGTGAATATGCTTCCCTGACAAAGAAAGATAGACAGAGCTGATTTGGCAATCTGCCATCATCTCGGCTTCATTCACCGCACGCTGAACAGATTTAACCACAGACTCTAAGTCGTTAACGCCACCTTTATCCATTCCGCGAGAGGGACTACTGCCCACCCCCAGCACATTGATGGTGCCATCTGGCAGCACTTCACTGACCAAGGTAGACACTTTGGACGTCCCTATATCGAGCCCAACTATCAGTGACTTGTCTGTCGTTTTATTCATTCAACCATCTCTTAATTTTGGCGATTCGCGTCGTCTGCCTCTGTTTTCCAGCCTACCGCTGCCCCGGTGTCATAACGTAAATCGACATACGCAATGGCTTTATTTTGTGCCTTTATCCGCGGATATAAATGGACCAGTCGCGCTAGCCTTTCTTGTCGCGCCTTTCGCCCTAACTCAATCCGTACGCCATCTCGTGTCACAATACGCCATGAGCGCCGCATGTTGAGTGATAACGCCTGAATCGATAAGCCAATTCGCTGTAATTGACGTTCGAGCTCTCGACTCGTGTGCAATACTTCTGCCGACGTGCCGGTATTACCGTGTAGCGACACCAGCTTTTTATCAGCGACATCTTGCGGGGCACCATTGAACACCGCCCCGTCTGGCGTTAGCAATTTTTGCCCATTCCAAATCGCGCTCGCCCGGTATTCGGTGATATGTACCTTTAAGGTATCGGGCCACTGCTTTCTTACCGCGACCTGTTTCACCCACGGGAGCGCCTCAATGTTCGCTTGGATGCGATTCACATCCTGCAGCATAAAGCTTTTTAGCTCGCCGCCTGATAACACCGCTTTGCGCACTTGTGCCGCGGTCACATGTGTCTGGTCACCTTCCATCACCAGCTGCGATAAGGGGAGCTGCTGCTCATCACTCATCCAATCAATCACACGTATCGCCCCCAGCAACATCAGAGTGATCACCCCAACCAGGAATGCGAGTGATGCGCCTGTTTGCCGATCCAGTTTTATCACTGTTTGTACGCGTGTCAGGGCATTGACCATGCTCATACCTATCTTATCGCCTTGTGTCGATATGACTTGACACTCACTGCGAAAAAACCGACTGATTATAGCGATCCCGCGTGACGCTCTCCAACCTAGACGTGCACTTTCATCACTAAGTTGAGATCGATTGCGCGCCATTTTCCCACAAAGACGATAAAAACCGATGTTTATTCTGGTAACCACCGATATTGACCGCTCTTTTTATCTCGTCAGCGACGTTTTATTGCGCCATTTTAGCCTTGTCTAGCTGCTTTGCCGCTAAATTTTTTGCTATTTTACCAATATCACCCGCGCCTTGTGTTAAAACCAAGTCATTAGGTTGCAGCACGTTAGCCAATGCCGAAGGTAAGGCCTCTGCATTAGGCACAAAAATAGGATCTAGCTTACCGCGCGCGCGAATGCTCCGACACAAACTTCTACCATCAGCCCCTGCAATCGGCGTTTCCCCCGCTGAATACACATCCAACATCAGCAACACATCCACTTTTTCCAACACATTGGCAAAGTCATCATAAAGATCGCGCGTGCGGCTGTAACGGTGTGGCTGAAAAATCATCACTAAACGGTGATCTTGCCAGCCTGCGCGTGCCGCTTTAATGGTGACGTCCACTTCACTGGGGTGATGTCCATAATCGTCCACCAGCAGGGCGGTCCCCTCATCCACGGCAAACTCACCGAGTTGATCAAAACGCCGCCCTGTGCCAGCAAAATTGGCCAAGGCACGTAAGATTGCGTCATCATCGACACCATCTTCCGTGGCAACCGCAATCGCCGCTGCCGCGTTGAGCGCATTATGTTGGCCGGGTGTATTCAAACGTATGGTTAGCGTTTCCCGATGAGGGCGTGTCACTTTAAATACACCACACTGCCCATGCTGTTGGTAATCATGTAAACATATATCGGCATCGTGCGAGAACCCGTAGGTGATCACTTGGCGTCCAATCGACGGGATCAGCTCACGAACGATCGGGTCATCGATACACACCACCGCCACCCCGTAGAACGGCAGATTATGGAGAAAGTCGATAAACGTCTGTTGCAACTTTGCGAAGCTACCACCATAGGTATCCATATGGTCTGCTTCTATGTTGGTGACAATCGCCACCATTGGCTGCAGGTGTAAAAAAGAGGCATCACTTTCATCCGCTTCGGCAATCAAATAACGACTGCTGCCTAACCGCGCATTGGTGCCTGCACTTTTTACCAATCCCCCATTGACGAAGGTGGGATCTAACCCTGCCTCAGAGAAAATTTGTGTGACCATCGCGGTCGTCGTGGTTTTGCCGTGGGTACCGGCAACGGCAATGCCGTGCCGATAGCGCATTAATTCGGCAAGCATTTCTGCCCGACGCACCACAGGAATGCGCGCCGCCTTTGCCGCTTCCACTTCCGGGTTATCCTGTTTAATGGCTGTCGACACCACCACAACACTGGCTTGTTCGACATGGCTCGCTTGATGCCCGATAAAAATCTGCGCCCCCATGGATGCCAATCGCTCTGTGACGATATTCTGTGCAAGATCCGAGCCGGTTATTTGGTAACCTTCATTAATCAGCACTTCAGCAATACCACACATGCCTGCACCGCCGATCCCCACAAAGTGGATCCGCTTAACCCGGCGCATTTCCGGGATCATGGTGCGAATTTTTTCCAGCTGCTGATTATCCAATTTACCCATTCTCTATTCTCTATTTGTTGGCGTGCGTGACGATAACGTCCGCGACACGGGCATCTGCATCAATGATGGCCGCCTCTCTAGCCGCCCTTGCCATCGCTAACAAGCGTGGGCGGTCAAGCTGGTTGATTGTCTCAGCCAATGTGCTCGCTGTCAGTGATGGCTGTTCAATCATTAAAGCCGCACCGCGGGCGACTAAGTAATCACCGTTGAGTGCTTGTTGCCTATCGGCATGCATAAAGGGGACGAAAATCGCCCCAACGCCAGCCGCCGCCAGCTCAGACACCGTCAATGCTCCGCTGCGGCAAATCACCACATCCGCCCAAGCATAAGCCTCGGCGACATCATCAATAAACTCACTGACTTCGACGTCACTGACACCGGCTTGTTGGTACGCATCGCGTGTCGGCTCAGCGTTGTGCTTGCCTGCTTGGTGGCGAATCGTGACCGCTTGCTCGGTGAGCGCAATCGCCTCTGGAACCGTTTGATTAAGGATCCGCGCGCCCTGACTGCCTCCCATGACTAAAACGCGCAAGGCGCCTTCTCGCTCACTAAACCGTTGCTCGGGGGCAGCGATATCACACACATCTCGACGTACAGGGTTACCGACCACTGTCTTGCCATCGAATGCGCCTGGAAACGCTTGTAACACTTGTTTGGCGACTTTCGCCAGCCAGCGATTGGTTAGGCCTGCCACCGCATTTTGTTCATGCAAGATCACGGGCACGCCACTTAACCACGCGGCAATACCACCTGGGCCACTGACATAGCCCCCCATGCCTAATACAGCGTCGGGTTTAAAGCGCTTGATCACTTGCCGCGCTTGCCAAATCGCACTGACAATCATCCAAGGGGCTCGTAGCTTGCGCATCAGCCCCGATCCAATCAAGCCTTTAACGCGAATAAATGCGATCTCGATACCATATTTAGGCACCAAATCGGCCTCCATGCGATCCGCCGTCCCTAACCAGCAGATCTCCCAGCCTTGATTTTCTAAATACTTAGCGACCGCGAGCCCTGGAAAAACATGGCCACCAGTTCCCCCTGCCATCACTAATAATCGTTTTTTACTCATTATTCTGTTCTTTACCTTGATAAGGGTTTCTTTGGTGCGCTTGCGACGTGGCTAAGCGGTACTCGTGGTCAATGCGCAATAGCAGTGCCACTGCCACCGCCATGATGACCAGACTGGAGCCCCCATAACTGATCAATGGCAAAGTCAAGCCTTTGGTCGGGAGCATACCAGCGGCAGCGCCTACGTTGACCATGGTTTGGAACGCAAACCAGATCCCAATCCCGAAGGCAAGAAAACCGCCAAAGAGTTGGTTTTGCTCAAGGCAACGCTTACCAATAAATAAGGCTTTAAACACCAAGTAGAAAATCAAACACAAAATGACGCTGACACCCACCAAGCCAAGCTCTTCAGCAATCACCGCAAACACGAAATCGGTATGCGCTTCTGGCAAATATTCCAGTTTTTGAATGGAATTACCGAGCCCTTGTCCAAACCAATCCCCGCGACCAAATGCCATCAAAGACTGGGTTAGCTGATAGCCACTGCCAAACGGGTCTTGCCAGGGGTCTAAAAAGGCAGTGACACGGCGAACTCGGTAAGGCTCAGCGACAATCAAGCCCCCGACCAAGGTCAACCCGGTGATCAGCAGTGCAATAAACTGCCACAGCTTGGCCCCTGCGATAAATAACATCCCCACGGTGGTGACAAACATCACCACCACCGAGCCTAAATCAGGTTGCGCCAACAATAAGCTTGCGAAGAACAACAGCACCGCCAAGGGCTTAGCAAAGCCACGAAAATGTTCACGCACCTCACCATGGCGGCGCACCAGATACCCGGCTAAAAAGACAAATAGGGATAACTTGGCGATCTCCGCTGGCTGAATATTGATCCCAGCCACAGAGATCCAGCGCGCGGCACCATTGACAGACCGACCCACGGCAAGCACCGCCAGTAACAATAGCGACGAGAGCAATAACATATAGCCGCTATAGCGCTGCCACCAATGCACGGGGATGTACATCACTAGCACGGCGGCGGCGATGGCGACCGCCAGATAAAAGGCATGACGTTTGGCAAACAAAAAAGGCGCATCCGCCAGCCTAAGCCCCACTGGCAAGGAGGCCGAGGTCACCATGACTAACCCAATAACCATTAACAGCAGCGACGTCCAGACCAATTGGCGGTCATACAACACGCCCGGAGACGGCGTCCGAAGCCACTGCCAGCAGTATTGAGGAAGTCGGCTTACAGTCATGTCTGCCTCGCGATCATCGATTCTACCTCGGCGATAAAAGCATCCCCACGGGCAGCAAAATTAGTGAACTGATCCAAACTTGAACAAGCGGGTGATAACAGCACCATGTCGCCGGCACAGGCTTGGTAAGCCGCTGCATCGACCGCTTGGTGCAGCGTTTCCACACACTGCGCCGTGTTATCGAGCGCCGCCAACTGTCTTTTATCTTTGCCAAAGCAGTAAAGCGACACGTCCAGCGTCGCCAAAACAGGTTGCAACAGACTAAAGTCGGCGCCTTTACCATCGCCCCCGACCAACAGGTGTAACCGCCCTTCAATATCTAGGCCATCGAGTGCGGCCAAGGTGCTGGCCACATTGGTAGCCTTTGAATCATTGACCCACAGCACGCCCTGATGCTCGGCGACTTTTTGACAACGGTGCGGAAGGCCAGCGTACGTACTGAGTGCTGCTTTTTGCCCTTGCTGAGTAATGCCGACACTGTCAGCCAGCGCCATGGCCGCCAGCCCATTCGCCACGTTGTGACGGCCCACCAGTCCCAGTGAAGAGACGGGAAGCAGTGGCTGGCCGTGTGCCGCTAACCACGCCTCACCTTGGTCGGTGATAAGGCAATAGTCACCTTGATGAAAACCAAATAGACGCATGGAGGAGGCGGTGTTCGTTTGCAGATCATCGTGCGTTTGCGGATCATCGGCATTGGCGATCAGGGTAGTCGCATGGGTGAAAATACGGCACTTGGCGGCACGATAATCGGCCAAGCTGTCGTACCTATCCATATGGTCTTCAGAGAAGTTCAAAAAGGCCGCGCCATCTAGAACCAGCGAGTCGGTGGTTTCGAGTTGAAAGCTCGACAGCTCCAACACATACAGTTCGTGACCGCGGTCGAGCAAATCCAACGCCGCGACACCGATATTGCCACCCACTCCGACGTCAATCCCGCTCGCTTTCGCCATTTCGCCCACCAGCGCTGTGACGGTGCTTTTGCCGTTGGAGCCAGTGATCGCCACTACCGGCTTATCGCAGTACCAGGCAAATAGCTCAATGTCTCCCACAATAGGCGTTCCTGCTGCATGGACTGGCGCCAACGCTGGCGTCTGCAGCGATATCCCTGGGTTAGTAACGACCAAATCGGCATCGGCTAACCACTGCGCCTGCCAACTGCCTGTATGCAACTCGACGTTATCTGGCAGTTGGTCTTGCCCCGGCGGCTGCGTGCGCGAGTCCATCACGCGGATGCATGCCTTAGGGTGATGGCGCGCAATAAAACGCACCACCGACAGGCCAGTTACGCCCAAGCCCATCACGACAATATGGCGAAATTCGGTTAATGAATGCTGGCTCTCGGCTGGCATGATTAGCGTACCTTGAGTGTGGCCAGCGCAATCAGCACCAGCATCAACGAAATGATCCAAAAGCGCACGATCACTCGCGGCTCCGGCCAGCCTTTTAGCTCATAGTGGTGATGAATCGGTGCCATGCGGAAAATGCGCTGACCACGCAATTTATAAGAACCGACCTGTAAGATCACCGATACCGTTTCCATCACGAACACCCCGCCCATGATGATCAGTAGCAGCTCTTGACGCACCAATACCGCGATGGTGCCGAGCGCGCCGCCTAATGCCAGCGAGCCCACATCCCCCATAAACACTTGCGCCGGGTAGGTGTTAAACCACAAAAAGCCCAGCCCCGCCCCGACAATCGCAGCACATACCACTACCAGCTCACTGCTGTATTGGATATACGGAATATGCAGGTAGCTGGCAAAGTTGACGTTCCCGGTTGCCCACGCAATAAAGGCAAACCCACCGGCGACCATCACGGTGGGCAAAATCGCTAACCCATCGAGGCCATCCGTCAGGTTCACCGCATTGCTGGTGCCGACAATCACAAAGTAGGTAAAGACCACATAAAACAGGCCAAGCTGCGGCATCACGTCTTTGAAAAACGGCACCACCAACTGAGTGGCTGCGGTGTCCTTGCCGTGCGCATACAGGGCAAACGCCACCCCTAACGCAATGGCGGATTGCCAGAAATACTTCCAGCGCGCGACCAAGCCATCGGTATTTTTGCGCACCACTTTGCGATAATCATCGACAAAGCCCACCGCGCCATAGCCGAGCAGGACAACCATCACCGCCCACACATAAGGGTTAGCCAAGTCCGCCCATAAAAAGACGGTTAAACTGATGGCAGCAACAATCAGCACCCCGCCCATGGTCGGCGTACCACGCTTGCTAAAGTGAGATTCAGGGCCTTCTTCGCGCACCACTTGGCCAATTTGCATCGATTGTAGGCGTTTAATCAAACGCGGCCCGGCCCATAGCGAGAACAATAGTGCGGTTAAGGCACTCACAATCGCTCGGAACGTCAGGTATTCAAACAACCGCATCGAGGGTAAAAGGTTTTGTAGCGCCTCCGCTAACCATAAAAGCATTAGCAAGCCTCCTTGATAGCGGCAACAACGGCTTCCATCGCCATCCCGCGAGCGCCTTTAATTAAAATTGTGTCAGGTGTCTGTATGTTTATCATGGCTACTACGTGCGCAATGAGCGCCTCTTTACTATCAAAATGGTCACCGCCACAGCATTCGCTGATCACACGGCTATCGTTTCCGGTCGTGAACACGCGGTCTAACTGTGCTTTTTCAGCATGCTCTCCCACTTCACGGTGCATTTGTTCACTGTATTGCCCCAGCTCGGCCATATCGCCCACAATAAGCCAACGCTCCCCTGGGTAGCTGGCCAGCACATCAATCGCGGATTTCATTGCCGGCACACTGGCGTTATAGGTGTCATCAATCAACCTCAAGCCTGGTCGAGGCTCAGTGACCTGGGTGCGCCCCGCGGCATTTTCCATCGCTGCTAAGCCGCTCACCACATAGTCTAACCCCACGCCCGGCAGCTGCATCGCCGCGCAGCCGGCCATCAGTGCATTAGTGATATTGTGCACCCCGGGTAATGGCAAGGTGACCGTTTTTTGCATCTGGCCATCATTTAAGGTGATTTGATAACAGCCGGCATCGGTGAGCGTGCTATCTATCAACTTCAGTGGCGCCGCTTCGGTGTCAGTGACGGGGATCACCTGCTTGTCGGCCAGCACCGCTTGCCACTTTTCGTCGCCGTGGCTATGTTGATTCACCAGTGCAATGCCACCTTCTGGCAAACCTTGGTAGATCTCACCTTTGGCAATCGCCACTCCTTCCATTGAGCCAAACCCCTCAAGATGCGCGGCGGCAAGGTTGGTTACCATAGCAATATCCGGTTTCACCAACGACGCGGTGTAGGCGATTTCGCCAATATGGTTCGCCCCCAGCTCAATCACTGCATATTGGTGCTCAGGGGTCAGTCGAAACAGGGTCAATGGCACCCCAATGTCATTATTAAAATTGCCCGCAGTAGCTAGGGTCGGGCCTTTTTGTGCCAGAATAGCCGCCAGCATTTGCTTTACCGTGGTTTTGCCACAGCTGCCGGTGATGGCAATGGTGGGTACCTGACACTGGCTTTTTACCCACGCCCCGAGTTGGCCAAGGGCAATACGCGTGTCATCCACCCGCAATTGGGGTATCGCGACATCCAGCGGACGATCGACCACTATCGCCGCTGCACCAGCCGCTTTTGCTTGCTCTGCAAAGTCATGGCCATCAAAGCGCTCCCCTTTTAAGGCAACAAACATCGCCCCTTCGCCAAGCTCGCGGGTATCTGTGGTGATCGCCCCAATCTGGTCATCTTCAGGCACAAGCTCTCGATGCAATATCGTCGCGTTCACCGCATGCGCAAGCGTATCGAGTGAGGTCCGAATCATGATAACTCCTTTAGTTGTGCCGCCACCGTCTCTCGGTCGGAATAATGCACCTTGCCGTGCGCCAAAATTTGGTAATCTTCATGACCCTTGCCTGCAATCAGCACAATGTCATCAGTGTTCGCTTGTTGAATAACCTGAGTCACCGCGTCGGCACGATCATGCTTCACCCACACGTGCTCTGGCGCCAGCATCCCCGTAAGCATGTCTTGGGTAATGGACTCGGGGTCTTCACTACGTGGGTTATCATTGGTCAATACCACATGATCGGCGTGCTGCTCCGCCAAACGAGCCATTAACGGCCGCTTGCGTTTATCCCGATCGCCGCCGCAGCCAAAGATGCACCACAGCGCGCCTTTACAATGACGTCGCAACGCAAGCAGCGCTTTCTCCAGCGCATCGGGCGTGTGAGCATAATCAACCACAACGGTCGGTTTGTCAGCAGCGAGAAAAACCTCCATCCGCCCTGTGACAGCTTGCAACTGCGGGGCCACCGCCAATAACGGCGCTAATGGGTAGCCCAGCCCCAATAAGGTCGCCAAGCTCACTAGCAAATTGCTGACATTAAAATCTCCCACTAATGCGGCATGGATCTCGCCTTGTCCCCAGGATGAGTCGATCTGCACCCGCACACCGTCGCTGGCATAGGCCACCGAGGTCGCGCGCACAAATCGGCCTGGGTGGGCTTCCAGTGAAGCCGCGTCCATGGCGACCGCGATAGCCTCTGGCCATTGCTTGAGCCAGGTGCGACCAACACTATCATCCGCATTGATGACTTTAAGTGGCGAGCCTAACGCAAACAGTTGCTTTTTCGCCTCGGCGTAGGCGTCGAGGGTGCCGTGATAGTCAAGGTGATCATGACTTAAATTGGTAAATACCGCGGCATCAAAGGCAAGGCTGGCCACGCGCCCTTGCACCAAACCGTGCGATGACACTTCCATCGCCACATGGCTGGCCCCTTGCTGAACAAAATCGGCTAATTGCGCTTGAATACTAATCGCGTCCCCAGTGGTGTTGTCAGCGGCTTTCAGCGCACCAATAAAGCCGTTGCCCGTGGTACCCATCACCGCCGTTCGTTGATCGAGCGCGTCAAGCCACTGAGCAATCAGTTGCGACACCGTGGTTTTGCCATTGGTTCCGGTGACACCAATCAACCCGAGGTGTTGCTGAGGATCCTGATAAAAGCGCGCCGCCATCGCAGAGAGCGCATGAGGTAACGCGCGCAAGCTGATCACTGGCACTTGATCGCGCCAGGCTATCTGGTCGTTTTCACCTTGTTGCACCACGGCCACCGCGCCTGCCTCAATCGCAGCCTGAATAAACTGGCGACCATCGACCTGATGGCCTTGCACCGCCACAAACACATCTCCATCACCGACGCAGCGACTGTCGAGTGTCATCTGCTTGACTGGGACGCTCGGCGCATCGGCCAGCCACGGACTCAGCCATTGGTTTAAATCATTCATTCTGGTTCACTTCACTTGCATACTTAGCCACTTGCAACTCAGGGCCTGTGCCCGCATCCGGTGCAATGTTTAAGATCTGGAGCGCGCTTTTCATCACATCAGAAAACACCGGCGCCGCCACTTGGCCACCATAATACTTGTCGCCTTGTGGCTCGTTGATCACCACCACCATCGCCAGTCTGGGATCACTAATCGGTGCCAGGCCCGCGGTATAACCGATATACTCATCGCCATAACCGCCCGCTACTGCCACTTTCGCGGTACCAGTTTTAGCCCCGACTCGGTAACCGTCCACCGCAGCACGGCGCGCGCTCCCGCCTTCTTGGGTCACGCCCTCTAGCATTTGCAGCACTTTATACACATTTGCACGCGAGGCGACTTGTTTCCCTTCAGTCACTCCCTCGCGCTTTAAAATACTCAGCGGTCGATTGATGCCCAGCGAGCCGAGCGTGGCATAGGCACGCGCCAGTTGCGCCGGCGTCACTGACAAGCCATAGCCAAAGGCCAGCGTCGCCCGTTCAAAGTCTGACCAGCGGCGGCGTGAGGGGAAGTGCCCTACCGATTCACCCACCAACTCGACGCCAGTACTTGCCCCGAGGCCAAAGCTACCGTATTCGCCCAACAGGGTCTCCACGGGCATCGCCAACGACAGCTTACTGACACCGATGTTGCTCGACTTTTTGAGGATCCGTGCGAGATTGGCTTTACCCACTTTAGACACATCCCGCACGCGACTGCCCCCGATTTGCATGATGCCATTACCGGTATCTATTACAGTGTCCATATCGGCAACACCGTTTTCTAAGGCAGTGAGTACCACAAAAGGCTTCATGGTTGAGCCCGGTTCAAACACATCAGTGATCGCGCGGTTACGCATATTAAAGCTTTTCAGCGAGCTGCGATTGTTAGGGTTATAGGAAGGGGCATTCACCATGGCCATCACTTCGCCGGTTTTGACATCCACCATCACCAACGAGCCAGACGTGGCGCGATAATCAGCCACCGCTTGCTTAATTGCACGATAAGCGATGGCTTGCAAACGCTGGTCGATACTGAGCGTGAGCGATTGACCTTCCTTTTTGTCTTCTGTGGCAATATGTTCAACCACACGGCCAAATCTGTCTTTGCGCACGGTGCGCTTACCATGCTCTCCGGCCAGCCAGTCATCAAACCGGCGTTCAATCCCTTCCAAACCATGGCCGTCAATGCCTGTCATCCCCACTAAGTGGGCACTTACCTCAGCACTAGGATAAAAACGGCGGGACTCGGCTTTAAGACCCACGCCGGGCAAGTCGAGCTTGTTTACATACGCAGCCATTGCGGGGCGTACTTGGCGCTGCAGATAAACAAAACGCCGCTTGCGATTCGCTTGAATTTTGTCAATCAGCGCCTGGCGGTCTAGGCCCAGTACATCAGCCAGCGCGTACCAGCGTTCAACGTTGTTGAGCCCTTGGTGTTTAAACACCGTCACCGGATCGGCCCACACCGCTTGCACGGGGACACTGACCGCCAACGGCTCACCTTGGCGGTCTTCAATCATCCCACGCGCGGAATGCACTTGTTCAACCCGTACTGAACGCAAATCCCCCTCATGACGCAGCCTGTCGGGCTCAATCACTTGGATATACGCCGCACGTGCCACCAGTGCGACCAAGGCCAAGGCGATAAACGCGCAAATAAGGCCAAAGCGCCACTGTATCAGCACAGGTGGCGCTTTCGGTGTACGGCGATTGGCAGGCTTGCTAGAACGTTTTTTCACCGGCTATTACTCAAAGATCGTTTGACGATCACTTCGTTATCACTGGTTGGTCGAATCATGCCAAAATCCTCACGCGCAACGGCCTCCACATGGCTATGTTCAGATAACGCGTTTTCTTCCAGCAATTGATTTCGCCACTCCACTTCAAGGGTTTCGCGCTGCTCAAGCAGCGCATCTTGTTTGGCTATCAAACTACGGGTCGATTGCGTCATCGACACCACAGCAATCGCTGATAGCAACACCGCCACCAACAACCCCAACGGCAACTTACCGATGGCCAGCACGTCCTGACGAATCTGTTTGGCAAGGCTGGGGCGCGGCTCCATGATTTACCCTAGTTTCTCCGCGATGCGTAATACCGAACTACGCGCACGTGCGTTTTTCGCCACCTCATCAGCTGACGGTTTAATTGCCTTGCCAATGGGCTTCATCGCCGCCGAGCCAAGCTCCGCGATCTGCGCTTCAGTCAAAGGCACGCCTTTGGGCACGTCTGGGCCTTTACTTTGTTTGCGAATAAAGCGCTTCACCATTCGATCTTCTAACGAGTGAAAGCTGATCACAGACAAACGGCCACCGGGGGCGAGGCTTGCCAGCGCCCCTTGCAGTGCTTGCTCAATCTCATCCAATTCACTGTTGATATAAATGCGGATCGCTTGAAAACTGCGCGTTGCCGGGTGCTTTTTCTTTTCTCTAAACGGCACCGCATGATCAATCAGCTTCGCCAGCTGGTTAGTGGTAGTAAGCGGTGTCGCTTCTTCGTCCTCACGATGACGCACAATCGCGTTGGCAATCCGGCGAGCAAAACGCTCTTCACCAAACACTTTTAACACCCAAGCAATGTCGTCTGGGCTAGCGGTTGCTAACCACTGCGCTGCTGACTGGCCGCTACTGGGATCCATGCGCATATCTAAAGGGCCGTCATGCATAAAGCTGAATCCACGGCTAGGATCGTCCAGCTGCGGAGACGACACGCCCAGATCGAGCAAGATGCCATCCACTTTTTCACTCAAGCCCCGGTCACGCAGATAGGCCTCGATATCAGAAAAAGGACCATGAATAATTTGAAAGCGAGGATCGTCAATGGTGCTGGCTTCTTCAATCGCGCGAGGGTCGCGATCAATGGCGTACAAACGCCCGTTTTCACCCAGCTGCGATAAGATATGGCGAGAGTGACCGCCGCGACCAAAGGTGCCATCGACATAAATGCCGTCTGGCTTTATCGCGAGGCCGTCTACCGATTCGTTCAATAGGACGGAAACATGGGTATACTGTTCTGACATAAGTTCACTTCATTATTTACAGAGAGAGGTCAGCTAACCGCTCACTGATCATCGGGGTTGATTCCGCCTGTGTGTCCATATCCTGGCGAATTTGTGCCTGCCATGTTTGCTCATCCCAAATCTCAAACTTGTTGAGTTGGCCCACCAGCATCGCTTTGCCCTCAAGCCCGGCGTACTGGCGCAGCGCCGCGGACAGCAATAGCCGGCCTTGGCCATCCATCTCACAATCAAAGGCATGACCGAGTAACAAGCGCTGTAAACGCCGCTCTGCCGGCTGAAAGCTCGATAGCTGTGCAAGCTTGTCTTCAATCACTTCCCACTCAGGCACAGGATACAAGGCCAAACAAGGGAGCTGGTGATCGATCGTGCACACAAATTGGCCGTCACAATGGGTAATTAAGCCATCGCGATAGCGAGTGGGTAGGGCGAGTCGCCCTTTCTTGTCGACCGATATGGCACTGACGCCGCGTAGCATGGCGCTATTTTCCCTTTTTCACCAAGATTATCCACTTTACACCACATTTTCCCACCCAGAAGTGTACGTAGCAGGTAAAAAGAAAGTCAAGCAAGCCATGACAGTGACAAAGATCACACTTAGGGAGATTAAACAAGATATTTCAGCGGGTTAATCAGTCGCTAAGCCAACCGATCACATCAGGTTATAACCAAATCGTCTGATTCAAACGCTGAAAAAGAGAGGGCGAGCCCAAAAGGCTCGCCCGATAATGAGGTGAGTTGGCCTGTAAGCCGGGTTCTGTACCGTAAAAACGGCGGTAACCATTCGTCTAGGCCTGCAATCGCTCACAGGCTCCAGCAACCTACCCGTCCCCAAACGCGGGCCGCGCCAATAGGGACCTATTTGGTCTTGCTCCGGGTGGAGTTTACCGTGCCACGCACTGTTGCCAGCCGCGCGGTGCGCTCTTACCGCACCCTTTCACCCTTACCTGTGCTCCGAAGAGCCATCGGCGGTCTACTCTCTGCTGCACTGGTCGTAGGCTCGCGCCTCCCAGGCGTTACCTGGCACCCTGCCCTGAGGAGCCCGGACTTTCCTCCCCTTCATCAGTCTCCCGTGGGACATCAATAAAGCAGCGGTTACCCGGCCAACTCGAGCGGGGGAGTATATAGAAGAATCACCACGCAAGCCAGTGTAAATCACGCTTAGCTACAGATTCTCCAAGCCCCACTTATAGAGTGCGTTCTTTTTAACCGAATACAATTCCGCGACTAATGCTGCCGCCTTTTTCAGAGGTAGCTCAGCGGCCAATAAACCTAGTGCATAACACGCCGCCGAGGGCAACGCGCTTTTATCGGCACGATAACCCGCTACCAATAACACCATTTCACCGCGTAGCCGGTTGGCATCTTCATTTAACCACGCAATCAGTTCGCCTAACGGTGCCCCATGAATGGTTTCAAAGGTTTTGGTCAGCTCACGCGCCAATACCACGCGCCGATCCTCACCCAACACTTCACGCATATCCGCTAAACTGTCGCGAATCCGGTGCGGCGATTCATAGAAAATCAAGGTACGAGGATCATCAGCCAAGGTGCGGAACGTATCCTGACGTGCTTTTGTCTTAGGCGGTAGGAACCCTTCAAAACTAAAGCGGTCTGAAGGCAAACCAGAAGCACTTAATGCGGTCACCACCGCGCAAGCGCCTGGCAGAGGCACCACGCGCACACCCGCTTCACGGCATTGCGTGACCAGATGGTAGCCAGGGTCGCTAATCAGAGGCGTCCCCGCGTCCGAGACTAATGCAACTGACTGGCCTTGTTGCAAGCGCGCTAATAATGCCGCCGCTTTTTGCTGCTCGTTATGCTCATGTAAGGCAAAGGTCTTCGCATTGATAGAAAAATGCGAGAGCAATCGTGCGGTGTGACGCGTGTCTTCGGCAGCAACCAGATCCACGCTGGCTAACACATCGAGTGCACGCTGGGTAATATCCGCCAAGTTGCCTATCGGTGTCGGCACAATATATAGCGTGGGGTGAGCATGGTCGGATAGATTTGCATCAGTCATTTGTTTAACAACCCTTCGGCGATTAAGATAGGGGCAACGTTGTCACGGTTGAAACATGTTCATGGTTAAACTTACCCAGAAGCGTCAAAGTGTAACACGACTTATCACCCCTGTAGCCCTAGCGTTAGCGCTGGCTGCATGTAGTGCACCGACGTCTACGCCAACGGCGCGTGATGTCATCAGTCAGCCGGCAACGGAGAATTCGACATTTTATCTGTTGCAAGCAGAAACCAGCCAAGGTGAGAAGCAAAACGACTGGTATCTACTGGCGATCAAAGCACTCATCAACGAGCAACAGCTAAACCAAGCCGACGTGCTATTGCAGCGCTTGTCGGAGCGCCAACTCAACACCGAGCAACGTATTGAGTGGACCTTGGCACGTGCGCGGCTTTTCGCACAAACCGGCCAACTCACCCAAGCCGATCAGGTACTGGCGCTTTCTCCCAGCTGGCAGCTTACAGATAGCCAGTATGTGCGTTTTTACCAGCAAAAGGCCAAGATTGCCCGCCAGCAAGACAATGCGCTTGGTGCGGTGAAAAACCAATACCAATTAGCAAATTATGCCAACGCCGATGACGCGCAGCAGGCATGGAATACCTTGTGGCAAGATTTACAGTTACTGAGCCAAAATGAAATCAAACAGCTGCAAAACAGCGATGATGACATTCTCGCCGGCTGGGTTGCGTTACTTGATATTGCCCGTCGTTACACCGGCGATGTTGCTGAGATGCAAAGCCAGTTGGATGGCTATTTAGCGTCGCACCCTGCGCATCCCGCCAACCAGTATCTCCCAGATAACTTAGCCGACATTCAAGCGTTGACTATCACCCAACCGACCCGTGTTGGCGTGATGTTGCCATTGACTGACAAATTCTCCGAGCAAGGGGATGCGATTCGCGATGGTTTTGTCGAGGCCATGCTGGATGCTGATAGCGAACAACGCCCTGAGGTCCGTTTTTATGACACCAACGCGTTAGACGTTAACACGCTCACTCAGCGCATCACTGATGACGGCGTCGATTTTGTCGTCGGGCCTTTGCAAAAACACAAGGTAGCCGCCGTCAGCAACGCCATTGCCGGACAAGTGCCAGTGTTAGCGCTCAATGAACCAACGGATGATCGCTACCAGCAAGGGGTATGTTATTTCACCTTGTCCCCCGAACAAGAGGCAGCGCAAGCGGCCGATCGCTTACACCAACAGGGATATCAATTCCCGCTGGTGCTCTATCCCGACTCTGCCTTTGGACAGCGAATGCGCGACGCCTTCTCCGCGCGCTGGCAATCATTGACGGATACAGACGTAGAGCGCGCACCGTTGGGTGATCGTGATAAGATGCAAGCGCGCATCCGTGATATTTTCGGCTTAGACGCCAGTCAACGTCGGATAGCCCAAATGAAGCAGCTCACCGACTTGCCGTTGCAATCACAAGCACGGAGTCGTCGGGACATTGATGCCGTGTATATGGTCGCCGGTGCCGCCGAGCTTACCTTGCTCAAACCCTTTATCGAAGTGGCCATTAATCCGGATGTGCAGCCACCCAAGCTGTACGCCAGCTCACGCAGCAACAACCGCGCAGACGGCATGGGGCAATTGGCCGAACTGCAGGGCATCGAGTTTAGTGATATTCCGCTGCTGATTAGCACCCAAAGCGCAGCGTATCAGCAATACCAGCAGCGCCATCCTTCGCCGAGCAATAACACCACGCGTTTACACGCGCTGGGGATGGATGCATACGGCCTGCTGAAAGGGTTACCGCAAATGCAGGCACAACCTGGCTACCAGTTTAGTGGCCAAACAGGCCAATTATCACTGGCGGAACACTGTGTTATCCATCGACAACTGGACTGGGCGCGGTTTGGCAAGACAGACATCGAGCCCATTACTAACCAAACCACGCAGGATGCGCAGTGATACGTCCTCAGCCTAGAGCGAAAGGACAAGCTTACGAGGCACACGCTTGCCAGTACCTAGTGCGACACGGGCTCCGCGTTTTAGATAAAAACGCGCACAGTCGCCGCGGGGAAATCGATCTGGTGATGCAAGACGGCACCTGCTTGGTGTTCGTCGAAGTCCGTTTTCGCCGCGGACAAGATTTTGGCGGCGCAGCGGCCAGTATTACCGCCGCTAAGCAAAAGCGTTTAATTCTCGCGGCAGAGCGCTGGATGCAGTGCCACGGGGTAAAAAGTACACAAACAGAATTTCGCTTTGACGCCGTCACCTTTGATGGCAGTGTTGAGGCGGTCAACTGGATTAAAAACATTGTTCAAGGGTAAGTCATGCTAGAGAGCATCAAAGAGAGCTTTACCGAAAGTATTCAAACCCAGATAGCTGCCGCTGAGGCAATTCCTGAGTACCTGTCACAATCGGCTCAGGTGATGGTACAAAGCCTGCTTAATGGCAATAAAATCCTGTGTTGCGGTAACGGTGGCTCAGCCGCCAATGCCCAGCATTTCGCGTCTTGCTTGCTGAATCGCTTTGAAACCGAGCGCCCCAGCCTGCCAGCGTTAGCACTGACCACAGACACCACCACCTTAACGGCGGTGGCCAATGACTATAGCCATGATGAAGTGTTTTCTAAGCAAGTACGTGCCTTGGGGCAAGCTGGCGATATCTTGCTGGCGATTTCCACTAGTGGTAACAGCAAAGACATCATCAAAGCCATGGAAGCGGCGGTGACCCGTGATATGACTATTATTGCGATGACCGGCAAAGACGGTGGCGAAATGGCCGGATTGCTCGGGCAGCGCGATGTCGAGATCCGCATTCCGTCACAACGCACCGCACGGATCCAAGAAGGGCACTTACTCACCGTACACTGCTTGTGCGACCTTATTGATCAGGTGCTCTTCCCCTCTCACGGAGAATAAACCATGCGCCTGATAATCACCTTGATGTTTGCGCTTGCCTTGCAAGCATGCTCTACCGTGTACTCCTCCGACCCACGCACCACCGGCGAGGAGTGGCAAGACACACAAATTGGCCTAAACACCGCTGGGATTGTTAATAAACCGCCGTTTAGAAACAAAATTCGTGCGAAAGCGGCCGCTTTTCAAGGGCAAGCACTGTTAGTGGGGCAAAGCACCGATCCGGCTCTGACCGAGCAATTGGTTGAGCGCATTCGCGCATTGGACAATGTCGACGTCGTCTATAACGAAGTGCGCGACGCGCCGATGATTGGCCTTGCCGATATTAGTACCGATGGCTGGCTCACGACCCGCGTCAAAGCCGCATTTGTGGCGGACGATCAGTTGCGTTCGGTCAACATCAAGGTGCTCACTGAAGCCAGAGAAGTGTTTTTAATGGGTGCCGTCACCCAAGCGCAGGCAGACAAAGCGGTAGATATCGCCCGCAATGTGCGTGGCGTCGAGCGCGTAATCAAAGCCTTCCAGTATGTAGGTGACGACAACTCATCACAGTGACACACCTAACACTCACGACAAGCGACTCACCTATAAGCCGACCTCTGTGGTCGGCTTTTTGACGTCAGTACGTATTCGTCTGCTTCACCATCCGCGTTTCCCCACACTTTATCTTGTCTTTGGCAATCGCATTGCCTTCTCTTTACCCTTTTCTTTCTTTTTGATCTTCACGAAAAAACATAATCGCAACATCTATCTCTTGATCACATACAAAATAGATACAAAAACTCATGATAATGATTTTTATTAGTTTTTTGTTGGTGAATACTTTTTGTGCCTGATATAGTCTCACAACAAACAAATGATAACTATTTGCATAGGAGTATGACATGCATTTACGTTTAAATCCGCTTACCCTCGCGCTCGTCACCGCGGGCACCCTTAGCCTCCCCGCACATGCCCAAGAGACACAACCTGTCGAAACGGTGACCGTCACCGCCGATAGCCTGCAAGGCAATATGGCGGTCAGCGCTGAGGAGCTTGAAGCCCGTCAGGCGCAAGATCTGGAAGACATGTTCCGAGACAACGCCAGCATCAATGTCGGTGGTGGCGTCGGTGCCGGACAGAAAGTCTATCTGCGCGGGGTGGAAGATACTAATCTCAACATCACCGTCGACGGTGCCGCACAAGGGGGTTACTTATTCCACCACCAAGGCCGTTTAAATATTGAACCCGAGCTTCTCAAGCGAGTCGGGGTCGAGTCAGGCCCCGCCAGTGCCGACAGCGGGCCTGGTGCGCTGGGCGGCAGTGTGCGCTTTGAAACCAAAGACGCACAAGACATGCTACGTCCCGGCCAAACCATCGGAGCTCGCCTCTCAGGCGGCCTTGAAAGCGCAGCCAATGCCACCTCTGGCAGCTCTGCCGTCTATGGCCGCTTAGGTGAATCCTTGGGGATTCTTGCCTACATGAAAGGCCGCAATAGTGATGACTATCGTCACGGCGGCGGAGATCTGCAGCCAGCCACAGCGAGCCAACAACGTAGTTATCTGCTGAAGTTGTCACTGCTCAATCACGGCGATCACGATGTCCGTGTCAGTGCCGAGCGTCGTACCGATCAGGGCGATTACTTTGTCCGTGCTCATATGCCCTACTTCAGCCGTCAGTCACGCAGCTATCAAGAAACCGAGCGCGAAACCTTATCGTTCCAACACCGCTGGGCGCCGGATTCCGACTGGATTGAATTGACCACCAAACTATACCAAAACACCTTGGATCTGGATCGGATTGAAAGTGAAACCTTTAGCCGTGCCCGGAATATCGGCGGCGATATTCGTAACCAGATGCGCTTTGATACTGGCGTGGTGCAACATGCGCTCACCACGGGCGTCGATATGTTCGAGCAAAAAACCGAAAATATCGATTACGATGAAGCCAGCGGTGCCAACAACCAAGATAAAGCACGTAATATCGGCCTGTTTTTACAAGATAGAATGACAGTCGGTGATCTTGGCATTGCATGGGGCGCACGCTTTGATGATTACCACACCGACTATGGCCAAGCCGGCGAAGTCGATGGCAGCGAGATATCTCCTAACTTGCAGCTGAGCTATCAAGCCACTGACAATCTGCGCCTGCATGCCGGCTACGGCGAAGCCGTGCGCGGTGCCAAAACGCGGGAAGTATTGTTGATTGGCGGTGACGTTGAGGTAGAAAAAGGATTAAAACCCGAACAGGCTAAACAAGCAGAAATCGGTGTTGAGTGGCAAGGCTATGGCATGTTGACCAAGCAAGACACCCTGAATCTAGCGGTCACCGGTTTTAATACCCGAATAGAAAACTTCCAGGCGTATGATCGCCGCAGTGACCCGCACTACCTTTACAACCTCGAGGATGAGGTCACTAGCCAAGGCATCGAGGCGCGCGTGGGTTGGGCGCTCAATCAGTTCGATACACAGCTCAGTTATAGCCATGTCGACATGGAAGATGAAAACGGTGAGCCATTAGGTGACGCCATGGCAGTCGGCGCATCAGTCGGTAATACTTGGGTGTGGGATACACAATATCAGCTGGTCGATACGGATGTCAGCTTAGGCTATACCCTGACTGGCGTTGAGCGCTTGACCGATGTGCAAGACGGCGATCACGAGAAGCCCGGCTATGTGGTGCATGACGTGCGCGCGCAGTGGCAGCCAGCGGCCTACCAAGGGCTCACGGTTTCATTAGCGGTCAACAACCTGCTCGACAAGGAATACAGCGAGCACAGCTCGTTTACCTTAAGCAGCGGCAGCAGCATGCCTGAGCCAGGACGAGACCTACGTTTAGGCATGAGCTATCGCTTCTAAGCGTTTACTGTTCCCTCCGTGATACACAAAGGGCCAACAGCATGTCGGCCCTTTTTTGATCCTTTTCTAGCGCTCGCTATTCAAGCGACAGTTTGCTCCTGACGAGTTACAACTTACGCCGGAGAAGCAGCAAGGTGATCACCAAGAAAATCACACTTGGGGTAATGGCACCAACCGCTGGTGGTAATTTGTATACTAAGCTCATTGGCCCAAAGACTTCATTGGCAATGTAAAAGCCAAATCCAAAGATCACCCCCGACAATACGCGCGCTCCCATGGTGACGCTCCGCAGTGGACCAAACACAAAACTGAGCGCCAGCAACATCATGACCGCAATCGACAAGGGCTGGACCGCTTTACGCCATAACGCAAGCTCATAGCGAGAGGCATCCTGCTGCGAGGCTTTCAGATAGGTGACGTAACTGTACAAGCCCGATAAAGATAACTCCTCGGGTTTCACCGTTACGACCGCCAGTTTGTCGGGCGTGAGGGTGGTTTTCCACACCAATTGATCTTGCGTCACATTCGAAATCGCTTCGCGCTTTTGCATCCGAGTAATGGTGACGTCTTTGAGCATCCAACTGTCTTGATTGAGGTAGTCAGCGCTTTCGGCAAACACCACATTGGTCATGTTTTGCTGATCGTCAAACTTCCAGATACTCACCCCAGTCAGGTTGTCTTGCTCATCGGCGCGAGCAATATAAATAAAGTCATTGCCGTCTTTCGCCCATACGCCGCGCCTCACCGACATCACATTGCCGCCTGATTTAGCGATAGCACGCAACTCACGCGCCGCTTTTTGCGCATCAGGCGCGCCCCATTGACCCAGCACCATCACGATGAGCATCAAGGGGATCGCGGTTTTGAGCACCGACATACCGATTTGCAGCTTAGAAATGCCCGCCGCCTGCATCACCACCAGCTCGGAGCTGGATGCCAGCATCCCTAAACCAATCAAGGCACCCAGCAATACCGCCATTGGGAAAAACATTTCAATGTCACGGGGGACACTCAATACCACGTATAAAATGGCTTTACCCATGGTGTAGGTGCCATCACCCACCGAGCGCAGCTGCTCCACAAATTTGATGATCGCTGACAACCCCACCAAGGTCGCTAAGCACAAAGACGAGGTGCCAATCAGCGTGCGACCGATATACCAATCAAGAATGCGAAACATCAGGCAGATCCTTTTAAGCTAGCTTTGAGTTTTCGCACCGGTAGCGAATCCCAACCGGCAAGCACCACAGCCAATAACAAGGCAGCGATATTGACACTCCAAAGCCCAATTTGAGCGGGGAGATCGCCATCTTCAACCGCGGATTTGGCGGCACTGATTGACAAAAAGTACGCCAGATAAATCAAAATAGCGGGGAATAGCTTAGCAAACCGCCCTTGGCGTGGATTCACCGCCGACAATGGCACCACAATCATGGTCATCAAAGGAATACACAATACCAAGGAGATACGCCACTGCAGTTCGGCGCGCGCTTTCAAGCTCGACTCGCCAAACAATTGCAGCGTTGGCACCGCATCCCAATCGCGGCTTTTCTCGCGCACTTCGCGTTGACCAATCAACACCTGATAGTTCTCGTAGGTGGTCACGCCATAATTAAGCTGGGTCGGCAGCCCCTCTGTGCGAGTGCCATCGACCAAGTCTAGTACTTGGCGGCCATCGGTTAACTCTGAGACATAGCCTTTATCCGCCACCACCACATTGGGCAACAAGGAGTCACGCGGCACTGGCTGGGCAACAAATACCTGATTGAGGGTTTGGCCATCATCTTCAATATTATCGACAAAAATGACCGCCTCACCGGAAGGGGCGCTTTGAAATTGGCCTTGCACCAGCAGCTCCAGCCCTGATTTGGCTTCCAGCTGCTCCATGACTTCTAACTCTTGGTTATTGGCCCACGGTGTTAGCCAGAGTGCATTGAAAGCGGCCACCGAGCCGGTAATGATCGCCAAATAAAGCGCCGCGCGGATCAGAAATTCATTGCCGATCCCGGTGGCGTTCATCACGGTGATCTCACTCTCGGCATATAAGCGGCCAAAAGTGATCAAGATCCCGATATACAAACTGAGGGGCAACATCAACATCGCCATCGACGGCATGTATAAACCCACTAAGGTAATAATTTGATCACTCGGGATCGATCCCTCCGTGGCATTGGCCAGCACACGGATGAACTTTTGGCTGAAAAAGACCAGAAATAACACAAATAAGACTGCAACTTGTGTCTTAACCGTCTCCCGGATCAAATATCGAACAATTATCAAAGCGAAGGCACCTATGGAAAACTTGTTTTTTTACTCAAATAACTATAGTTTCTGGTTTAATTAGTTGTTTTCTAATCTTTCGGCCATTTGTTGACCGCCGGCTGATCCGGGCGCATGAAGAGCGTTCAACAACATAGAGGCGGCATTATCCAACATTTGGTCTCAATTGTCTTTAGGATCTAGGAGTACAAATGGAGTTCAGTGTAAAGAGCGGTAGCCCCGAAAAGCAACGCAGTGCCTGTATTGTCGTCGGTGTGTTTGAGCCTCGCCGCCTCTCCCCTGTGGCCGAGCAGCTTGATAAAATCAGCGATGGTTACATCAGCGCCTTGTTGCGCCGCGGTGATCTGGAAGGTAAACCCGGCCAGGTGCTCCTGCTGCACCATGTCCCGAATGTCCTATCAGAGCGCGTACTGTTGGTCGGCTGCGGTAAAGAACGTGAGCTGGGCGAGCGTCAGTATAAAGAAATCATTAAAAAAACCATCAACACCCTGAACGAAACCGGGTCGATGGAAGCGGTCTGCTTCTTAACCGAACTGCACGTTAAAGGGCGCGACACCTACTGGAAAGTCCGCCAAGCGGTTGAGAGCACCAAAGATAGCCTGTACACCTTTAACCAATTCAAAAGCGTTAAGCCAGAAATTCGCCGCCCACTGCGCAAAATGGTGTTCAACGTGCCAACACGTCGTGAACTGAACCTGGGTGAGCGCGCTATCGCGCACGGCTTGGCGGTTGCCTCTGGCGTTAACGCCTGTAAAGACTTGGGTAACATGCCACCGAACGTGGCCAACCCGGCGTACCTTGCCTCGCAAGCGCGTCGCCTTGCCGACGACTATGAAACGGTCACAACCCGTATCATCGGCGAGCAAGAAATGGAAAAGCTGGGCATGCATTCTTACTTGGCGGTTGGCCGAGGCTCAAAAAATGAGTCGATGATGTCAATCATGGAGTACAAGAACAACCCAGACCCAGACGCCAAACCGATTGTATTGGTGGGTAAAGGCCTGACCTTTGACTCAGGCGGTATTTCCATCAAGCCTGGCGCCAACATGGACGAAATGAAGTACGACATGGGTGGCGCTGCCTCCGTGTTTGGGGTAATGCGCGCGCTGGCCGAGCTCAACCTACCGATTAACGTTGTTGGAGTGCTGGCAGGCTGCGAAAACATGCCAGACGGTCAAGCCTATCGCCCGGGTGATATTCTCACCACTATGTCAGGCCAGACAGTAGAAGTGCTCAACACCGACGCCGAAGGCCGCTTGGTACTGTGTGACGCCCTCACCTATGTCGAGCGTTATGAGCCAGAGTGTGTGATCGATGTGGCGACCTTAACGGGCGCGTGCATCATGGCCTTGAGCCACCACATCAGCGCCTTGATTGCCAACCAAAACCCATTGGCACACGATATTATTAACGCCTCAGAGCAAGCCGGTGACCGAGCGTGGCGTCTGCCAATGACTGACGAGTTCCAAGAGCAGCTCGACAGCCCGTTTGCCGATATGGCCAATATTGGCGGTAAAGGTGGCGGCACCATCACCGCCGGGTGCTTCTTGTCGCGCTTTGCCAAGAAATACAACTGGGCACACCTAGATATTGCCGGTACCGCATGGAAAAGCGGCGGTAAAGAAAAAGGCTCGACCGGCCGCCCCGTGCCATTGTTGGTTCAATTCTTACTGAATCGCTCTGGCCTGGAAGTGGAAGAGTAAGGAGAAGGAGGCCAATCGGCCTCCTTTTTTGTTCAGGCTTTATTCAATACTGGTGTCTGCGCGCGCAATCGGCTATGTTGTTGGGCTCGCGCGACCCGGACACCCTGCTTTTGGGACGGAGGCCGTTTCTCATATTTAGGAGCGTATATGCCCACCGCCACCTTTTATTTGCTATCGCCGCCTGATGCAACCGACGATACCGAACGCCCGGGGCTAGCACCCGAACAGCAAGCGCGTGAAAACAAAGACAGTGACACGCAAACGCGTGACACACAAATCATAGTAGCAACCGCTATCGAACTGGCTTTTTACTACTATCAACAAGGGCAACGCATTTACCTGGCCGCGCACGACCAAGCCCAAGCACATCAACTCGATGATCTGCTGTGGCAACGTGACCCAGATGTATTTTTGCCCCATAACTTGGTCGGTGAAGGGCCGCGAGGCGGCGCACCGGTGGAAATCGGCTGGCCTGGCGTACGCCATACGGGCCATCGCAGTGTGCTTATCAATTTGGCGACAGAGCCATCAAATTTTGCGCCTTCGTTTGCACAAGTGGTAGACTTCGTCCCTTGCAATGAGACGCTCAAACAGCACGCGCGTCACCGATATAAAGCATACCGACTGGCAGGCCTGCAACTTCATACCCTGGCCATCGACCAATCGCCCAAACCTTGACGATCTTTCAAGAGCGCTATGGAAAAGACATATAATCCACAATCAATCGAAAAAGCGCTGTATCAGCGCTGGGAAGAGGCGGGCTATTTCCGACCTCATGGTGATACCAGCAAAGATGCGTTCAGCATCATGATCCCACCCCCTAACGTGACCGGTAGCCTGCATATGGGCCACGCGTTCCAGGATACCATTATGGATACCCTGACCCGTGCCGCACGGATGAAGGGCAACAATACCCTATGGCAAGTGGGAACAGACCACGCCGGTATCGCGACACAGATGGTCGTGGAGCGCAAGATCGCCGCCGAAGAAGGCAAAACCAAACACGATTACGGTCGTGAGGCCTTTGTTGACAAAATTTGGCAATGGAAAGGCGAATCCGGTGGCACCATTACCCAACAGTTGCGCCGCTTAGGGGCCTCTGTCGACTGGGATCGCGAACGCTTCACCATGGATGAAGGCTTTTCTAATGCGGTGAAAGAAGTGTTTGTTCGCCTGCACCAAGAAGACTTGATTTACCGCGGTAAACGCTTGGTGAACTGGGATCCTAAGCTGCATACGGCGATTTCCGACTTGGAAGTGGAAAACAAAGATAAGAAAGGCCACATGTGGCACTTCCGTTATCCACTCGCTGATGGCGCTCAAACCGCTGAAGGCAAAGGCTACATCGTGGTGGCGACCACCCGTCCAGAAACCATGCTGGGCGATACCGGTGTTGCGGTCAACCCAGAAGACCCGCGCTATAAAGACCTGATTGGCAAGCACGTGTTACTGCCTGTGGTTAATCGTCGCATCCCAATTGTGGGCGATGAGCACGCCGACATGGAAAAAGGCACCGGCTGTGTGAAAATCACCCCCGCACACGACTTTAACGACTACGAAGTCGGCCAGCGCCACCAGCTACCGATGATCAACATCCTGACCTTGAACGCCGACATTCGCGATCAGGCAGAAGTGTTTGATCATAAAGGTCAGCCAAGCGATGCCTTCGATGGTGCCCTGCCAGAAAACTACCAAGGCCTAGAGCGTTTTGCCGCACGTAAAGCGATCGTCGCCGAATTTGATGCGCTGGGTTTATTGGATGAAATTAAAGATCACGATCTGACTGTGCCATATGGCGATCGCGGCGGCGTGGTGATTGAGCCAATGCTCACCGACCAGTGGTATGTGCGCACCGCGCCATTGGCAGAGCCGGCGGTAAAAGCTGTCGAAGACGGCGATATCCAATTTGTGCCTAAGCAGTACGAGAACATGTACTTCGCGTGGATGCGTGATGTGCAAGATTGGTGTATTTCACGTCAGCTTTGGTGGGGTCACCGCATTCCTGCCTGGTACGACGATCAAGGTAATGTCTATGTGGGCCGTGACGAAGACGAAGTGCGTCGCGATAACCAGATTGGCGACGACGTCGCACTGCGCCAAGACGAAGACGTGTTGGATACTTGGTTCTCATCCGCGCTTTGGACCTTCGGCACCCTAGGCTGGCCCGAAAACACCGATGCACTGAAAACCTTCCACCCCACCGATGTGTTGGTGTCAGGTTTTGACATCATCTTCTTCTGGGTGGCACGCATGATCATGATGACCATGCACTTCATCAAAGATGAAAACGGCAAGCCACAAGTGCCGTTTAAGACCATTTACATGACCGGTCTTATCCGCGATGAAAGTGGCGCCAAGATGTCAAAATCCAAGGGTAACGTGCTCGACCCGCTCGATATGATTGACGGCATCAGTGTTGATGATTTGGTTGCCAAGCGCACCGGCAACATGATGCAGCCAAAGCTAGCAGAAAAGATTGAAAAGGCGACCCGTAAAACCTTCGAGAATGGCATCGAGGCCCACGGCACCGACGCACTGCGTTTTACTCTCGCGGCATTGGCCTCAACCGGCCGTGACATCAACTGGGACATGAAGCGCCTTGAAGGGTATCGCAACTTCTGTAACAAGCTATGGAACGCCAGCCGTTATGTGCTGATGAACACCGAAGAGCAAGATTGCGGCATGAGCGGCGGCGAGATGCAATTCTCATTGGCCGATCAGTGGATCGAGTCTCAGTTCCAGCAAGCGGCGAAAGACTTCAATACCCATCTCGACAACTATCGCCTCGATATGGCGGCAGGCGTGTTGTATGAGTTTATCTGGCACCAGTTCTGTGACTGGTACTTGGAGCTGACCAAGCCTGTACTGTGGAAAGGTGACGACGCACAGCAACGTGCTACCCGTTACACCCTGATCACCGTCTTGGAAAAAACCTTGCGTCTCGCGCACCCTGTGATCCCCTACATCACGGAAGCGATTTGGCAGAGCGTCAAACCATTGGTTGACGGTGTCCACGGCGACACCATTATGAACCAGCCGTTGCCGCAATTTGATGCCAGCCGTGTTAACGCGCAAGCCTCCGAAGACATTGAGTGGGTGAAGCAGTTTATCGTCAGCATCCGTAACCTGCGCGCAGAATACGACATTGCCCCAAGCCAGCCGCTTGAAGTGATGTTAAAAGCCGCAGATAGCCGTGATGCAGAACGTGCCACCCGCAACCGCACCACCTTAAATGCGCTGGCGAAACTCGGCAGTTTCACCGTGCTTGACGGTAGCGAAACCTTGCCTGCGTGTGCCTCTGCGTTGGTCGGCAGCTCGGAGATCTTGATCCCGATGGCAGGTCTGATTGATAAAGACGCCGAGTTGGCACGTCTGGATAAAGAAATCGCTCGCGTCGAAGGTGAAATCAAGCGTGTTGAAGGCAAGCTCGGTAACGAAAGCTTTGTCGCCAAAGCACCTGAAGCCGTGGTGGCGAAAGAGCGTGAAAAGCTCGATGGTTACCGTGAGAGCCTCACCAAGCTTGGTGAGCAAAAAGCGACGATCGCGGCGCTATAACCCTCCGCTCACTCAGCCTATCAAGCCACACCGCTCGGTGTGGCTTTTTTTATGCCTCCAGCACAAAATTAGCTTGGTCAGTTTCTCAACGAGTGTTATACCCATCACTGATCGCCTTTGATAGCTCTGCTCTATGTAAAAGATAGTGAGAACCGTTTTTATTTATCGACAGTCTCTGTGCATACTGTCAGTGTTGATTAAACGCGTGTTGCCAATAAGGAGCTACACCATGAAGAAGACACTCAGTTTTGCTGCTATCCACTTTTCTATCGCCTTTACCGTCGCCTATGTGCTGACCGGCGATATCATCATTGGCAGCCTGATTGCGATGACCGAACCCACCGTCAATACCGGGGCGTTTTATCTTCATGAAAAACTCTGGCAGCTTAGCCGCCAAGCGCGCCCTGCGGTCAAAACCGCCAGCTTTGCGGTGATACACTTTAACGTTGCCTTTTTGGTGGGCTATTTAATCAGTGGCGATTGGTTGGTCGGTGGCGCACTGGCACTGGTTGAGCCAAGCATCAACACCTTGGCGTACTTCTTCCACGAAAAGGTGTGGCAGCGTCGTCATGCGGTAAAATCCGCACCGCTTCACTTGGGGCATCATCATTAAAAAAAGCCACGTTTTCGTGGCTTTATACTCAGTTGTTCAGCCGGGTCGCGCGTTACTCGCCCTCTGGGCCTTCTTCTTCATCCGACTCGAAGTAAGTGCCCCAGCCGTCGTAATCAATATTGTGCTTATCAGCTAACGTCACCAGCTTTTCGACTTGCTCATCAATGCGCTCAGCATTCAAGGCCGTTTCCATCACCGCGTCAAAGCAGACGATAGTGCCGCCCTCTTCCAGCTCAAGCTCTTCAGCTTCGGCCACATCAAAGCCCATTTTAAAAGCTTCTACCGCCGCATCTTCCAGCGCTTCAAAGGTATCAGCACACAGGTGATGCTCAATGGTATATAGCGCATCAGGATCACTGCCATCGGCAAGAAGCTCCTCGATGATCATCCGCGTTTCTTGGTGTTGTTGTTCGATAAGTTCAGCCTGTGACATAGACGCGACTCCAGAAAATGAATACGGGCGCAATATGGCACGGTTTGGCAAAAAATGCCACGTTCCATCACAGTGTCATTGATGAGAAAACCGCCAAGTTAATGAATTTTCTGTGACCTTGCTAGTCCGGCGAGATTGTTAGTGATTTGTAACATTGACCTCCCCCGAGAAGGTTGTCATTATTCGAGCATCCAAGGAGGAGATGAGACACGCCCACCCTGTGCAAACGGCCTGCATTCCCACCTAACCGGTGAGCACACCGCCCGTGTGTGCAACACGCTGTTTGTCTCATTACCTGGCCCGTATTAAGGAAAAAGAGGACCTACCATGAGTGAGTTTTACGTTGGATCTGAAGTTGGGCAACTGAAGCGTGTACTGCTTCACCGCCCTGAACGAGCGTTGAACCACCTGACGCCATCTAACTGTCATGAACTGTTGTTTGATGATGTGCTGGCTGTTGAGCGCGCGGGCGAAGAGCATGACATGTTTGCCCGCACCCTCACCGACCAAGGCGTCGACGTGTATCTGCTCCACGATTTACTGGTCGAAACCCTGGCCGTGCCCGAGGCCAAACAGTGGCTGCTCGACACCCAGCTCAACCACTACCGCCTCGGTTATCAATTCGCCAGTGATGTACGCGCCTACTTGGCAGACATTGACCACAACACCCTGGCTGACATTCTGCTCGGTGGCTTAAGCTATATCGACTTGCCCGTGCAATCATCCTCAATGATGCAGGCCATGCACGATAAAACCGACTTTGTGATTGAGCCGCTGCCCAACCATCTATTTACTCGCGACACCTCGTGCTGGGTGTATGGTGGCGTATCACTCAACCCCATGGCGAAACCGGCGCGCCAACGTGAAACCAACCATCTGCGCGCGATTTACCGCTGGCACCCGGAATTTGCGGGCAGCGCGTTTATTAATTACCTCGGTGATGAAGTGCGTGACTACGACAACGCCATGATTGAAGGCGGCGATGTGCTAGTCATTGGCCGTGGTGCGGTGTTAATTGGCATGTCCGAGCGCACCACCCCACAAGGGGTTGAGCAACTGGCACGTAGCCTGCTGTTCAGTGGCCAAGCCAAAGAAGTGATTGCAGTGCAACTGCCGAAAAACCGCTCGTGCATGCACCTAGATACCGTGATGACCCACATGGACGTGCACACCTTCTCGGTTTATCCCACCGTGATGCGCCCCGACTTGCCATGCTGGCGCCTGACCCGCAAAGGCGAAGACGGCCTTAACGTAGACGCGCAGTCTTGCTACCTCACCGCGATTGAAAAAGCACTCGACGTCGGGCCGTTAAACATCATTACTACCGGCGGCGACAGCTATGCCGCCGAGCGTGAACAATGGAACGATGCCAACAACGTGCTCACGGTCAAACCTGGGGTGGTGATTGGTTATGAAGGCAACACCTACACCAACGAGAAATACGACAAAGCCGGTATCAAGGTGTTGTCCGTCCCCGGCGACCAGCTAGGACGAGGCCGTGGTGGCGCGCGCTGTATGAGCTGTCCGCTCGAGCGCGACGGTATCTAAGGCTCTCCGGTTTAACGTTAGCCGCTGCCTCGCCAGCGGCTTTATTTTACCGTCTACTGTTATGTTTACTGGCAAACTCCTACATTCACGCCCGCCAACCGAAATTTAAGCCGCATCATCACTTCTTCATCATTATCAGGATGTTATTAAAGCTCGGCCGAAGAATCGGTTAAGAGGCCTCATTCTACTGTCATACTTTTTGATGAGTGAGCATTTACTCTAGTACCAGAAATAATTAACGTCGCCACAAGGTGACACGTTTTTTGTGAACGGTACTCTCACCTCGGCGCTTTACACATAGCGTGTTAGGACAGAGACATCGCACTATACAAACGTTAGTCCGCTAACGTCAGTTGAAGTACACAAGAGGACATGCGATGAATAAGAAAATACTGATTTCGCTGCTATTAGTCGGCTTTACCCACACTTTTACCCCCGCTTTTGCCGGCAATGCAGACAACCGAGTGGTCACAGTCAAGCGCGACACCGCCAAACAGCTTAGCCGAGACTATGCGCAAATCGCCCCAACGCTACAGCGCAACATTAATAGTTATGGCTTAAATGCCCCCTTGTCGGCACTGACAAAGCCTGAAGCGCGCAGCTCACGCAGCAAACGCAGCCTGGATACTCAGCTACACAGCGCTGACCGTGCGTTGCGTGAAGCGCAAGGCGTCGAAGACGTCGCCGACCAACTGCTCGAAGTACGCTTAGCCGACCCCAGTATGCTGGCGCGCTGGCAGGCCGGCCAAGCGCCTTTGTTTGCTTTTGAACCGGCAGGCGATGAAAAGACCTGGACCCAAATCGAAGCATTTGATATCAAAGGCAACACCCATTGGCTAGACGTCTATCAAATGCCAGACCGCCCGGTATTGGTGGTGGATACCAATGGTAAGGCGTCTCTTAAAGCTGGCCTAGAAGTGATGCGTCGCACCTTGGCCGAGCAGAACCCTGCCCCACGGATGCGCCGAAGTGCGCGCATGATGGCACAAGAGCCCGCGGAGCCGATTGATACCACGGTGCTAAAAACTATTCGCCTTGAAGATGACAAAGAACCGTGGATCTCCGGCGCGGCAGAAGTGTATGCGATTGTCACCGGCGTCAACCCTAGCCGCGACGAACCCACGCTCGATATTGTCGATATGCCTTATTTGGATTACGACAAAACCACCTATCACCCCAACCAGGTGATGATCCACTGGGACCGCTATCGTTGGGGCGCGGCAGACGTGATCTTAATGGAGCAAGACGACGGCACCAACTACAAAGAGCTGGCGCTGAAACTTAACGAAGTGGCGAACGACATCCTGGCGGCAATCCCAGATTTAGAAGTGCAAGCCTATGGCGTGATCACGCAAATCACCGGCAAAATCATCGAAGCCATCCCCGACGGCTGGCTCACCAACGATGATGACTTTGTGGACGTGTACTACACCCTCCTCAAAGACCGCGAATACCGCGACCACCCCAGCGCCGGCGGCAACACCACCGCCACCTGGGAGCCACTGACCATCGAACCGACAGAATAATGATGGACTGGAGATAGAAAGCCATGACGCAGCCGTGGGGCTGCGTTTCTTGTGTCGGAGTTGACTCACCTAGCCGTGGTCTCGATCGCTCAGATGATCAAGTAAGTACTCAGTATAATAAAGTGGCATCACGACATGCTCTTGCTCGGTTGCTGGCGAGCCTTGCGTGCCTGTAAGTTTGATCGTCTTGTGGGGCTTGCACTTGTCGATGTAAGACTGCAATGATTTTGCACGGGTTCGCTTACCGCTCTTCACTTCGACAGGCACGATACGACCTAGGTCATCCGCGATGATGAACTCTATCTCCGCTCTTGCATCCCCCCAAGAAAAGCTTGGCTCAATACCTAATGCAGCGGTTTCCTGCTGAACATAGTTCTCGGCGACATATCCCTTGTATTCATAGCCTTGCTGTTTAATTTCACGGTACCCGGTGCCGAGCATATGGTTTAATACCCCGACATCAAAGAGGAATAGTTTAACCGTATTGTCCTTCTGGTAAGCCGCTAAAGGCGAACGAGGCCGTCCTTCAATCGGATAATTCTTTAACGCAAGCCGACACTTGTGAAGCCATGTGATCGCACTTTCATATTCCGCATAGCGGGACTTGCGTTCGTGAACGCCCTTAAATTTGAACCGCTTTACGGAGTCGTCGTAGACCGAAGATAGCTGAGCAGGAATGCTTCGAAAGACAGACTCGATTAACTGCGCATCCACTTTGCCAGCGTACTTCCCGAAATCCCGCATGTAGCCCTCGATTAAGTTTCGATGGACTGCAGAGACGGCATCAATGCGTTCAAGAATGCTGCGCTCTGCGTCTTCGAACCACGAGTTCACGGCTTCAGGCATGCCGCCAACGAAGTAATAATCGGTTAGCAGCTCGATTAACTTGGAATGAGCCGCAGAAGAATTCAGCTTTTGAGCAAACGCTTTTTGCAGTGCTTGTTCTCCCGAGGCCCACAAAAACTCCCGGAAAGTCAGTGGCCTTAAGTAGTGCTGCTCAACTTTTCCAACGGGAAAGGAGGTGAGCAATCCGATGTTTGAGCCACTGGCAGCCACATAGGCATTAGGCGCCTTTTCTGCAAAGTACTTAAGCGCGGTAACCGCTCTTGGGCATTCACCAATTTCATCTAAAATAAGAAGATCGGTTGATAGCTCAACGTTCTGTCCGGTTAGGAGTTCAATGTTGGTGATGATGTCGTCGGGGTTAAGAGATCCTGAGAAAGCGTCCATTAACTCCGGGCTTTCGAGAAAATCGAGTCTGACGACCTTGTCGAAGGTGGCGCCTAACAGTTCTTGCAATAGGAAGGTTTTGCCCGTTTGTCTCGCACCGTCAATCAGTAAAGGCTTCCTATTCGGCTTGTCTTTCCAAGCAAGGAGGTTTTCAAGTAGTGCTCGCTTCATCTAACCACCTCAGTTTAAGCGCTCATCTGATTGGTTGTTTATTACACAAAAACGCGCAACAAAATGCAAGATAAAACATTTTTACGCGCATAAAAGTGTATGAACCAACACTTTTATGCGCGTTATAGTGCTGTTAGAGAGGAGAGGGATGAGAGTGGGCATCACACTGGATTGGTAAATTCTGCTCGTTCCCACGCTCCCGCGTGGGAATGCATACGAAACTCGAAACCTGAACAGTAGTCGTGACAAAACTATCGAATCGTACTTGTCGAATTTGGTTGCTTTGATTCTGCTGAACGGATCTCTGTTCTTACACGCTCTAACACCGTGGCCAATTTGGGGCAGCTAAAACAATGACAAAATCTATACATCGATGGTGCCATTGGCGTAGGTGACACAAGCCCCTGCAAGATGCCAACTATGATGCATTATGCCACCTGGGCGCCTGTCACGTTTGGCGCCAAATTTAACATCGAAGTTAATCTTTGGCTTTAATGTCGGATGGCGCGCGGCGGAAATCACACCAAGCTTGCGCGATCGAGAAGGCGCTTATGCCGACCTACGCGATATTCAGGATTTTTGAATACAGAATGCTTTACTCGTTCCCACGCTCCCGCGTGGGAATGCATACGGAACTTAAGCCATCACCAGAGATCGTGACAAAATCATCAGGCCGCACTTGTCGAGTTTGGTTACTCTGCATTCGCCATTAAAGAAGCTTGCTCATTTCTGGCACACCGTCGGCTTGCGTTAGCAAGTATGCACACTCTGTTTGGATGAGTGACACACATAGCTCTATGTGTTCACGCTCTCCATCATCTATTCCTTGAGCATCGGTAAGCTCAACCGCTTCCTTCAGGGCATTTTTTATAGCACCAACGGTTTCTACCATTATGGAAGCCATTTTGGTGCCTGAATAACCGAGCAGAGCAGCGAACTCGGCTAAATCATAGCTGGTGATTGGACGTTGGAAGTTGCCTTTCGGCGGACTTTGAAAGCCTTCACTTTCCCAATCGCCAATCGACATTGCAAAATATTGAGGGATACTGGCGGCCCGCCCCTCATCAGCAGACAACTTACCGCTTCGCGAATTGCGCTTTGCTCCCTCTTGAGCAATGGCTTCTATGTTCACTAAGTCATAAAAAGGGGTCAGCTCTAGGCCTTTAGGGGTGACGAAGAAGCTAATATTTTTACCATGAGCGTCATAGTTTAGCGTTGCGAGATTAAAGAGCATCCATTGGGTAAGTTTTAGATTGGTGGTTACCGTGTCTATGGTTTTGACGCTCAGTAGACGCGGGAAAGAAACGCCATCACGCATATACACGCCATCGCCTTCATCCCCATTCTGACGCTCGTATTTGTAGCCTGGCGGTAAGTCAGTTGCCTGACAACCATCAATCACATGCTTTCGTTGAACGACATCACGAGTCGCGATATAGGCTCGATCGAACCGCTCTATGCTCAGTGTCCTCGTCTTCCCAATGCGAGTTAACTCAACATTAGCGACGTCCAAACCAGCTAGCTTGGCTAATGTCATGCAGAAGAACTCATTAACAGCAATGCACGGTGCTTTACCGCTTTCAAACTTCAGAATGTAGTTTGAACTTAATTTGCCTTCCCCAAACCCCCATTCATCGCCGCGCTTAAGTACGTTTAACTTATTTTGCACACCTGCAACCGAAAGGCGAACCTTACCGTCCCAATAAACCAATGGCGCGAAGTTACGCTCTAATCGGTCTACCAACTCCTCATTAGGTACAGGTCTAAAGCTGGTTTCTTGAGGCTCCGAACCTGGCACTCGAAAAGATAATGCACCAGATGTTTCTGCACCAAGCTTACGAATCAGCCCGAACGTGTTGCTTTTGGAGATAGTGGTGTTTTGTATCATCTCCTCAAAGGCTTCTCCTTCAGGAAGGAGATTTCTGAGATAGTTCTCGATACTGCGTGGCGAAGCCTGATCAACGAAAGGGATGTGTGGTGAAATCGGGAACCCCGTGTGTTTCCATTCATCTTCATAGATGAATGAGAACTCTGTTTCTGTTCCGACGGGGAGAATCAAACGACCAATTTTGGTATTCGTACCGATAAACACGTCTAACTGTTGTAACTTACTCATACCAACCGTCCTCACTGCTTATCACGCTGTTTTTAGCCTGGGAGGTTATTTGGCTATGTGGACGAGCAAATAGGTTTAGATCGATAAGGCGTAAAGACAGCCCTAAGATGTCCATGAGGACAAGTACATTGGCAAAGGTGACACTGGTATCGCCTTTTTCTACCTTCATGACAGTTCTGCGAGATAAATTGGCTTTTGAAGCGAGATCATCAATACGCCAGCCTCTATCGGTGCGCTTTGAGCGAATAGCGCTCCCCAGCGTTTTCATACTGAACTCGGTATTCAAATCAGGCATAGGTTGTGCCTTTACACTCTTACCTTTTTTCATAAGTGCCTTTTAATGTACTTTTGTCACTATCGAGTTAGCCTCACCACATAAGTTCACTATAAATCACTTTTGTAGTGACTGTAGAAGAAATTATCTATAAGTGCAATTTAAGTTACTTATGATTGGTTTGCGAGTTCAATCCATCTTTGTGCTCTATGGGAGAGATTTATTCGCCAAAAGGACACATTTGGCAACAGCGCAGTATTCGGATTAGTACTGGGAGGAGACAGAGAAGAGTGCGTGATCGGGGCTTACCTGACCCATTACCTGATCCAAAATCGTCAGGTAAAAAAAGGTTAGTAAACACTACGCTTACTAACCTTCTAGAATTTGGTGGCCCCTCCCAGACTTGAACTGGGGACCAATCGATTATGAGTCGACTGCTCTAACCACTGAGCTAAGGGGCCGAATGGAATGGGATTATAGGGGAAGGCTCACAGGGTGTCTAGCTGTAAGGGGGGCGAATTCAGTATGCTTTTTGAGCACTTAGCGTGTGGCACGATAAACAAGCGCCGCCAATGTGGCGGCACTCACGCTTTGCTTGCTTAGGAGGTTACCGCCTTATTGCATAGCGGGGTCTTGGCTGTCTTCCGCCGGCCAGGTGCTGTTGTCGTCTTCTGGCATTGGCTGCGTGTCACAATCCGTGCCGCCGTCTGGGCAGGTTACCACGGGCTGGTCGCCTTGCGGTTGGCTGGCTTCGTTGGCCATCGCGGGACCGGCGAGACCAACCATCATCATGAGTGCGCTAAGAGTCAGTGCTTTGTTTTGTGTTTTCATCATCTTCTCCTTCCTAGTATTGTCGTTTGCCCTTGAGGACATGAACACTATCTCGCACTCATCGCGCGGCCCTGTCATTCTCTTGCTATAAGGCGGTAAAAGGATTGTCTAGTTTGTCGCCAACTTATCAGCATTGTCAGCGCTTGATTAAATCCCTCTTTCGCGGTCATAAAACCATCAAGACGGTGTGTTGATGGTTAATTGATGGCCTTTACGCTCGGTTTTGTCGCTTGCATCTTGCTGGCACGCGCTTTACCATCAAAGAATAACTAAACACAAATATCGACTTAATATTCAATTTGGCGCGTTATTTAGGGATAGATATGAAAAGCGACCTCTACCAGCAATCACTGCTCACCTTACTCGACTTATCACCTCAGCAAATCTACGATCTGATTGATGATGCCGCTGCACTAAAAGCGGCCAAAGCCCGCGGAGAGGAAACCCCACAGCTAACGGGCAAAAACATTGCGCTAATTTTTGAGAAAACCTCGACCCGTACCCGCTGTGCCTTTGAGGTGGCGGCGTTTGATCAAGGTGCGCAGGTCAGTTACCTCGGCCCTAGCGGCACCCAGATTGGCCACAAGGAAACCATGAAAGACACCGCGCGGGTGTTAGGGAGAATGTATGATGGCATTCAATACCGTGGCTTTGGCCAAGAAGTGGTCGAGACGCTCGCCGCGCATGCCGGGGTTCCGGTGTGGAATGGCTTAACCGATGATTTTCACCCCACCCAAGTGTTGGCTGATCTGCTCACCATGCAAGAGCACAGTGACAAGCCGCTTAATCAAATCGCGTTTGCGTATGTGGGGGATGCGCGCAATAACATGGGTAATTCGCTATTGGTCGGCGCGGCGAAAATGGGGATGGATCTGCGCCTGATTGGCCCTAAAGCCTATTGGCCTGAGGCCGATTTGATCGCGACCTGCCAAGATATCGCCGCCAATACTGGCGCAACGCTCACCTTAACCGAAGACACCGCAGCGGTGAACGGTTGTGACTTTGTGTATACCGATATCTGGGTGTCGATGGGTGAACCCGAATCGGCCTGGGCGCAGCGCGTGGCTGATCTCATCCCTTATCAGGTGAATCCAAGCTTAATGGCCGTCACCGCAAACCCACATGCTAAGTTTATGCACTGTTTGCCTGCCTTTCATAACGATGAGACTGGCGTAGGAAAACAAATTGCCGATCAATACGGGCTCAATGGGCTGGAAGTGACCGACGCGGTGTTCGAATCTGAGCAGTCGATCGTCTTTGATCAGGCAGAGAACCGACTGCATACCATCAAGGCTGTGATGGTTGCCACACTCGTCAACGCAAGCACGTAAACGATTGCACTTTTGCTTGCACGACATAAATAGGGGCGTATAATTCGGCCAGATTTCATTACACGGCCAGACGTTATGTTGGTTATTCCACCTACAAACAGCGATTTATCCGCCCCATTGCGGGACGGTATCCGCATTGGTCGTGATCGTAAAAACCTCCGTTTCGGAGGTTTTTTTTTGCCTGTAGCACACTGCAAAGAAAGGGACTCGCGTTATGGCCAATACGCTTTATAACAAACATATTATTTCCATTCCCGAGCTCAGCCGCGACGAGCTGGCGTTAATCGTCGCCACGGCGGGCGAGCTAAAAGCGCGCCCTAACCCGACGCTATTAAAAAATAAAGTGATTGCCAGCTGCTTTTTTGAGGCGTCGACGCGTACACGCTTGTCGTTTGAAACCGCGATTCAGCGCCTGGGCGGCTCGGTGATCGGCTTCCCCGACGGCGGCAATACCTCGTCAGGCAAAAAAGGCGAAACCTTGGCCGACTCAGTCCGGGTGATTTCCTCGTATGTCGATGGCTTTGTAATGCGCCATCCAAAAGAAGGTGCCGCGCGGTTGGCCTCGGAGTTCTCTGAAGGTGTGCCGGTAGTCAACGGCGGTGATGGTGCTAACCAGCATCCAACCCAAACCCTACTCGATCTGTTCTCAATTTACGAAACCCAAGGCCGGCTCGATAATCTCAATATTGCCATGGTGGGCGATCTGAAGTATGGCCGTACCGTGCATTCGCTGACGCAAGCCTTGTCAAAGTTCGAGGGGAACCGCTTTTTCTATATCGCCCCAGATGCGCTGGCGATGCCTGAGCATCTGCTTGATGAGCTGACTGCCGCGGGCCACCCGTATAGCCTTCACAGTAGCATCACCGATGTGGTGCCTGAGCTGGATGTGTTGTATATGACACGAGTGCAAAAAGAGCGATTTGATGAATCAGAATACGCGCATATTAAAGCGGCGTTCATTTTAAATGCGGCCATGTTGCGTGATGCCAAACCCAACATGAAGGTGATGCATCCGCTGCCACGCGTGGATGAAATTACCGTGGATGTCGATAAAACCCCACACGCCTATTACTTTGAGCAAGCCGAGAACGGCGTCTATGCCCGAGAAGCCCTGCTGGCACTGGTGTTAAACGAACAGGTTGAAGGAGTTGCACAATGAGCACGGATAACAAACTACAAGTTGAAGCCATCTGTCACGGCACAGTGATCGATCATATCCCGGCGCATATTGGCTTTAAGATCTTAAACCTGTTTCAAATGCACGGCAGCGATCAGCGGATCACCATTGGTCTGAACCTGCCCTCGTCGGCGTTGGGCAGCAAAGATCTGATCAAAATCGAGAATGTGGTGATCAGCGAAGATCAGGCCAGTCAACTCGCACTGTATGCACCACAGGCGACCGTGAATCAAATCGAAGACTATCAAGTAGTGGCCAAGCTGCCACTGACCTTGCCGGAAGTGATTCAAGGCGTATTCCGCTGCCCAAACTCTAACTGTATTACCCACGGTGAGCCAGCGGTCGATAGCTCATTCCGCGTGCTAAGTGAAGCAGATGATGTGAAGCTGCGCTGCAAATACTGTGAGAAAGTATTCTCACGCGAAATCATGACTGAGCGTCACTGATACCCCCGCAGCGGATAAAGGCGTCGTGAGGCGCCTTATCTTCACCATCTGTGCGGCGGACACAGCGCCTAGGCATAAAAAAACCAGCACATGCGTGCTGGTTTTTTGTGTCTCACCTTCAAGGAGAACGTGCGATGCGGTTATTTCACCACGGTGAGCGTCGGCTTGCCTTTTTTGTTTGGCGTGGCCGGCGTGTCGTCTTCGTCATCGGCTTGCGGCAGCGCCTCAGGATCGTCAACGCTGTCGACTGATACTAAAGACGGCTCTTCGTCGTCTTCTCCCTCGCTGGATGGGGCGGTTTGTTCAAACATCTCCTCATCATCAGCGTGGGCGTAGGCTGGCTCCATATCAAACATGGTGCCCGCGCCATTTTCACGTGCGTAGATGGCGAGCACCGCCGCCATAGGCACCAGCACTTGCTGGGGCTTGCCGCCAAAGCGCGCGTTAAAACACACGTGCTCGTTGCTCAGTTCCAAGTTACCGACCGCGCGCGGGGCGATATTGAGGACAATTTGCCCGTCTTTAACGTAGTCAAACGGCACTTGTACGCCCGGCAAGGTCGCGTCCACCACCATGTGGGGGGTGAGATCGTTATCTAATAACCAGTCGTAAAACGCACGCACTAAATACGGGCGGCGTGGTGTCATCGCAAATTCTGATGTAGACATTATTGACCTGTTAGTCGCATTTCACGTTCAGCTTCTGTCAGTGAGGCGAGAAACGAATCACGCTCAAACAGACGCGTCATGTAATCTTTTACTTGCTTCGCACCTGGGCCAGTTAGCTCAATGCCTAGCGCAGGCAAACGCCACAGCAGCGGCGCTAAATAGCAATCTACCAGGCTAAACTCTTCGCTTAAAAAGTATGGATCTTCGGCGAATACCGGTGCCAGCGCCAGAAGCTCTTCACGCAGCTGCTTACGCGCTTTATCAGCGTCGTCAGCACTGCCTTCCATAATTTGGTCAACCAAGGTATACCAGTTGCGCTTGATGCGATACATCATCAAACGGCTTTGTGCACGAGCAACAGGGTATACCGGCATCAATGGCGGGTGAGGGAAACGCTCATCCAAGTATTCCATGATGATATCCGCGTTATATAACGCTAACTCACGGTCTACCAAGGTTGGAACAGAGTTATAAGGATTTAAGTCAACCAGGTCTTCTGGCAGATTATTCGGATCCACCAGCTCGATTTCTACACTGACACCTTTCTCTGCGAGGACGATGCGTACCTGATGACTATAGAGATCAGATGCGTCAGAGAATAACGTCATCACCGAGCGTTTATTGGCAGCAACAGCCATCAACCCCTCCAGGATGTTCAATATCAATAGAAAGCAATGGGGACCTAAAGTCCCCATTGCGGATTAGCAACACACTAGATTAACCGATCAGTGCACATCGCGCCAATATTCTTTCTTGAGGAAGTACGCCAAAATCAAGAATACCACGAAGAAACCAATCACCCACCAGCCTAACTGCTGGCGCTCTAGCTTCACAGGTTCCCCTGAATATTCAAGGAAGTTAACCAGATCGCGCACCGCATTATCGTACTCACTGGCACTGAGTTCGCCATTGCCGTCAGATTTAAGGCCAACAAACTCTTCCACCGGCTCACCGTCCACCATACGTGTTTCGTACACTTTACGGGGTGTGCCTTGAAGCTCTTCAAGCACGTGTGGCATACCCACGTTCGGGAACACGGTGTTGTTCACGCCAAATGGGCGAGATGGGTCGACGTAGAACGAACGTAAATAGGTATATAGCCAATCCACGCCACGTACACGTGCCACCAAGGTTAGATCAGGTGCCGGTGCACCAAAGTACTGCGCGCCCGCCTCTTGCGTCATGGCGTTTTTCATCAACTCGCCGTAATCGGCATTCTTATCGACAATCAGGTTGTCTTCCATCAAGTCTTTAGGAATATTGAGATCTTCGGCCACACGCTGATAACGCTGATACTGCGTAGCATGGCAACCAAAACAGTAGTTCATGAACAGTTTGGCGCCACGTTGCAATGAGGTTTTGTCCGTCAAATCATTGTTGGCTTCGTCCAAGTGGACATTACCACCGGCGGCCATCGCCAAAGAGGGCAACAGCGCGCACAAGATTACAATCCATTTTCTCATTTGAATGTCACCCTCTCTGGTAGCGGTTTTGTTGCCTCATTTTTGCTGTAGAAGAACAACAGCACGAAGAACATGAAGTAACAGAAGCTGAAGATCTGCGCCAGCAAGGTGTAGGTTGGGGTTGCTGGCAACGCACCCAGAATACCCAGAGCAATAAAGGCAATCACAAATTGGACGATGTTCGCCAAGTGCAGCTTGCTGCGGTAGCGGTATGAGCGCACACGGCAGCGGTCAAGCCACGGCAGGATGAACAGCATCACAATCGACGCGCCCATGGCAATCACACCAATTAGCTTGTCTGGGATCGCACGCAAAATCGCGTAGAACGGCGTGAAGTACCAAACAGGGGCAATGTGCTCAGGGGTCTTCAGCGGGTTAGCCGCTTCAAAGTTGGGTGGCTCAAGGAAATAGCCGCCCATTTCGGGATTAAAGAAAATCACGTAGGCAAACAAGATGCCGAACACACCCACACCAATCAAATCTTTCACTGTCCCGTAAGGGTGGAAAGGAATCGAATCAATGATCTTATATTTCTTGGTGTAGTCAGGGTGGAACTTGAACTGTGACTGCTGACCATCGTCGTCCGCCTCACCTTTCGGCAGTTTAGTGTCAATACCATCCGGGTTATTGGAGCCCACTTCGTGCAGTGCAAGTACGTGCAACGCCACGAGCAGCAAGAGCACAATCGGTAGTGCAACCACGTGAAGCGCAAAGAAACGGTTCAAGGTCGCGCCAGAGACAACGTAGTCGCCACGGATCCATAGCGTCAAATCATCACCAATAACTGGGATAGCCCCGAACAAGGAGATGATGACCTGTGCCCCCCAGTACGACATTTGCCCCCATGGCAGCAGATAGCCCATAAAGGCTTCAGCCATCAGCACCAGGAAGATCAGCATACCAAATAGCCATAACAGCTCACGTGGCTTTTGGTAGGAGCCGTAAATGAGGCCGCGGAACATATGCAGGTAGACCACCACAAAGAAGGCCGAGGCCCCAGTGGAGTGCATATATCGGAGGAGCCAACCGTACTCCACATCACGCATGATGTATTCAACAGACGCAAACGCGCCTTCCGCTGACGGTACGTAGTTCATCGTTAGCCAAATCCCAGTCAGAATTTGGTTAACCAGAACCAGCATTGCGAGCACACCAAACATATACCAGAAGTTGAAGTTCTTCGGCATGGGGTACTCAGTCATGTGTTTGCGATACGCATTCATCGCTGGAATGCGTTTCTCAACCCAGTTCAGCAAGTTTTCCATTACGCAGTCCCCTCATCTTGTCCCACGAGTACCCGTTTGTCGTCCAAGTACATGTAAGGTGGAACGACCAGGTTCAGTGGTGCAGGTACGCCTTGGAATACGCGTCCTGCCATGTCAAATTTAGAACCATGACACGGGCAGAAGAACCCGGCTTTCACCCCACTCACTTGCTCACTGAAGCTGTCAGGCAGATAGGTTGGCGAGCAACCTAGGTGGGTACAGATACCAACCGCGACAAAAATTTCAGGTTTAATAGAGCGGGTCTGGTTGGCTGCGTATTCTGGCTGTTGCGGCTGTGCCGAACCGGGATCACGAAGCTGGTCCTCGAAGCTAGACAGCTCTTCGACGACCGCATCACTGCGACGCACGATCCATACAGGTTTTCCTCGCCACTCAACACGGATCATTTGTCCGTCTTGTAGCTTGCTGATATCGACTTCGACAGGCGCGCCCGCCGCTTTGGCTTTCGCGCTTGGGTTCCAAGACTTAATAAAAGGTACGGCAACTGCTACGGCCCCTAAACCGCCAACAACTGACGTCGTCGCAGTCAGGAAACGGCGTCGGCCGGTATTCACTGGCGCATTGCTCATCCAACATTCTCCCATGTGCTCCCGCTTGGATTTTTATTGTGTCCTTTGCGTCCATGGAGCGTACGGCTTACTTAAAAACGAATATGTAATAACGGCTGACTGGGATCAGTTCGATTAAATCTTAGCTGCTATTACGTCGGCTAGATGATAGAGAAAACCCTACTTTTTGACAAGATAAAGCTACCTTTTTGTAACAAATGTGAGCGGTGTGCACAGAATTGAGGAAAGGGTAATAAAAATGTTGGAAAGTGAGTGCTTATACACTGTTTTGAAAGGAAATAAATGAGTATTACACGCGAGAATGCTGGTTAAATTGATGAATAAAAAAAGCCTGGCGTTGCCACCAGGCTTTTTGCAGCAAATCTGACTGAAACGTCGATTAACGCTTCGAGAACTGCGGGCTGCGACGTGCTTTGCGTAGGCCAATTTTTTTACGCTCAACGCGACGAGCGTCACGCGTAACAAAGCCAGCTGCACGTAGCGCAGGACGTAGTGACTCGTCATACTCCATCAGGGCACGAGTAATGCCGTGACGGATTGCGCCAGCTTGACCAGAGATACCACCACCAGAAACGGTGATGTACAGGTCTAGCTTCTCGGTCATTTCTACCAGCTCAAGCGGCTGACGAACGACCATGCGAGCGGTTTCGCGACCGAAGTAAGTGTCGAGAGAACGCTTGTTGATCTCGATGTTACCGCTGCCTGGCTTGATAAAGACACGCGCTGCGGAGCTTTTGCGACGGCCGGTGCCGTAGTATTGTTCTGCCATTGCTTTATTCCTCTTAGATGTCTAGTACTTGCGGTTGTTGTGCCGCGTGCTTGTGCTCAGAACCTGCGTAAACTTTCAGTTTACGGTACATAGCACGACCTAGAGGACCGCGTGGCAACATACCTTTAACGGCTTTTTCAATAACCAGTTCAGGTTTTTCCGCGATCAGTTTTTCAAAGCTGATTGACTTGATGCCACCAATGTAGCCAGTGTGGCTGTAGTACATCTTGTCAGACTTTTTGCGGCCAGTAACAGCCACTTTCTCAGCGTTGATAACAACGATGTAGTCACCGGTGTCAACGTGAGGAGTGTATTCTGGCTTGTGCTTGCCACGCAGACGCGTTGCAATTTCAGTGGCCAGACGGCCCAGCGTTTTGCCTTCAGCGTCTACAACGAACCAGTCGCGTTTTACAGTTTCTGGTTTAGCAACGAAAGTTTTCATGCTAATGATTACCCGATTAATAAGTTTCACTTCAGGAGCCTAAGCTCCCACTGTTAAGCGCCCATACATCACCCCTTCGAGTGGTGGTACACTCGGCCTAAGCCTTTCAACAGTAACGGTGGGTCGCGAGATTATAGGGAAGAGTGGAGAAAAAATCACCTCCTTTTGGCGAAAAAATTCGATGGATTTTTTCAGTTGGTGATTGTTTGGCTACTGCACGCCACTGTAGGGCGGGACACGCACCATCAGAACGCTTGCGCCCCGCTTTTTATCCTATTTAGGGCAAGTGCGGCAAGGCGAGGTAGTCATGGCTTTGCATCTCAATAAGGCGTGATTGGCAGCGCTGAAATTCAAACGCCAACCGCTCGCCTTGATAGAGGCTATCCATGGGTACCGCCGCCGAAATAATTAGCTTCACGCTGCGCTCATAAAACTCATCCACCAAGGCAATAAAGCGCCGTGCAGCGTCGTCTTGCAAGCCAGTCAGCTGAGGCATATCAGCAACCAACACGGTATGATAAAGGCGTGCCAGCTCCATATAGTCACTCTGGCTACGTGCTGATTGGCACAGCTCAGCAAAATCAAAATGCACCACCCCATCACCGTTTTCGATGGTGTGCAGCGGTCGATGGTTCACCTCGATCACATCCTGCTTCAACCCGCCCTCGCCATTGAGCTTCTTAAAATACGCGTGCATTTGCGCGGTCGCAGCATCACCTAAAGGGTGGTGAAAGATCTCGGCTTGCTCCAGCGTGCGTAAGCGGTAATCGACGCCTGAGTCGACATTGACCACGTCACAATGCTGGTTAATCAAGGCGATCGCAGGCAAGAAACGGGCACGTTGTAGCCCATTCCAGTAAAGCTCATCCGGCACAATGTTAGAGGTGGCCACCAAGGTAATGCCACGCGCAAACAAGGCTTCCATTAACGTCCCCAAGATCATCGCGTCGGTAATGTCAGAGACAAAAAACTCATCAAAGCACAGTACTCGGGTTTCTTGGGCGAACTTGTCGGCAATTTGAGGCAAAGGGTCAACCTCGCCATCCAAGGTTTTCAGCTCTTGGTGCACGCGATGCATAAAGCGGTGAAAATGCATCCGCATCTTGTTTTCGAACGGCAAAGCGTGGAAAAACGTATCCATTAGGTAGGTTTTGCCGCGCCCCACCCCGCCCCAGAAATATAAGCCTTTTACAGGGGTCACAGAAGCCGGCTCGCGCTTACGCCAAGGCAGCCAGCTGCGCTTTTCCGGCGTGGCGGGAACAATGGGGTTGGCAACTAAGCGATGGTAGAGATCATCGAGTTTCTCTACTGCCATACGCTGCGCGGGATCTTCAATAAAATCGTTGTGGGTCAGATCGTTATTATAATGCTCGAGTGGCGTCATTCCGTGAAAGCCTCATTGATTATCGCCTCGCACGCATAGTAACACGCCCGATACAAAACGTAACATATCCGCCAAACCGGAGAGGACTCGCCCCAACCTACAATCCGTCCGCTGCCAGTACCGCAAGGACGCATCGACGTGTATAGTAAGCGAATCCCCCTTGCTGAGCTATTGGGGAATGTACGATATTATTAGGTAGGCAAGTGATTTTACTTGTCTTGACTGACCCGCCAGTGGTATCTGTGGACAGTCAACTTGTGACTACAAGGAGCAGTTATGGCCTGGATTAATAGCCTGATCTTTCTCGTCATCGGTATCGCGGTAGGCTTCTTCATTGCCCGCATGACGACACGCGATCTCAAACAACAAAAAAACATGAAAAGGGAGCTAGAAAAGTCACGTTACGAGCTGGAGCAATATCGCCAAGAACTGGTTGATCATTTTGCCCAAAGCGCGGAGCTGCTCGATACCCTTTCCAAAGATTACAACAAGCTCTATCAACACATGGCAAAGACCTCGACTGATTTGATGCCCAACTTGCCCGATCAGGATAATCCGTTTGCCAAGCGGCTGGGTAAAATCACTGAAGTGAAAGCCGAGACAACCAGTGAGCCGCCAAGAGACTACTCAGGCAGCGCCTCTGGACTGCTCAAAAGCGGCGAAGGGTCACGCGCGACAAGTTGATGGAGGATTGAACTTTTTCAGATAGCCCCCACTCTCACTTCATACCTCGACAATCGGAGTGTGAGTCTATGATGAAGAAGTCTTTACTAGCGATGAGTATCGCCGCGCTGACTCTTGGCGCGGCTTTTTCCCCTCTCCCGAGCCACGCAGCCTTGCCGCAAACCGTTAACGGTGAGGCGATGCCCAGCTTAGCGCCCATGCTAGAGAAGGTGTCTCCTGCGGTGGTGAGCATTGCCGTTGAAGGCAATAAAGTCGCCAAGCAGCGTATTCCAGAAGCCTTTCGTTTTTTCTTCGGCCCCAACATACCGCCAGAACAAGCCCAAGAGCGCCCATTTCGCGGGCTCGGCTCAGGGGTGATTGTCGACGCGGATAAGGGCTATATTGTCACCAACCACCATGTGATTGATGATGCCGACCAAATTCGCGTGCAGCTCAAAGACGGACGCGAGTACGATGCCACCTTGATTGGCAGCGACGAAATGTCTGACATCGCCCTTCTTCAGCTCGAAGAAGGTGCCGATAACCTGACCCAAATTCCGCTCGCGAACTCCGACGAACTGCGCGTGGGCGATTTTGCCGTGGCGATTGGTAACCCGTTTGGGCTTGGGCAAACCGTTACTTCGGGGATCATCTCTGCACTAGGGCGCAGTGGTTTGAATTTGGAAAACTTTGAGAACTTTATTCAAACCGATGCGGCGATCAACAGTGGTAACTCGGGCGGTGCCCTGGTTAACCTTAATGGCGAGCTAATGGGGATCAACACCGCTATTTTAGGCCCAAATGGCGGTAACGTCGGGATTGGTTTTGCGATTCCAGTCAATATGGCGAAAAGCCTGGTCGACCAAATTATCGAATACGGCTCAGTGCGCCGCGGTATGCTGGGGGTAACCGGTCGCGAGCTAACATCGGAGCTGGCCGATGCCTTTGGCCTTGCCACAAAACACGGTGCCTTTGTCAGCCAAGTCATGCCTGAATCTGCAGCAGAAGAGGCAGGCTTGGAAGCCGGGGACATCATCGTCTCGGTTAATGGCAAGAGCATCCGCAGCTTTGGCGAGCTACGCGCTAAAATTGCCACCTTGGGCGCGGGCAAGCCAGTGACCTTGGGGGTTATCCGCGACGGTGAAAACCTAGAAATGGACACCACCCTTAAAGAGGCTAGCCAAACGCAAACCAAGGCCGACAACTTACACAAAGCCCTCACCGGTGCTGAGCTGAAAAACCACGACACCGAGCCCGCTGGGGTAGAAGTGACGGCGATTGAAGAAGGTTCACTCGCCGCACGCTATGGGCTGCGTGAAGGGGATGTGATTGTCGGTCTTAATCGTCACAAGGTTGAGAACTTAGGCGATCTGCGCAAACTGCTGGAAGACAAACCCAGTGTGCTGGCGCTCAATATCGTCCGCGACAACAGCTCCTTGTACCTGGTGATCCGCTAGTCCGCGAACAGGCCTAGCGTTCATCGATTGATGCCTGCCTTCTCGGCAGGCATTTTTTTGGTCAGACCGCGGTGATGATTTCCCCAACCCTCGCTGACAATGCTATTCTCTAGCTCCGCGTTAAGTTGCTTGAGGATGGCATTATTTATGCTGGCGTTATTGATTCGCTCTGTGATTATTGGCTTGGTGACGGCTGCTTTATTGTTGGTAGCGGTGCCAGACTTACGCTCGGGTCTGCTATCCGGCTTTTCAATGGCAGACAGCATCGAGGACGATCCCGTGGAGCTGGTGTCGTTCAATTACGCGGTTAAGCGCGCGTCGCCGGCAGTGGTCAATATTTACACCCGCAACTACACCGGTAACGAACGATTAGCCCTCAACACTCAGGGGTTAGGCTCTGGGGTGATCATGAGCGCTAAGGGCTATATTGTCACTAACTATCACGTGGTCGCCGAGGCCGATCAGGTGATTGTGGCGTTGCAAGATGGCCGTATTTTCACCGCCCAGATGGTGGGTAAAGACCAGCGCACCGACTTAGCGGTGATCAAAGTACAAGCCGATAACTTACCCGTGATCCCGGTCAACGAGCGCTATCAGCCCGCGGTGGGCGATACGGTGCTCGCAATTGGTAACCCCTATAACCTCGGCCAAACCACCACTTATGGCATTATTTCCGCGACCGGGCGTACCGGGATGAGCTTTTATGGCCGCCAAGACTTTTTACAAACCGATGCCGCGATCAACCGAGGGAACTCTGGCGGCGCTTTGGTCAACAGCCGCGGCGAATTGGTGGGCATTAATACCGCCTCATTCCAGCAAGCCACCGATTTGGAAACCTATGGCATCTCCTTTGCTATTCCCTACGGGTTGACTGAAAAAATCATGAATAAACTGATTGCCGATGGCCGTGTCATTCGGGGCTATATCGGGATTGATGGTCGTGATGTGAATCCGGTAATGGCGCGCCTGCTGGATGCCGAGCAGCAACGAGGAGTGATGGTGTCTGGAGTTGACCAAGGAGGTCCTGCCGATAAAGCCGGCATCAAACCGCAAGATTTAATTATTAAGATTGATGGGCAAGCGGTACGTGGCGCGCGCAGTGCCATGGATATGGTCACCGATACGCGCCCAGGCTCCACGCTAGATGTGACCCTTATTCGTGATGGTGAGACCCTGACACTGCCGGTCAAGGTGGGCGATGAAAGGCAGCGCCGCTAACGCTGTCGGTCTCTGCGCTTATCACTTCACGCCATCAAAAACGCCAGCTGGGTGCTGGCGTTTGTGTGTCGAGTGCAGACGAGGTTACGCCGCGTCAATCCGCTCTATTTTCGCGCCCAAGGCTTGAAGTTTATCCTCGATACGCTCATAGCCTCTATCGATATGATAAATGCGATCGACAATGGTCTCGCCCTTGGCGATACAACCCGCAATCACGAGGCTCGCCGAGGCGCGCAAATCGGTCGCCATCACTTGCGCCCCGCTTAAGCTGTCGGTGTCACCACAGATCACGGTATTGCCCTCAATTTCTGCATGAGCGCCCATGCGCTGCAGTTCAGGCACATGCATAAAACGGTTTTCAAAGATGGTTTCGGTGATAATGCCCGTGCCCTTGGCCACCAGATTAAGCAGGCTAAACTGGGCTTGCATATCAGTCGGAAACCCGGGATGCGGTGCGGTGCGTACATTCACCGCTTTTAGCTCGCGGTCGGTCATATCGAGTTCGATAAAATCATCACCGGTGACGACCTTCGCTCCCGCCTCTTCGAGCTTGTGCAATACCGCTTCGAGTAACTCGGGCGAAGTATGGCGACAAATAATATGACCGCCAGACACAGCCGCGGCCACCAAGAAGGTGCCGGTTTCAATCCGATCGGCCACCACTGAGTGCTTGCCGCCGCCGAGGCGTTCTACCCCCTCAATTTCAATCCGATCCGTGCCTGCACCTGATACCTTGGCACCCAGCATGTTGAGGAACTTGGCAGTATCCACGATTTCTGGCTCACGCGCCGCGTTTTCAATCACTGTGGTGCCGTCAGCCAGAGTGGCCGCACTCATGATGGTGACCGTCGCGCCGACGCTGACTTTGTCCATCACAATATGCGCCCCTTGCAAGCGGCCATCCACGGTCGCACGCACATAGCCTTCATCCAAGGTAATAGTGGCACCCAGCTGCTCAAGGCCATTGATGTGCAAGTCGACCGGGCGGGCACCGATGGCGCAGCCGCCTGGCAATGACACTTCGCCTTTACCAAAGCGTGCTACCAATGGCCCAAGCGCCCAAATAGACGCGCGCATGGTTTTGACTAAATCATACGGCGCACACAGCTCGGTGATGTCACTGGCATCCACATGGACAGAGCCGTTGCGGCTCACCTTGGCACCCAGGCGAGATAACAGAGCCATGGTGGTATCTATGTCACGCAGTTTAGGGACATTCGCCACCTCGACCGGCTCTTCAGCGAGTAATGAAGCAAATAAAATCGGGAGGGCGGCATTTTTCGCGCCGGAAATGGCCACTTCACCTTTTAGCGGGCCATTGCCCGTCACTCGAAACTTTTGCATCAGACCCTCTTACAACTGCATCAGCTTTTTATCGCGTGCCCACTCAGCTGGTGTCATCGCTTTAATGCTGACCGCATGAATATCATTACGCGCAATGTGGTCCGTTAGCGGACCATAGATCGTTTGTTGCTTTTTCACACGTGACATCCCGTCAAACAGCTCTGCCACAGCAATCACTTCAAAGTGGCTGCCATCGCCTTTGACGTGCAGCTCGTCCACTGACAAAGCCTTTTCCGAAAAAGCGGCCTCTAAAATGGCTTTAACTTCGCTTGCTTCCACGTTTAAACCCCTTCTTGATGCTCAGCATCGTCAAAAAATGTGTCTAAATTACTCAGCGTTAACAACAGCTTAAGTTGCTCGGGCACCCCTTGATAACGCACCTGTTGCCCCTGGCTACGTAGTTGCTTATCAAGGTGTAGCAACATCGCCATACCGGCGGAATCGACGCGTGACAACGCGCTTAAATCCAGGCTAAAGGCGGTGTCGGCGGGGAGCCACTGGTCACGTTGACGCCAAAAGTCAGGCACTGTGTCACGATCTAATCGCCCTGACAAGTGATACTGTTGCCCCTCCCCGGCGGTTAAGCGGATGCTCATGAGGCGTCCTGTTTTTGCTTGTCTTCGCGACGGATGGGGCGCTCTGCCAAGGTTTTTAATTGTTCGATGACCGAATCAATGCCATCACGACGTAGCGGCGCTTTCCACTCCGACTGCTTAGACTGGATCATACTCACCCCCTCAGCGGTGACGTCATAGGCTTGCCAATTTCCTGTCCGAGAATTTTTACGTAAGCTAAAATCAAGGCGAATTGGCGGTCGTGATGGGTCGGTAATGTCCACCCGCACTTTGACAATTTTATCGTCCGGGGCAATCGGCTGATCTTTTTGTACCTCGACGGCCTGGTCATCATATTCGAGCAGGATTTGGGCATAAGAAGCAATCATGTATTCAGTGAAGGCCTCGGTAAAGGCATCACGCTGCGCCGGTGTCGCTTTGCGATAATACTGCGCCCCTAACACCAACGATGCCGCATACCGGGTATGGATATAAGGCAGCAACTCGTCTTTCACCACATCTCGCAGCAAGTCCGGATCGGCGCGGAATAAGGTGCGATCTTTACGCAAGCGACTAAACGTGTTGTCCGCAACTTGCTCAATCAGCTGATAAGGGTTGGATTGATCAACCGGCTCACTGGCCTGCGCCACAGAACTAAGGCTAGAAACCATTAAGCAAATGGCGCTACCCAGTGCGATCAATGTCTTCTTCATGCTGTTTACTCCTTGTCACCCATGCTGTAGAGGAATTGACCGATCAAGTCTTCTAGCACCAGTGCCGATTTGGTGTCCTGAATTTTATCTCCCGCCTCGAGATAGCCAATGCCGAGGGCTTCATCCACGAAACCTGGGGTAATACCAATGTACTGCTCGCCCAATAACCCCGCTGTATAAATCGAGGCCGAACTTGATTCCGGAAAGCGCCCGGCGTCCGCGTTTATTTGCAAGGTGACCTGAGGGACATACGTCTCTGCATTCAAAGAAATATCGGTGACCTGGCCGACCGTCACGCCGCCCACCTTGACGGGTGAGCGTACTTTCAAACCACCAATATTGTCGAACTCAGCGGTTAAGGTATAGGTATCCGCCCGCCCCCAACGTTGGACGTCTGCCACTTGAAACGCCAAGACCAATAACGCTGCAATGCCCGCAATGACAAAGCAGCCTACCCAAAATTCTGTTTTACGACTCTGTTGCATGATTAATTCCCAAACATGAGTGCAGTAAGGACAAAGTCAAGGCCAAGCACGGCCAACGATGAATGTACCACAGTACGTGTAGTGGCGCGGCTGATCCCTTCCGATGTCGGCGTGGCATCATAGCCGTTAAAAAGCGCAATCCAGGTCACAGCCACCGCAAACACCACGCTTTTGATCAGGGCGTTGCCCACGTCATAACCCAGATCAACCGACGCTTGCATCACTGACCAGAAACTGCCGTGATCAATGCCTTTCCAGTCGACGCCAACTAACTCGCCGCCCCAAATGCCCACCAGCATAAAAATCACGGCCAGCAGTGGCATGGCGATTACGCCCGCCCAAAAACGCGGGGCAATCACTCGGCGTAGCGGGTCGACCGCCATCATTTCAAGGCTAGAGAGCTGCTCGGTGGCTTTCATCAAGCCTATTTCGGCGGTCAGTGCTGACCCGGCGCGTCCGGCAAACAGCAAGGCGGTCACCACGGGGCCAAGCTCACGCAGCAGCGACAAGGCCACCATTTGCCCAAGGCTGGTTTCCGCGCCAAAGTCTGACAACACCAGATAGCCTTGCAAGCTCAGTACCATGCCAATAAATAAGCCGGACACCATGATGATCGCCAGTGAGCGCACGCCTACCGAATAAAGCTGTTTGACCAACAATGGAAAGGTTTTGCTTGGCTGCGGACGGCCAATCAGTGCGCCTGCCATCACAAAGGTTGCACGGCCCATGGACTCGGCCACACGCATCGCCCGGCGGCCCACATCTTCAATTTGTGTTCTGATCACCGGAAAATCTCCTGCGTTAACTCGCCAGCGGGGTAGCGAAAAGGCACAGGGCCATCGGCATGGCCTTCTAAAAATTGTTTGACCCAAGGATCAGGGTTGTCACGCAGCGACTGGGGCGAGCCACTGGCGATAATGCGGCTATCGGCCAGTAAATAAACCTGATCGGCAATGCTCATCACCTCAGGGACATCGTGTGAGACCACCACACAGGTCAACCCTAGTGCTTGGTTGAGTTGGCGGATCAAGGTGACCAGTACGCCCATGGTAATCGGGTCTTGGCCGACAAAGGGCTCATCAAACAAAATCAGTTCAGGATCGAGGGCTATCGAGCGTGCGAGTGCTGCACGACGTGCCATGCCGCCAGACAGATCACTGGGCATTAAGTCGTGTGCACCACGCAGCCCCACCGCTTCTAACTTAAGCATCACGACGGTGTGGATCAATGACTCGTCTAAATCGGTATGTTCGCGCAGCGGAAAGGCGACATTGTCAAACACCGACATATCGGTAAACAGCGCCCCTGATTGGAACAGCATACTCATACGCTGACGGACTTCAAACAACTTGCGTCGTCCCAAGGTAGGAATGGCGTGACCATCAAACACAATCTCGCCCGCATCCGGTTTAAGCTGACCGGCAATCAAACGTAGCAAGGTGGTTTTGCCAATGCCTGATGGCCCCATGATCGCGGTTACCTGGCCACGTGGCACTTGCAAATCAATATTGTCAAAAATGCATCGATTGCCCCGTGAGAAAGTCATCCCACTGATATCTATCAGGCTCTGTGCTGCCATGGCCGCATCTCATGGTTATAAAGGAACAAAATGAAGTGGCTGATAATAAGGCGTCACCCACCCTAACACAAGCCACGCCGCACCTCAGCGCCCGCAGGACGTGACTTATCCCTGATAATAGCAGCTTCTTTTCGCTTTTCGTGTCAGACATCGGTCAGCTTACGTCCGGTAAATGTAACGCCAAGTACGCCCAGGTATTGCCAAACGCGATCCCGGTCAGCCAATAATCACTGCCGACAGCCTCTGTATGGCTAGCCATCCTTTCGTGGCTATCGTTTTATCGTGTTCTTTCATGGCGACCATTTCATGGCGACCGTTTCACGGCGACAACTCTCATGTTGATGAATGAAATCGCTGATTTCATCGCTAAACCACGGGCTTTTCGCTTCACATTTACCCCGTTAGCCGTCAGAATTGCACCTCATTTGAACCCAATCAATAAACGCAAAGGATAGGTGTCATGGTCATAGCGGTTGCCATACTCATTGTTGGACTCATCGTGCTAGTGTGGAGTGCCGACCGATTAGTGTTCGGCGCGGCAGCAATCGCGAAAAACTACGGCGTCTCTCCGCTGGTGATCGGGATGACTATTCTGGCCATGGGCTCCTCCGCCCCCGAGATGATGGTATCGGCCAATGCTGCCTTAGCGGATAAAACCGACACCGCCGTAGGAAATGTGTTGGGCTCGAATATCGCCAACATCGCGTTAATCCTCGGCTTTACCGCGTTGATCAAGCCCCTTTCTATCGGCTCGACCATTATTCGCCGCGAGCTGCCTTTGATGCTAGGGGTCACCGTATTGGCTGGGGTGCTGCTTTGGAACAACCACCTAGGCTTTTTTGAAGGGGTGGGACTGTTCACCTTATTTGTGATTTTCATCTTAATGATGCTGAAAATTGGCAAAGATTCTGGCGGCACTGATCCGATTCTTGCCGACCAGCAATCGGATATCCCTAATGATGTCAGCAATCTAAAAGCCGTATTGTGGATCATTATCGGCTTACCGTTACTGCTCGTCTCCTCGGATCAAGTGGTCGACTCGGCGGTGACCATTGCGCAGTACTTTGGCATGAGCGATTTAGTGATTGGCTTAACCATCATCGCCATTGGTACCAGCTTGCCTGAGCTCGCCGCGTCGATAGCCGGGGTTATGAAAGGGGAAGATGATTTGGCTGTCGGCAACATCATCGGCTCGAACGTGTTCAATATTCTCGCGGTGATGGGGATCCCAGGGTTACTCAATCCCTCGGCGATCAGTGAGTATGCCATGAGCCGCGATTATTATATTATGTTGGTGCTGTCTATCATGTTGCTGGTGTTTGCACTCGGCAAATCACGCAGTATCAACCGCATCGAAGGCGCTGTTTTTCTCCTTTGCTATATCAGCTATCAGGGCTACCTGTTTGTGAATGCGGCAGCCTAAACGGACACAAGTATGAGTGATTACAGTTTTGATTTTCGCCGCGCCGGACTTGATGTGCTCAACATTGAGCAGGACGCGATTGCGCAACTAAAAACGGCAATTGATGCTCACTTCGAGGCCGCATGCGAGCTTATTTTGCACGCCACCGGCAAAGTCGTGGTCATGGGCATGGGTAAATCCGGTCATATTGGTAAAAAAATTGCCGCGACATTGGCGAGCACGGGCACACCGGCGTTTTTTGTCCACCCAGGGGAAGCCAGCCACGGCGATCTGGGCATGATTCACCAAGGTGATGTGGTCCTTGCTATTTCTAACTCGGGTGAGGCGGGTGAAATTTTAACCCTGCTGCCCGTGATTAAGCGCCTCGGGATCCCACTGGTGTGTATGACCGGCAACCCCAATTCCAGTATGGGCCAGCTGGCAAAGGTCAACTTGAACATTCATGTACCACAGGAGGCCTGTCCATTGGCCTTGGCCCCTACCTCCAGCACCACGGCGACCTTAGTGATGGGTGATGCCCTTGCGATGGCATTAATGCAAGCCAGAGGCTTTACCGCGAACGATTTCGCCCTCTCCCACCCCGGCGGTGCACTGGGGCGTAAGCTATTATTACGTATCAGTGATTTGATGCACCAAGACGCGCGCTTGCCCATGGTAAAGGAAACCGCCACCGTCCGTGATGCACTTTTAGAGGTGTCGGAAAAAGGCCTGGGTATGACAGCGATTGTTGATAGTCATGGGCAACTCACGGGCGTGTTTACCGATGGTGATTTGCGCCGCTTGCTGGATATGCGCATTGACCTGCACACCACCACCATCGGTTCGGTGATGTCGAAAAATCCGGTCACCATTGAGCCGGAACTGCTGGCGGCAGAAGGACTCAAACTCATGGAAGAGCGTAAAATTAACGGGTTGCTGGTTGCCAAAAACGGCCAGCTGCTTGGCGCCCTTAACATGCATGACCTTTTAAAAGCCGGAGTAATGTAATGGCTTCCACTGTGATTGACACCCTTTATGGCCCTGTAGCCGCCGACGTATTTCAACGTGCCGCGGCGATAAAGTTGCTGATTTGTGATATTGATGGCGTGTTCTCCGATGGTCGCGTTTACATGGGCAATCATGGCGAAGAGCTCAAGGCGTTCCACACCCGTGATGGGTATGGCATCAAATCGATCATGAATGCCGGCATTGAGGTCGCGGTGATCACTGGCCGCCAATCGCAGATTGTCGCGAACCGCATGCAGGCGCTCGGTGTCCAACATGTGTATCAAGGACAAAGTGATAAACTTTCGGCGTATCAAGACTTGTGCCGCCATGTTGATGTTTTACCCGCCCACACCGCCTATATGGGCGATGACTTAATTGATTGGCCGGTGATGGAGAAAGTCGGGCTTGCCTGCTGTGTCGCGGATGGTCATCCACTCCTTAAGCGTCGCGCGCACTTTGTCACGCAAACAGGCGGTGGCTTCGGCGCCGTGCGTGAAGTGTGCGATCTCATGTTAGAGGCGCGTGGTGAACTCGACCAACACAAGGGCTTGAGTTTATGATCCGGCGGCTTGGCCTGCTTCTATTGGTCGTGCTTTGTAGCGTAAGCGGTTACTATCTATTGGTTCAGCATGGCTGGCAGCAAGTACAACAGGTTACCCCTGATGCCGAAAAGCCGCTTTTTACTGGCGAAGCGATCCAAACTGTGCAATATGATGCGGATGGTGTGCGCAGCTACACCGTACACGCCAAGCATCTTGAGCATTATGCCAAGATTGATGAAACCCACTTTAATGAGCCCGTTCTGTGGACGTACAAAGCAGGCACAGAGGAAGAGTGGCGGGTGAGTGCAGACTACGCAATATTGTCCGATGACCATCTGTTGACCATGACGGGCAACGTGCGCATTTTTAACCTACTACCGAATGCACAAATAGATTCGGTAGCCACTGATTCGGTGACCTTGAATCTCACCACGCGAGATTTTTGGTCTGAGAGTCCGACGACGATCACCGGCACCCGTTTTCAAACCAAAGGTCAACGAGTGAAAGGAAATTTCGGTAACCACCAGATGGAATTGTTAGACGATGTTAGAGGCCGATATGAAACGACCCCTCGTTAAAGCGCTGGCAGGTGCCATGTTGCTACTGTCGCATTACTCACTGGCTCTTAGCAGTGATACTGAGCAACCTATTTATATAGAGTCAGAAAGCCAGCACCTGGATATGGCCACCAACACGGTGACCTTTACCCAGAATGTGGTCCTGACCCAAGGCAGCATTAAAATCTTGGCTGATAAACTGATCGTGATTCGCCCGGAGGGCCAAGAGGGAGATGAAACCATCGAAGCCTATGGCAAGCCGGCCACGTTTGAGCAAACCATGGACGATGGCAAAGAGATTCATGGCGAAGCCAACAAGCTGCGCTACGAAGTAGGCAATGAATTTCTTAAAATGTCGACCAATGCGATGCTTGAGCAAAGTGGCAATCAGGTGGAAGGCAACGTGATCACCTATGAAATCGACAAGCAACAGCTTGTGGCAGAAAGTGATAGCACCAAACGCGTCACCACGATTTTGCAGCCGAGCACCAAGTCGTCATCCTCTCAGGATGCATCCACGTCAGACGAGCAATAAGAGGCGACATGGCAACACTCACAGCGGCCAATCTGGCCAAAAGTTATAAAGGGCGAAAGGTGGTCGCCGATGTCAGCTTAGAAGTGAAATCCGGTGAAATTGTTGGTCTTTTAGGCCCTAACGGTGCGGGTAAAACCACCTCGTTTTACATGATTGTCGGCTTGGTCGCTCGTGACGAAGGGGCCATCTATATCGATGACAAAGACATCAGCATTCAGCCGATGCATAACCGCTCACGCTTGGGGATCGGCTACTTGCCACAAGAGGCGTCGATATTTCGTAAGCTGAGCGTCTACGATAACCTGATGGCTGTGCTACAAACCCGTAAGTCGCTAAGCAAAGAAGAGCGCCAAGACAAGGCAGAAGATTTGCTCGATGAGTTTAATATCCAGCATATCCGTGACAGCTTGGGGATGGCCTTATCCGGCGGTGAACGCCGTCGGGTAGAAATCGCGCGTGCATTGGCCGCCAATCCGAAATTTATTTTGCTGGATGAGCCCTTTGCCGGGGTCGATCCGATATCGGTGATCGATATTAAGAAAATCATCGAGCATTTACGTGATCGTGGCTTAGGCGTATTGATCACCGACCACAATGTGCGCGAAACGCTCAGTGTCTGTGAACATGCTTACATTGTCAGCCAAGGACACTTGATTGCACACGGCACCCCTGATGAAGTGCTTAATGATGAGCATGTCAAACGGGTCTATTTGGGTGATCAATTCAAACTCTAGTGCGCCCGATCATGCCAGCTTGGTGAGCGTGTTCGGATAAAATATAGTGGACTGGCTCACGCTACAAACTGCCAATCAAGGCTATAGTTACTAAAGAGCGCTTGCCCTGTTAGCCAGAGCAAGCGTTTTTAACCTCTTCGGTCGTTGAAATAAGGAAAGGTGTACCGCCTCTATGAAACCCACGCTTCAGCTTAAGCTTGGACAACAACTCGCAATGACACCGCAGTTGCAACAGGCGATCCGCCTGTTGCAACTATCGACGCTGGACTTGCAACAGGAAATCCAAGAAGCGTTGGAAAGTAACCCGCTGTTGGAGCATGACGAGGGCCAAGAGCAAGAGGCCACTCAGCACGAGCCATCCCATGATAAAGACGCGGACGCACAAGAAACTGCAACCGCCAGCGCGGACACCATGGAAGCCTCTGACGCGTTTGAAAAGAACGAAATGCCAGACGATCTCCCGGTCGATACTACCTGGGATCATCTCTACTCGGCTGGCACGGGCAACACGGGCGCAGGTGCCAGCGGATACGACGACCAACCAGTTTATCAAGGCGAAACCACCCAAACGCTTTACGACTACTTAAAATGGCAGCTCGAGCTGACGCCTTTTTCGGAAAACGATCAGGTGATTGCGATGGCGATCATTGATGCGGTGGACGATCAAGGTTACCTGTCAGTGAGTACCGAAGAGATCCTCGATAGCTTAGGCAGCGAAGAGATTGAGCTTGACGAAGTCGAAGCGGTGCTCAAACGCGTGCAGCATTTTGATCCCCTAGGCGTTGCCTCTCGCACACTGCAAGAGTGCTTGATGCTGCAACTGGCAACCTACGACGCCGATACCCCTTGGCTGGACGACGCGCGGAAGGTGCTCACCGAACACATGGACTTGCTCGCCAACCGTGATTATCGCCAGTTGATGCGTGAAACCCGGCTAAAAGAGCCTGAGCTTAAATCCGTGATGCAATTGATTCATAGCCTCGAGCCACGCCCAGGTAACTTGATTGTGACCAACGAGGCCGAATACGTCGTCCCTGATGTCTCCGTGTTTAAGCATCAAGGTCAGTGGGTAGTTCAAATCAACCCAGATAGTGTGCCCAAACTAAAAGTGAATGAGCAATACGCCGCCTATGGCCGTAATGGGTGTAGCCCTTCTGATAGCCAGTTTATTCGCTCACACCTGCAAGAAGCCAAGTGGCTGATCAAAAGCCTCGAGAGCCGCAATGACACCTTGCTGAAGGTAGCGCGCTGTATTGTCGAACATCAGCATGACTTCTTTGAGTATGGGGAAGAGGCCATGAAGCCGATGGTACTTAACGACATCGCCTTGGATGTCGATATGCATGAATCGACCATCTCCCGTGTGACCACCCAAAAGTTCATGCATACGCCACGCGGTATTTTCGAGCTGAAATACTTTTTCTCTAGTCATGTCAGTACCGACAATGGCGGCGAGTGCTCATCCACGGCGATTCGCGCACTGATCAAAAAATTGGTCGCTGACGAGCCGGCTAACAAACCGCTCAGCGACAGTAAGATTGCCACATTGCTGGCCGAGCAAGGCATTAAAGTTGCACGACGGACCATTGCTAAATACCGAGAATCTCTAGGTATTGCACCGTCAAACCAGCGTAAGCGTCTACTATAGGCGCCTCAACAGAAGGAAAGTGTGTATGCAAATCAATCTGACCGGACAGTCTGTCGACGTCACGCCACCACTACGCGAGTATGTGGAGACCAAGTTTGCTAAACTCGAGCGCTTTTTCGAGCACATTAATAATGTCCATGTTGTACTGAATGTCCAAAAGCTCGACCAGATTGCAGAAGCAACGCTCCACGTCAACAACGGGGAGATCCATGCAAAAGCACAATCGCATGATATGTATGCGGCCATCGATGGGCTGACCGATAAGCTGGTCAAGCAACTGAGTAAACACAAAGAAAAGCTCAAACAGCACTAAGCTATGGAACTTAAAGAAGTACTGTCAGTGGACTGCACCCGCAGTGCCGTCCACTGCTCTAGCAAGAAACGCGCACTGGAAATTATCAGCCAGGTTGCTGCGGACAAGCTAGGCACCAACGCACAAACCTTGTTTGAATGCATGCTAAGTCGCGAAAAGCTGGGGACGACCGGCATAGGAGCGGGGATTGCCATTCCCCATGGTCGCACACTCGATAGCCAACATGCCGTGGGGGTGCTGCTACAATGCGCCCAGCCCATTGAGTTTGATGCGGTGGACAAACGGCCTGTCGATCTGCTGTTCGCGCTACTGGTGCCCGACGAACAGTGTAAGGTACACCTGCAAACCCTGTCCGCGATTGCCGAGAAGTTGAATGACAAAAAGCTGTGTCGTCAACTGCGCAATGCTAATTCAGACCAAGAGCTGTACAATATCATTACCCAATAATGGGCAATGCTGACGGGAGCGAACTATGATGCTAAAAATTGTTAGTGGCCGTTCCGGCTCAGGAAAGTCAGTGGCATTGCGGGTGCTGGAAGATCTTGGCTATTACTGCGTTGATAACCTGCCCGTCAACTTACTGCGTGACTTTGTGGTCTCTCAAGACGATGTGGACGCCAAGATTGCGGTCAGTCTCGATATTCGCAATTTCCCTAACGCTAAAGAACCGGTTGCCGACACCTTGGCTGCGCTGCGCGACATCTGCGATGTTACTGTGTACTATTTAGACGCCGACGATAAAGATCTGATTAAACGCTTCAGTGAAACGCGTCGGTTGCATCCACTGTCTCGCCAAAACCTTTCTTTAGAGCAAGCCATTTTGGCCGAGCGTCAGCAGATGGCGCCGATTAAAGAGCACGCGGATCGGGTGATTAACACCACGGGCTTGTCGATTCACGACTTAAGTGAGTCCGTACGTTCATTGGTGCTAGGTCGCACCAGTAGTGATTTGGTGATGGTGTTTGAATCTTTTGGCTTTAAACATGGCTTGCCTGCCGATGCCGATTATGTGTTTGATGTTCGCTTTCTCCCCAATCCACACTGGGAGCCCGCGCTCCGCCCTCATACTGGCTTGGAAAAACCGGTGCGTATGTTTCTTGCCGCCCAGCCTGACGTGGCCATGTTAGTGGCGCAGATTAAAGGGTTTCTCGAGTCTTGGTTACCTGCGCTTAAAAATAACAACCGTAGTTATGTCACCGTGGCGATTGGCTGTACTGGGGGCAAACACCGCTCGGTGTATGTCGCGCAATACTTATCGGATTATTTTCAGGAGCTGGGCGAGCAAGTGCAAACACGTCACCGTACCTTGGAGCAAAAACAGTGACCTCGATATCGGCTCAAGTGTGTATTCGTAACCGCTTAGGCTTGCATGCGCGCGCGGCGATCAAATTAGTGGAACTGATGCAAGATTATGATGCTGATGTGATACTGCAAAGCGCGGATAAATCCGCGACGGCCGACAGTGTGATGGCGATGCTGATGCTGGAATCGGCGCAAGGTGAAACCATTACCGTTTCAGCCACTGGCCCACAAGCATCGCCTGCTCTCGATGCCGTGAAAGCATTATTTGAAGCCGGCTTCGACGAAGACAGCTAATCGTCTCCCCTTCTGTGCCACTGCGCAGACCAGCGCGTTGAATCGCGCTAAATCCCGCCGATAACCGATTTGTCATGCGACAGACTCCCCTGATTGGGTTAGAATTTTAGTCATTGCATTTGGGGGAGTGGCCGATGGCAGAAACACTAGAACAAGAACAAAGTAACCTAACCCACCAACGGCTCCAAGAAGTCACTCAATTGCTCGAGCAAGGGATGTTCGTTCGCGTACGCCGTATGCTCGAGGACATGGAGCCAGAAGACATAGCACACCTTTTAGAGGCCTCTCCACCGAAAGGCCGTCTAGTGCTTTGGCAGCTCACCGATCCTGAAGATCAAGGCGAGATCCTTGATGAGCTATCAGAAGATGTGAAAGACGGCATCATGGTTCGCATGGCCCCTGATCAGCTCGCGGCAGCGACGGAGGGGATGGAAACCGATGATGTGGCTTACTTGCTCCGCAGCCTACCGCAAGACGTGTCCCAAGACGTGCTGGCGGAAATGGACGCCCAAGACAGGACGCGGGTACAGCAAGCCCTTTCTTACCCCGAGGAGTCCGCTGGCGGGATCATGAACACGGACGTCATCACTATCCGTGATGATGTCACCGTGGATGTGGTATTGCGCTATTTGCGGATGCGCGGTGAGTTACCCGACACCACAGATACCCTGTATGTGATCGACCCCAACGGCCGCTTGATTGGTAACTTGCCGATCAGTGCCCTGTTGGTTAACCAGCCGGATACCGATATCGCTGACATCATGGATGCCCCGGATGAAGCGATCAGTGTCACCATGGACGACGGGGATGTCGCCAGCTTGTTTGAACGCCGTAATTGGGTCTCTGCGCCCGTGGTGGATGAGCATAATCACTTGGTTGGCCGGATCACCATTGATGATGTGGTGGACATTATTCGTGAAGACGCTGAACACTCGATGATGAGCATGGCAGGTCTTGATGACGAGGAAGACACCTTTGCCCCCGCGTTTAAAAGTGCGCGTCGCCGTAGTATTTGGCTAGGGATCAATGTGTTGGCAGCGTTAACCGCGGCCTCGGTGTCCAACATGTTTGAAGGGACCCTGGATAAAATGGCGGCGATTGCGGTGTTGATGACCATTGTCCCCTCCATGGGCGGTGTGGCCGGTAACCAGACCGTCGCCTTGGTGATTCGCGGCCTGGCTGTGGGCCATATTGGTGATTCCAACACCCGCTGGCTATTGGCCAAAGAAGCCACTGTTGGCATGATTAACGGCCTAGTGTGGTCGATGATCATTGGCGGTGTGGTGGTGTTATGGAAAGGCAATATTGAGCTAGGCTTGATCATCTCAGGCGCGATGATGGTTAACCTGTTTGTCGCAGGTATTGCTGGGGTAGCGATACCGACGTTGCTGAAAAAGTACAATATCGATCCGGCACTGGCAGGGGGCATGGCGCTGACCACGGTCACCGATGTGGTTGGCCTGCTCGCCTTTTTGGGGCTGGCTACCTTATTTATTACTTAGCCTCTGTCGCATAAAAAAGGCGAGCCGTCTGGCTCGCCTTTCTCATTGAGTTGCTTGAAACCGCGTCATTACTCGTCCAAGAAACTACGCAATGTCTCAGAGCGGCTTGGGTGACGTAACTTACGCAGCGCTTTCGCCTCAATCTGGCGAATACGCTCACGGGTCACATCAAACTGCTTACCCACTTCTTCCAGGGTATGGTCGGTATTCATTTCAATACCAAAGCGCATACGCAGGACTTTCGCTTCACGCGGTGTCAGACCGGCCAGCACATCATTGGTTGCCATCTTAAGGTTGTTCGACGTCGCCGAATCCATCGGTAGCTCCAAGGTGGTGTCCTCGATAAAGTCACCCAGGTGTGAATCTTCGTCATCACCGATTGGGGTTTCCATCGAGATCGGCTCTTTAGCGATCTTCAATACCTTGCGAATTTTATCTTCCGGCATCAACATCCGTTCAGCCAGCTCCTCAGGCAACGGCTCTCGGCCCATTTCCTGCAGCATCTGACGCGAAATACGGTTGAGCTTGTTGATGGTCTCAATCATGTGCACCGGAATACGGATGGTTCGCGCTTGGTCCGCAATCGAGCGCGTGATTGCCTGACGGATCCACCAGGTCGCATAGGTTGAGAACTTATAGCCACGGCGATATTCAAACTTATCGACCGCTTTCATCAAGCCAATGTTACCTTCCTGGATAAGGTCCAAGAACTGTAGGCCACGGTTGGTGTATTTCTTAGCAATCGAAATAACCAGACGTAGGTTGGCCTCAACCATTTCTTTTTTCGCACGGCGTGCTTTCGCTTCACCGATAGACATGCGACGGCTGATGTCTTTGATCCGCTCGACCGACAAGCCCGTCTCTTCTTCGATGATCTTCAGCTTCTGCACACAGCGGCGAAGATCTTCTTCATAACGCGCCACACGCTCTGCGTAAGGCTTGCCAGAGTTTAGCGCTTCGTCAATCCAGGCATCCGATGACTCATTGCCCGCAAACAGTTGCACGAAGGTTTTCTTCGGCATTTTGGCCTGATCGACACAAAGACGCATCACCAAACGCTCTTGGGTGCGCACCTTGTCCATGGTTTGACGCATGTCATTAACCAGACGATCAAACTGCTTGGGGATCAGACGGAACTGCTTGAATGTTTCAGACAGCGCATCGATCGACGCTTTAGTGCGTTCATCATAACGACCGTACTGTTGGATCGCGGTTTCCATCGCCGCATAGGTACGACGAAGCTCGCTGAACTTCTCACGCGCCAGTTCAGGATCGATACCAACATCTTCATCACTCTCATCGTCTTCGTCGGTATCGTCTTTTTCTTCGTCTTCATCATCTTCGTCATCAAGCTCTTTTTCGCTGAGCTCGGAGCCGATATGGGTCGCCGTGGGTGCGACGTCATCCTGGTCTGGATCGATAAAACCAGAAATAATGTCGGTTAAGCGAAGCTCTTCCGCTTCCACTTTATCGAACTGATCAAGCAGTGAGGCAATCGAGGCCGGATATTCTGCCACCGAACACTGCACCTGGTTGATGCCGTCTTCGATACGCTTGGCGATATCGATCTCACCCTCACGGGTCAACAGCTCAACCGTGCCCATTTCTCGCATATACATGCGAACAGGATCCGTGGTGCGACCGATTTCACTCTCCACGCTAGAAAGTGCCGCCGCCGCTTCTTCGGCTGCGTCTTCGTCGGCCACGGTTTCTGACATCATTAGCTCATCGGCATCAGGGGCGGATTCCACCACTTGAATGCCCATGTCGTTAATCATCTGAATGATGTCTTCTATTTGGTCGGAATCGACAATGTCTTCCGGGAGGTGGTCATTAACTTCGGCATAGGTCAGATAGCCTTGCTCCTTGCCTTTTGCGACAAGCAACTTCAGCTGTGACTGCGGATTTTGATCCATAGACGATATCCAACTTCGGGTCTGAGTGAAGAATTTAGTATGCGGAAACGCAAACCGCCAATTTTAACAAATGTCACCTTTGCTGGCTACTTTCTAAACGGACTGGCTCTGTATCAGTAGCATCAGTTCCCGCTTCTCTTCGACTGATAAGCCGACGGTATTTGACTTCGCTTGCAACTTGGCTATTTGTTGTTCGACACACTGGGCGAGTATTTTATCCAGTGAATCGCAAAAAAGTTCTGACGCATTTTCATCGTCAACATGTAGATCCCAGCCAGCCAACCGGGCTAGCAAGGCTTCTTGCTTGGTTCCCCGCCAGTGCTCTAGCAACTGACCGGTAGTGATATGGGGGCGCTGTCGGCAAATCTCAAGGATGGGGTTTAACAACGCTAACCCGGGTAAATCAATGGTATCGGCCGATGGCAACGGCGGCACTTCTTGGCCGAGTTTGGGGTACTGCACTAACAGCGCAATCACCTCACGCATCGGCGTGCGCTTAATGTCCTGTTGACCATGCACTTTCACCGGCTGACCCTGACGACGAATCAGGGTATCAAGCTGATGATCATCCATAATCCCCAGCTTCTGTCCTAGGGTATTACGCAAATAAAGCCGCAAGGTATCACCCGGCACCTTTTCAATCAGCGGCACCGCCAAATTCGCCAGCTTGGCTTTCCCCTCTTGGCTACTGGTATCCACCTGCTTGAGCAAGGTGGTAAACATAAAGGTCGATAAACTCTGCGCCTCGCCCAGACGCTGCTCAAACCCTTCTTTGCCTTCTTGGCGGATGATAGAGTCCGGGTCGTCACCGTCAGGCAAAAACATAAATTTTAACTGGCGGCCATCGTGGATATAAGGCAGCGCTTGCTCCATCGCCCGCCAAGCGGCATCGCGTCCCGCTCTATCGCCGTCGTAGCAACACAGTATAGTACCGGTTTGCCGGAAAAGGGTTTGAATATGTTCGCCCGTGGTCGAGGTGCCCAAGGAGGCCACCGCATAATCTACGCCAAATTGCGCCAACGCGACCACGTCCATGTACCCTTCTACCACGAGTATACGCTCGGGATGGCGATAGCGTTGCATCACCTCATACAAGCCGTATAGCTCACGCCCTTTATGGAAAATCGGCGTTTCTGGCGAGTTAAGGTATTTGGGGGTGCCATCCCCTAATACACGGCCACCAAAACCGATTACTCGCCCACGGCGATCACGGATTGGGAACATCACGCGGCCACGGAATCTGTCGTAGCTATGGCCGTTATCGTTCTCAATCAACATGCCAGCGGTGAGCAACTGACGAATATCAGCTTGATTGCGACCAAAGCGGCGCTTAATGGTGTCCCATTTATCCGGGACAAAGCCAATACCAAATTGCTTAACTACTTCGCCGGATAGACCACGCTGTTTTAGGTAATCAATGGCTACTTGCCCCGCATCAGTGCGTAGTTCGCCACTGTAGGTACGCGCAATGGCTTCCATCATCTCGTAGATCTGACGCTTGTCATCACTGGGCATACTCGGACGCGTGTTGCCGCCCCCGGTTTGCTCACGAGGTACCTCTAAGCCTAAGGTGCTGGCGAGCTCTTCGATGGCATCAGGAAACTCCAGTCGCTCGAATTCCATCACAAAGTCGATAGCATTGCCGTGCACACCACATCCGAAGCAGTGATAAAACTGCTTGTCTTGGCTTACACTGAATGAAGGCGTCTTTTCGTTATGGAAAGGGCAACAGGCACTGTAGTTTTTGCCTTTTTTCTTGAGCTTGACCCGTGCATCAATGATCTCAACGATGTCGAGACGTGAAAGCAAGTCATCAATGAATGCGCGCGGGATTCTGCCTGCCATAACCTGAAATTTATAGGGAGAGAAGCAAACAAGCCGCGCCGTCCAAATGAGGAAAGCACGGCTTGTTATAGAGTGGAAAAAGACTAGCCTAGGTGTGCTTTAACACGCTGGCTTACTTTTCCCATATCAGCACGGCCTTGAACCTGAGGTTTTAATACCCCCATGACTTTGCCCATGTCTTGCATTGACGATGCACCGGCTTTCTCAACCGCTGCTTTCACCAATGCATCGACCTCGTCATCGCTTAACGGTTGGGGTAGAAATTCTTCTATCACCGCAATCTCGGCAAGCTCTGTCTCGGCAAGATCATCACGACCGGCTGCTTGGTACTGGGCTACGGAATCACGGCGCTGCTTCACATTTTTGGTCAGCACAGCCAGGATAGCTTCGTCGCTAAGCGACTGACGGGTATCCACTTCTTGCTGTTTAATCGCTGCCATCACAAGGCGAAGCGTCCCGAGACGCGCCTTGTCTTTTTGTTTCATCGCCGTTTTTTGGGCGTCTTTTAGACGTTCAAGCAATTCCATAGCACCTTCCTGAATCTGTCTTTATTAGTACAGACGTACGCGGCGTTGGTTTTCGCGGGCCAACTTCTTCAGGTGACGCTTCTGAGCGGCAGCTTTAGCGCGTTTGCGAACGGTCGTTGGCTTTTCATAGTTCTCACGACGACGAACTTCAGAAAGAATACCGGCTTTCTCACAAGAGCGCTTAAAGCGACGCAGTGCTACGTCAAATGGTTCGTTTTCACGTACTTTAACTACTGGCATGTGCCTTTCACCTCGGGGGTTGTCAGTTACTGCTGGCGAACAATTGGCCAGCCTTGATTAAAAATGGTGCGAAATTCTAATCCGAATAGGGGGTGATTGTAAAGCGCATCTGGCGAATTACTTCTAAGCCATGTAAGATTGCGCGCACGGTCAGCCTGCGCTGACACTGTCTTCTTCGCTTTGGTCATCACAATAATACGTGAAGCATGACTGTAAGCACTCCATCTATCGGCTGTTATTCTGAGGTTATGATGCGCATTCTAGGCATAGAGACATCTTGTGACGAAACCGGCGTCGCCATCTACGACGACCAAGCGGGCCTTCTGTCACATAAACTTTACAGCCAAGTCAAGCTTCACGCTGATTATGGTGGCGTGGTGCCTGAACTTGCCTCGCGCGATCATGTTAAAAAAACCTTGCCGCTGATTAAAGCGGCCATGGCGGAGGCAAACCTCACCCCCGCTCAGATTGATGGAATTGCTTATACCGCGGGCCCCGGCCTAGTCGGTGCCTTGCTGGTTGGCTCAACCATTGGACGCAGTCTGGCCTATGCATGGCAAGTCCCCGCGGTGGGCGTTCACCATATGGAAGGTCACCTTCTCGCCCCGATGCTAGAAGATAACCCGCCGCCGTTTCCATTTATTGCTTTATTGGTCTCTGGCGGACATACACAGCTGGTCGAAGTGAAAGGGATTGGTCAATATCGCATTCTTGGTGAGTCAATTGACGACGCCGCCGGTGAGGCGTTTGATAAAACGGCCAAACTGATGAATCTCGATTATCCCGGCGGCCCCTTGCTGTCGAAATTGGCAGAAAACGGCACCCACGGCCGTTTTACTTTTCCACGCCCGATGACCGATCGCCCCGGGTTAGACTTTAGCTTCTCCGGCTTAAAAACCTTTGCCGCCAATACCATCGCCGCTAATGAGACGGACGAACAAACGCGCGCCGATATTGCTTATGCGTTTCAAGATGCCGTGGTCGATACCTTAGCTATTAAGTGTAAGCGAGCGCTCGATCAGTGCGGTCTGAATCGCTTAGTGGTCGCGGGCGGCGTGAGTGCCAACCGTCATTTACGGGAAAAGCTGGAGGCGCTGACGCAAAAGCGCGGCGGCGATGTGTTCTATCCTCGTCCTGAGTTTTGTACCGATAATGGCGCAATGATCGCTTACGCGGGCATGCAGCGGCTTAAAAACGGCGAGCATCTGGGTCTCGGTGTAAAAGCCCAGCCACGTTGGCCACTCGACACGCTTGCCGCGGTCGAAACCGACGCATAGTCGTTGGTCAAACCAGACAGACAAAAGGCAGCCTGAGGCTGCCTTTTTTGCTGCGAACGCGCTAGCGTAACCTGCCCCTCACCCGTCGCTAACGTCGCCACCAACCAAGAAGCACGGGTTTTTCATCACCATCCAGCAAGCGCCGGATATTGTCGTAGTGACGAAACAAAATCAAACACGAAAGCATGGCAACGGGCATGGTAAATTGCGGCTTTATCCACCAGGTAAATAGCGGGGCGACGATCGCTGTCACAATCGCACTGAGTGACGAGTAGCCCGTCAACACAAGCACCACCCCCCAGGTCACCACTAGCAGGCCAGTTAAGCTCAAACCAATCGGGGCCATGGCGCCCAGTGCGGTCGCCACCCCTTTGCCGCCACGGAAATGGAAAAAGACCGGGTAAATATGTCCTAGACAGGCCGCAATGGCGATAAGGCCCAGTAGAAATGGATTAATGCCAATCAGGTAGCTTAGCCAAACGGGGATCATCCCTTTTAGCATGTCACACAGCAGCACCCAGGCCGCAGCAAAGCGCCCACCGAGACGATAAACGTTCGTCGCCCCTGGGTTTTTCGACCCTTGATCTCTTGGGTCTGGCAAGCCAAACGCGCGACAAACCAACACGGCACTGGACACAGAGCCAAGTAAGTAGGCAGCGATGATGATGGCAATGGCCAGTGCAGTCATGTGAAATCCCTAGAGTTTGTGCCGCATTCGTTGCTATAGTGCGCCGACGTTCATCGATAAACCTATCATGGATCGGAACGCATTGCGTATCCATCTGTCAATGAACACATCCAATAATACGAACTTTCTTACCACAGTGGTATCCGACCTGTCACGGAGTGTGAAAAAACATGGATTCCGTATTCATAGAGCAACTCGACGTGTACACCACTATCGGTGTCTACGATTGGGAACAAACCATCCAGCAAAAGTTGGTGTTCGATATTGACATGGCGCACGATAATCAACCCGCCGCCCAGCAGGATGACGTGGCGCTAGCGCTTGATTATGCCAGTATCAGTGAGGCGGTTATCGCCCATGTACAGGCCAGCCGCTGTGCGTTGATCGAACGCGTGGCGGAAGAGGTTGCTCAATTAATTCAAACCCAGTTTGGCGTCAGCTGGATTAGAGTGCGGGTGGCCAAGCCAGGCGCAGTCGCTCAGGCTCGTAACGTGGGTGTAGTCATAGAGCGAGGCACACGGTGACACAAGCATTACTTAGTATCGGCTCTAATATCGAGCGCGATTATCACATCGAACAGGCCGTTAAAGCCTTGCGCCAGCTTGACCCACACTGTCGCTTTTCCCGCATTTTTGAAGCCGAACCAGTCGGGTTTGAAGGCCCTCACTTTTACAACCTGATTGCCGAGCTTCACACCTCGCTTCCGTTGCACGACTTTTGGCAAGCCGTTCGTGACATTGAATCGCAACAAGGAAGAGAGCGCAACGACCCCAAATGCCGCGATCGCACCATAGACATAGACCTACTCACCTTTGGCGAACACTGCCAGGCAAAAGGGCCAACGTTGCCACGCAATGATATCTACAAATTTGCCTTTACCCTGTGGCCACTCGCCGAGCTCTGCCCTGACCAAGCCATTCCTGGCGATGGCCGGACGTTCGCCCAGCTTTGGCAGACCTTTGACCAAGACCAACCACTATGGCCGATTGAGACGCCAACGTATTTGAAGGATATTTAAGCACCATGAGCCTCTTTGAAGCCTTTTTTTTGGCCTTGATTCAAGGATTAACCGAGTTTCTTCCTATTTCTAGCTCCGCGCACCTTATTCTGCCTTCACAGCTTTTTGGCTGGGCCGATCAGGGCCTTGCCTTTGACGTTGCTGTACACGTCGGCACACTGGCGGCAGTGGTGGGGTATTTTCGCCGTGAAGTGTGGAATCTCCTTAAAGCCTTTTTTGCCTCTCTCAAGGGTGAGCACAGCTCGGATAGTCAATTGGCATGGATGATCGTCTTAGCCACGATCCCAGCGTGTGTGGCCGGTTTGTTTTTAAAAGACGTGATCGAGCTTTACCTGCGTACGGCCTGGGTAATCGCGGCAACCACACTGATTTTTGGTGGCTTATTGTGGTGGGCGGATCGCAAAGCGACCCAAACATGCGATGAGTATCAAACCACGCCCTACCGCGCCGTACTGATAGGTGTGGCGCAAGCCCTTGCCTTGATTCCTGGGACGTCGCGCTCAGGCGCCACCATCACTGCGGCATTAATGCTCGGTTATACGCGCGAAGCCGCGGCACGATTTTCGTTTTTGATGTCGATTCCTATCATTACCCTCGCTGGCTCCTATCTGGGGCTGCAATTGGCGACCAGCCCAGAGCCGGTGGCCATGGATGCGATCGGTGTTGGGCTATTGGTGTCGTTTGTCAGTGCTTACGCGTGTATTCACGCCTTTTTAAAGCTGGTGACACGGGTGGGCATGTTACCCTTCGTGATCTACCGCTTGGTATTGGGTGTGCTGTTACTGGCCTTTATCGCCGGATAAAAAAACACCAAGCACGATACACGTGCTTGGTGGTCTCTCCGTCAGGAATGGGTGGCTGACCGAGGCGTTACTCTCCGGCCACCTTCATGCCATCAATGATCACTGAGCCGGTTTGAATTTGGCTGCGCGTCTCGATATCGGTACCAATCGCGACAATGTTAGCAAATATCTCATTAAGATTGCCGGCAATGGTGATCCCGCTCACCGGGTATTGGATCTCGCCATTTTCCACCCAAAAACCAGCGGCACCGCGTGAGTAATCGCCAGTCACTGGGTTCACTCCTTGTCCCATCAACTCAGTCACCAATAACCCCGTGCCTAAGGTTTTTAGCATGGCATCGGCATCTTGGCCGGTGTGGCTCACGTACCAGTTGTGAATGCCGCCGGCATGGCCGGTTGGTTCCATGCCTAGCTTACGCGCGGCATAACTGGTGGCGAGATAGGTGTTTAATACCCCCTTTTCAATGATGCGCCTGTCTTGTGTGATCACTCCTTCACTATCAAAGGGTGCACTCGCGGCGCCTTTTCGTACATGGGGTAACTCGTTGATGGTGAGCCAATCTGGGAAGATCTGCTCGCCTTTCTTATCCAATAAGAAAGAGGACTTGCGGTAAAGCGCTGAACCGCTGATCGCCATCACCAAATGGCCAAACAGCCCAGTAGCCACACTGCGATCGAACATCACTGGCACTTGGCATGTCGCCACACTGCGTGGGTTTAAGCGCGCCACAGCGTGTTTGGCCGCTTCGACTCCCACAAAGGCCGGTGTCCATAAGTCCGCTTTGTCCCGTGCCACCGTGTAGCTCATGTCACGCTCCATCCCTGCGTCACTCTCCGCTATCACTGAGCAGCTTAGCGCTTGGCGGCTCGAGGGATAACTGCCGAGCATGCCATGACTGTTGCCATACACACGCACCCCATAGTGGCTGTCATAGCTGGCACCATCGCTGAACTTGATTCGGCTGTCATGGCTCAGTGCCGCTTGCTCGGCTTCAATCGCCAACGCGGCGGCGGTATCCGGCTCGGGCTCATCGGGATAGAATAAATCGAGGTCAGGATAGTCAAAGGCCATTAACGCTTTAGGTGCTGGGCCTCCGAAAGGATCCGGCGAAGTATAGCTTGCGATCTCAAGCGCCGCTTCAACGGTTTTCGCGATCGCTTTGTCCGACAAATCAGTGGTGGATGCGCTGCCTTTGCGCTGATCCCGGTAAACGGTGATCCCAAGGGCACCATCTTGATTGAACTCCACGTTCTCGACTTCGCCCATCCGCGAGCTGACGCTGATGCCGGTACTTTTGGTAATCGCCACTTCCGCCTGGTCACTTTTGGCCGATGCCATGTCGAGCGCACGGCTGACAGCTTGACGAAGTTGCTGCTCTTGCTCGGCGACTTGTTGTTTCACACTCATAGTTGACCTTTTTGATTCGCATTCAAGTTCGACACACTCAGCGCCACGCGCCTATGATAAAAAAGCCCGCGTTTGGGCGCATTTCTTGTTAACATACGTGTCATTGCACATTCTCACTGAGGTTGAACATGGGCCGTAAAAATAAACCCGCTCCCTGGGAGGAAGAGGAAGAGATCATCTGGGTCAGCAAGTCCGAGATGAAACGCGATATGCTTGCCTTGCAAGAACTTGGCGAAGCACTGGTCAAACTCAAACCAGCCGTGTTAGAAAAATTCCCGCTCGACGATGACTTGCTCAGCGCGATTACAGACGCCCAACGCTTGAAGAACGAAGCGCGCCGTCGCCAACTACAATATGTTGGCAAGCTTATGCGCTCTCGTGACCCTGAGCCGATTCAGGCAGCGCTTGATAAGTTGCAAAATAAGCATGCTCAGCAAACGGTCGAGCTTCACAAGCTTGAGCAACTGCGTGACCGCATCATTGACCAAGGCGACAGTGCGATTAGCGATGTGCTGTTGCTGTACCCTGATGCCGATCGTCAACGTTTACGTCAGCTAGCACGCCAGGCTAAAAAAGAGCAGCAGCAAAACAAACCGTCCAAGGCGTATCGCGAGATTTTCCAGTATCTCAAAAGCTTTTACGACCAAAGCCTATAAAATGCCACGCCAGTGCCCCGCACTGGCGTGCAGACTTAGGACTCAGTGCCTCCGACTGTCATCGCATCCAGCTTCAAGGTCGGCTGGCCAACCCCCACTGGAACACTTTGTCCGGCTTTACCACACACCCCGACACCGGGGTCGATGGCCAAATCATTCCCCACCATAGAGACTTGCTGCATCGCTTCGACGCCGCTGCCAATTAAGGTCGCCCCTTTCACTGGCGTGGTCAGTTCACCGTTTTCAATCAGGTAAGCCTCTGAGGTGGAGAAAACAAACTTACCCGAGGTAATATCGACCTGACCGCCGCCAAAGTTTGGCGCGTATAAGCCACGCTCCACGCTGGCAATCATCGACGCTGGCGAGCTTTCACCGCCTAGCATGTAGGTATTGGTCATCCGCGGCATCGGCAGATGCGCATACGACTCACGACGGCCATTACCGGTGGGTGCGACGCCCATGAGGCTGGCATTGTGCTTATCTTGCATATAGCCTTTGAGCACACCCTTTTCGATTAACACATTGTACTGACCCGGCACCCCCTCATCATCGATGCTCATTGAGCCGCGGCGATCATTCATGGTGCCATCATCAACAATGGTACACAGCGGTGAGGTGACCTGCTCGCCAAGGCGACCGGTAAATACCGATGACTCTTTTCGGTTAAAGTCTCCTTCTAAGCCGTGTCCGACCGCTTCATGCAATAAGACGCCTGGCCAGCCGGCCCCCAACACCACGGGCATGGTCCCTGCCGGTGCCGCGTCGGCGCGCAGGTTTACCAGGGCTAGGCGAATCGCTTCATCGGCAAACTGCAGCGCGCGTGACTTACCTGCATCCTCTTGCAAGAATACGTCATAGCCATAACGGCCACCGCCCCCCGCACTGCCGCGTTCACGGCGTCCATCTTGTTCAACCAATACAGAAACCGACAAGCGAACCAATGGACGAATATCGGCGCCATAGGTGCCATCGGTGGCGGCCACCAGCACTTGCTCATAAAGGCCGTTTAGGCTGGCATTCACTTCTTTCACCCGTGGCTCTTTGGCACGGATGTAGCTGTCTATTTCTTTGAGTAGAGCGATTTTTTGCTCGCGGGTTAGGCTCGCGAGCGGATCAATGGGACCATAGTACGGCCTTGCTTGCACCGCAGAAAACGCGCTCACTTTGCCGTGCCCGCCAGCCGGGGCAATCCCACGTGCTGCAGTGGCACTTTGCATCAAGGCATCGGGGGTGAGCTGATCCGAATAGGCAAATCCGGTTTTTTCACCGCTGATCGCTCTCACACCGACCCCGCGGTCGATATTAAATGAACCGTCTTTAATGATGCTGTCTTCCAAGGCGAGGGATTCATGCCAGGTGGATTGGAAGAAAATATCACCGTAGTCAATCTGACGACCGCTCAGGTGCGCCAGTGTCGCATGCAGTTGCGACTCACTCACGCCCGCCGGGCGCAGCAAGGTTTCTTCGACCTGTTCCAGACTCATTCGTTTACTCTTGGTTGTGGCTGCCGAGCCGGCAGCCGAGAAAAAAGATAACGCGCCGAGGGTGCGCTATTTCAGTTGGCTTTGCAACCGGGTATGAGACAGTACGGGCATCTTATGCCGAATGGATTCCCCCATGCTTAAATCAAGCTCAGCCCAGGTCACGCCGGGCTCACTCCCCAGCGACGCCACGACCTGTCCCCAGGGATCGATGATCATCGAGTGCCCCCAGGTTTGGCGTCCTTTACTATGCTCACCACACTGCCCTGCCGCAATTACCCAGCATTGGGTTTCTATTGCTCGCGCCCGCAACAAGGTTTCCCAATGCGCTTGACCGGTCACGCGGGTAAAGGCCGCTGGCACGGTTATGATATCGGCACCTTGGGCGCGTAGCGCTTGATACATGGGTGCAAAACGAACATCGTAGCAGATACTTAATCCAAGGCAGCCAAAGGGCGTATCGAGTGTGGCGAGACGGTCACCGGCCTCAAAGTAGTCAGACTCGCAATACCGTCCGTGGGCATCGGCCACTTCTACATCAAATAGGTGCAATTTGTCGTAACTGCCGCGCAAGTGTCCGGCGTTGTCAAACACCAAGCTCGTACTGCTTAACATGCCATTGTCGTTTTGACTCACTACAGA